>JBDHKG010000098.1:0-13110 GCA_039586495.1 Gemmatimonadota bacterium | reverse complement strand
TACAGGACCTGGCAGACCTGCCGCGACGAGATCGAGCGCTACATGCGCGCCTATGCTGACCTCTTCGAGCGGCGCATCAGCGAGGGCCGTGTCCGTGACTGCCACGGCGATCTGCAGACGGACGACATATTCATCGACCGCGAGACGGGTGCCGCGCACATCCTGGACTGCATTGAGTTCAACAAGCGGTTCCGATACTCCGACACCCTGGCGGACACCGCCTTCCTGTCCATGGACCTGCGAAATCGCGGCGCTCACGAGCTCGCCGAAGCGTTCCTCGAAGCGTACTACCAGCACTCTGATGACGAGCGCTTGCCATCCCTGCTCCGCTTCTACGAGTCGTACCGCGCCTACGTACGCGGCAAGGTCCGTTCCTTCGTGATCGATCAGCCGGGGCCGAGCGCCGGGGAGAAGGCCACGGCAACGGAAGAGGCGCGACGCTTCTTCGACCAATCGCTGACCGACGCGCTGCGTCTACGAACGCGCCTGGTTCTCGTCACCGGGCTGATGGGAACTGGAAAGACCCGGCAGGCACACGAGCTGGGCCGGCGTGCCGACGCCCGCGTGCTGCATAGCGACGTCGTCCGCAAGCAGCTCGCCAGACTCGCTCCGGAAGAGGAGCAGCGCGTGCCCTTCGGAACCGGCATCTACGCGAACGATTGGACCGAGCGGGCCTACCGCGCGCTGGTCGATGAGGCCCGCAGCGAGCTCGCCCTGGGGAACTCCGTTGTGCTGGATGCCTCATGGTCGAAGGCACGCCATCGCGCCTGGGCGTGGGAAGCCGCGGCGGAGCGGGAAGCCATGTTCGCGATCGTTGAGTGCAACGCGCCTGAAGAGGTGCTCAAAGCGCGGCTCTCCAGCCCCAACCGGCCGATCACCGATGGGCGGATCGAGCTGCTGGACGACCAGCGCGCAGCCTATGAGGCGCCCAGTCCCGACGAAGCGGAGCACCTGATCTCCGTCGACACGTCGGGTGACTTCCAGGGTGTGGCGACCCGGGTCTACGAGGCCCTCTTCGCCTGAATCCCCGTACCTGGAGCTGCCGTAGGGGAAGATGCGACAACGCCGGCTACCCTTCGCGACCCGGCTCTTCTTTATGCTCTTTCTGTTGTCGGCCGTCCCGTCGGTCGCGCTGCTCGGGCTGGCGACCTGGGGACTGCGCAACTACGTGGAGCTCGCTGGCGGCGCCGGCGCCTGGAGAGGAGTCAGCGATACGGGCCGCGATCTCCTCGAGGCGGTGGAAGGCGCGGGCGCCGACTCGCTCGTGCGGGCGGCGGCTGCCGAGCACGAGGAAGAGCTGTCCCGCTCCGTTCGTCTTGCCCGCCGCTGGGATCTGATCGCTGGGCGCTTGGCCCGCGCGTTGCCCTGGGTGGCTCTGGTCCTGGGGCTGTCCCTGGCCGCCGTCGCGGCCCTGGCGGCACGCCAGCTCGCCCGCGGGTTGGGCCGGCCGGTGAGTGAGGTCGTCGATTGGGCCGGGCGTGTGGCCCGCGCCGAGCCGCTGCCCCGGCCGCGGGCGGCCGACGCGCAGGGGCCGCCGGAGTTCGCCGTGCTGCGAGACGCCTTTCGTCACATGGCGGAGCGTCTCGCCGAGGGGCGGCGCCAGGCGCTCGAGGCGGAACGCCTGCGCGGCCTGACCGAGATGGCCCGGCGCGTCGCCCACGAGATCAAGAACCCGCTCACGCCGCTGATGCTGGCGCTCAGGCAAGCGCGGCATCTCGCAGGCCGGAGCCAGGTCGAAGCGCTGGACGAGCCCTTGCGCGTCATAGCGGCGGAAGCGGAACGGCTCGACGAGATGGCGCGGAGTTTCTCCCAGCTGGGTCGGCTGCCGGAGGGTCCGACCAGTGAGATCGATCTGGAGGAGATGCTAGGCGAGCTGATGACAAGCGATCTGCCCGATTCGGTCACGGGCACACTGACCGCCGAGGCGGCGCTGCCGCGAGTGGAAGGGCACCTGGCAGCCTTGAGCCGTGCCTTCCGAAATCTGCTGGGCAACGCGGTGGAGGCACTGGGTGATCAGCCCGACGCCCGCATCGATGTGACGATCACCTTGAGCGATGGCACGGTGGAAGTCGCCATCGCCGACAACGGTCCTGGCGTTCCAGCCGAGCACCGTGAGCGAATCTGGGATCCCGACTTCACGACCAGGAAGAAGGGCACCGGCCTTGGGCTGGCGCTGGTGCGGCAGACGGTCCGAGCCCACGGCGGCGAGATCGAGCTGAGAAGCAGCGATGAGGGGGCATGCTTCGTAGTGCGCTTGCCCGTGAGACCGCGAAGTTCCGGATGAGGCGCGGCTTCGCCCTCCTGCTGGGCGTCTTGGCGCTCGCCTCGTGCCGCGAACCTGCGAGCCGCGACACCCGACGCGAGAGCCGGGGCGCCGTTCCCGACCAAGCTGTTGCGCCCCGCCCAACGCAAGAACCTGCGCGTGCCCCGATCGACGTGATCCCCGAGTATCGCCTGCGCGTCGATCCGGCTACACACAGCGTTGAAGCTCGCCTGGAGATCGACCTGCCGGCACCGGACTCGATCCACCTCCTCTTCCGCGGCGAGTGGGACGGCTACCCCGGACTCGAGTCTCGGCTCCGCAGGCTCGAGGCTTGGGGGGCCAGCGGTGCTTTGCGCGTCGCTCTGGGCGCCGGTCAGCTGGGCCCCGCGCACCACATCGTCGAGGCCACACACGCGGAGCATGTCACCGTCGCCTTCACGACGGTCCTCACGCCGCCCGAGGAGTCGCACTTCTACCACCGAGCCTCCCAGCTCGACGCCGACGGCGGCCACCTGCTCGGCGCCGACCTGCTGCCGCGCGTCTGGGTCGGTGCTCCGCGTCGCGGCCCGCAACGTGCGCGCCTCTGGTTCAGCGGCATGCCCGGCAGCTGGCGCGTCGCCACCATTGAACGCCGCGCCGGCACCGGCTACGAGACCGAGGACATCATGGGCGCGGTCTTCGTCGTCGGTCGGCTGCGCACCCACCGGCAGAGCTTGGGGCCGAGGTCGTTGACCACCGCCATCCACGGCCGCTGGCCCGTCCCCGACGAGCGGGTGGTGAACGCCGTGAACCAGATCGCCGGCGCGCTGCACCGCATCGCCAGCGACGGCTGGGCCGGCGGTGACCACCTCCTGGGAGCCGGCCGCGTGCCCCCGGGGGTCCCGGGCCTGAGCACCGGCGGCCAGGTGATCGGCAAGTCCGCGATCGTCTACGTGGGAGGCTCCGGTCCCGGCGAGCTCGAATTCCAGCGCTGGATGTACACCACGGCGCACGAGCTCTTGCACTGGTACATCCCCACAGCCTTCCGCTTCCGGGGTACCCAACCCTCGTGGTTCGCTGAGGGCTTCACCGACTACGTGGCTTTGAAAACATTGCTGGTCGGCGAACTGATCGCGCCGCAGGACTTCCTGGACGAGATCGCTGCGCGCCTGACGCGCTATCGCGAGAGCCCTCTCTACGGCGAACGGTCGATCGCCGAGGCCCAGGCGGACTTCTGGGAGGACGACGTCTACCACTACATCTACGACGGCGGCGCCGCAGCGGCCTTCCTGCTCGACCTAGGCTTCCAAGACCGCAGCGGTTCCCTGGAGCGCGCGCTGAAGGAGGCGCGCCGCGGCACACATGTCAACCAAGAGAGCCTGACAGCGGCACTCGGCGCAGTGCCTGAGAACGAATGGATACAGGACTGGCTCACCAGCGGGGCCAACCCCGACTGGGACGAACGGCTCGAGCGTTACCGGCTCGTATGGCGCAACGGCAGGCTGGTGAGCCTGGACGGTTGGGCAACGGATGTACTCAGCTCGATACGACCGTAACGCCCACGTTGGCTCAGCGCGACGCGTAGGGAGCCGACTGGCACGCGGAGCGGGCGCGCTGCTGATCCTGCTTCACCTGCCGCTCACGCAGGCGCGCGGCCAGGACATCGTCGAGCTGGCCCGCCGGCGCCACAGCCACCCGGACACTACGATCATCGACTACCGCTCCCGCCTCAACACGCTGGTCAGCGCCGGGCTGATCGTGGATCGCCTGGCGCCGCCCCAACTCCTGATCGCCAGCGAGCTCGCCTCCGCCGTAAGCTGGCAGCGGGAGAGTGGCCTGCAGATCCGCATGCTGGGCCAGCGTTATGTGACCTCTTTCGGCAGAGACGCTGAAGCAGGCCTCGATTTCAGCCAACCGTGGTTCGTGGCCACCGCACCCGGCGACAGCCTGCGGGTGCTCGGCAGCATCGAGTTGCCAACCCGTGCGGCCGTTCACCCCTTCGCCCAAGGCGCCGATCGCTACTACCGCTACGAGCTCGGAGACACCGTAACGCTCCTCACCCCCACTGGACAGGTCGAGCTCGTGGAGGTGAAGGCCGTACCGATCCGAGGCGACGAAGCGCTCGTGGTCGGATCGCTCTGGGTAGCGGCGGAAACCGGCGACGTCGGCGCCATGCAGATCCGCTTCGTCGGGAAACCGCTCTGGGCCGACGAAGATCACCCCCAGGGCTCGACCTGGGCGAACCGTATCCTCTCCGTCTCCGCCACGCTGGAGCACGGACTGTGGGAGTCGCGCTACTGGCTGCCGCACCGCCAGGAGCTCGAGCTCATGGTCGAGATCCCCTTCATCAGCGAGGTCGCCGTACCCATCGTCTTCCGCAGTGAGTTCGGCCGCTACCACGTGAACAGCGGCGAGCCGATCGCCTGGCTGTCGCCTGACTCGGCGCGCGCGCCGCGCCCGACTGGCGGAGAGGAGGGTACGGAGCGCGACCCCGACGCGAGGCTGACGATAACGATCGGGTCAGAGGACGAGCCGGAGGACAGCGCTCGCGCCCGCACGACGGTCACGGCCGGGCCCTGGCAAGGGGGGTGGGAGATCATCCGCCCGCCCGACGACTCGCTGCTCGCTTACGACGAATGGGACCGGCCGCTGGAGACGCCCGCGTCCCGAATCACGCTCCCATCCGCAGCGGAGCTGGAGCGGCGCGCTCGGCAGCTGGCGCCCGAGATTGTCGGTCGCAAGGCCTTCGCCATCCAGTACGATCGCCTCCCCGAACTGATCCGCTACAATCGTGTCGAGGCGCTCGGCCTCGGTCTGTCGGCGCGCTGGGATATCCCGCGGCGCGCCTTCTGGTCGGTGGGTGGCAGTGTGGGATTCGGACTGGCGGATCTGGAGCCCAAGGGCAGGCTGGGCCTGCGCTACGATGCCCCGGGTGCCCGCATCGATCTCAGCGCTTACAGTGAACTCCACCTGGCGAGCTCAACCCTGACCGACGAGAGACGCGCTTATGGCAACGCCCTCCGCGCCCTATTCCTCGGGCGTGACGATGCGGACTACTACCGCGCGAGCGGCGCGGCGTTGACCCTGGGCAAGCGCTGGGGCAGACTACGTGGCCAGGTCGGCGTGGGCTACGAGGACCACCAATCGGTCGATCGTAACACCCAGGTCGCACTCCCCAGGATCTGGGAGGATTCGATCTTCCGACCCAACCCGCCGGCGGTTGAGGGCGGTTTCTGGCGCGGCGATGTAGGAGGCACCCTTTACCTCGGTGAGTGGACGCGCCCTACCGACCGTGCGGAGTTGACGCTGGGCGTCGAGGTCGGTGCGGGGCCCGGCTCCATCGAGTACGTTCAGCCCCGAGCCGCGTTGCAGGGCCGCGTCGACCTCGGCAGACTCATCTCGATCGCGCTGGCCGCAGGCGCCGGCTGGACTGGCGGCGAAGTACCGCTGCAGCGAGAGTGGCGAATCGGCGGCCTGCAGACGCTACGGGGGTACGAATACGCGGTCGGCCAGGGCGATTCCTTCTGGGCAGGGCGTATCGAAGCGGCCTACAAGCGCGGAGCGATCGCACCCGTCGTTTTCGCCGACTTCGCCTGGGCAGGCAACACCGAAGAGTGGCCGGGGGACGTTTCGTTCTGGTCAGTGGGCGCCGGCGTGAGTCTTCTCTGGGGTGCCCTGCGCGCCGACCTTGCGTTCCCCGAGTCGGGTGACCCTATGTTCGAGCTGTACCTAGCGGGTATGCTATAGCGCAAGATGACACGCATCCTGATCGTCGACGACGAAGGCAACATCCGCCGGCTGGTCGCTAGCCTGCTCGAGGCCGAGGGCTACACCACAGCCGAGGCGGAATCGGGTGAAGAGGCGCTCCGCAAGATAGCCGCCGAGGAGCCCGACGCGGTGCTCCTCGACCTGGCGCTGCCGGGCAGCAGCGGGCTCAAGGTGCTGGAGCGCATCGCCGACGGCTGGCCCGAGGTCCCGGTGGTCATGATGAGCGGGCAGGCGACCCTGAGCGATGCGGTGGAGGCCACGCGGCTCGGCGCCTTCCAGTTCCTCGAGAAACCGCTCACGCCGGAGGCGGTGCTCATCACACTGAACTCCGCGCTGGAGCTGCGGCGCCAGCGCGACCTCAACCGTGCGCTGCGCCAAGAGCTCGAGCCGGGCCAGGAGTTGGTGGGGAAGAGCGCGGCCATGGAAGAGGTGAAGGCGCTGATCCGCAGGGTGGCCTCCACTGACTCGCGCGTGCTGATCACCGGTGAAAGCGGCACCGGCAAGGAACTGGTGGCCGTGGCGATTCACGGTATCTCAGCACGCGGCCGCGGGCCCTTCGTGCGCATCAACTGCGCAGCGATCCCCCGCGACCTCATCGAGAGCGAGATGTTCGGGCATGAGAAAGGCTCCTTCACCGGCGCGACGGGGCAGCGGCGCGGCAAGTTCGAGCTGGCCCACAGCGGCACGCTGTTCCTCGACGAGGTCGGCGACCTGAGCGCCGAGGCCCAGGCCAAGGTGCTGCGCGCGATCGAGGCGGGCGAGATCGAGCGGGTCGGCGGCAGCGAGGTCATCCCCGTGGACGTGCGGATCATCGCCGCCACCAACCACGATCTGGAGTCCGAAGTCGAAGAGGGGCGCTTCCGTGAGGATCTCTTCTTCCGGCTACATGTCATGCCGATCCACATCCCACCCCTGCGCGACCGCAAGGACGACATCCCCCTGCTGGTCGCTCACTACGTCGAGCGTTTCCGGGCGCGTCACGGGCTGAGACCCCCGGTCTTTGGCGACGCCGCCATGAACGCGCTCCTGGCCTACGACTGGCCCGGCAACGTCCGGGAGCTCGGCAACGCCGTCGAACGGCTCATGATCCTCTACCCGGAACAGACTATCGGGGCCGCCGAGATCGACTCGGTGCTGCCTCGCGGGCGCCACGCCGGGCTTGAGCCCGCCGTGGAGGAGGGCGGCTCGCTCTCCGAGATGCTTGAAGGCTACGAGCGCGCCCTCATCCGGCAGACGCTGACCGCCGCCGGTGGCAACATTGCCGAGGCCGCGCGCCGCCTGAGCACCGACCGGCCCAATCTCTACCGGCGGATCAAGCGTCTGGGGATCGAGCGGGACGAGTCCAGCCAGAGCTGACGGCCTGTGCGTCTCGAGCACGCCGGACGTTTCCAAATGACACGACCCCCAACCGCCGTTACCCCGCCAGGCGCGTAGCGACTGGCCTCTCGAGGCAGCGGTGCCGGCACCGGGTTTGCTCCAAACGGGCGTATGTAGCAGTTTGCTTATCCGGAGGAGCCCCATGAAAGCGGTGCACAGGATCCTACTCGCGTCCACCTTGCTCCTCGCCGGGCCGGGAGCCCTCGCGGCCCAGGACACGGTCAGGGTGGGCGTGCGCGCGCAAGCACCCCGTCAGGAGCTGCCCAGACGCGTGGCCCGGACAGTGGTCGAGTTCTATAACCGCCCCAGCACCATCCGCTTTACCGGTCGGACCCGCATACCGGCCGAGCGTACCATCATCGGTGATGTCGCCATCCTCGGTGGACCGGTCGAGCTGGCCGGTCGCATCGAAGGCGACGTGGTCGTGCTGAACGGCGACGTCGGACTCCTAGAGGGCTCCCGCATCGAGGGCGACTTGACCATCATTGGCGGCGTGGTCAGCGGCCTCGACGAGGGCTACGTAGCCGGCGTTGTCACCACATACATGGCCGTCTTCCGCTACCGCTGGACCGACGGCGAGATCGAATACCTGGGCTCGGAACGTGAACGTCACGTGTGGCGCGGTCCCAGGCGCCTCCGACTGCCGCGCTGGACCATGGGCGATAGTGAGATCTACGTCTCAGCCCGTGCGTACAACCGGATCGAAGCGCTGCCCCTCGCGATGGGGCCGCGCATCACCACCGGCGGCCGCAACCCACTGCGTATCGAGGCGCTGCTCATCTACCGCACACAAGCCGGCTTCGACCCCAGGGAGGAAGACATCGGCTACCAGGTGCGGGCCCGGCAGTGGCTCGGCGGCCATCGCGACATCTGGCTCGAGGGCGGCTTGCAGTCGATCACCGACCCCATCGAGAGATGGCGGCTCACCAACCTCGAGAACTCGCTGGCGCTCTTTCTCTTCCGCCGCGACTATCGCGACTATTACGAGCGCGAAGGCTGGTACGGAGAGCTCGGCTGGCGTTTCCGTAGCCTCTCCGGCTCCGTCGAATACCGTGACGAGAGGCAGCGCAGTCTCGCGACACGCAACGTCTGGACGGTCCTCTTCAACACAGACGATGACTATCAGCCGAACGCAGCGATCGACCAGGGCGACCTGCAGAGCGTCGCGCTGACCCTCGGACTCGACACCCGCAACGACCCGGATGACCCCTGGGCGGGCTGGTATAACCGGGCTCGCGTCGAGCGCGCCGTGGGCGGCCAATTGAGCGGGGCAGACGCCGAGTTCACTCACTTCTTCCTCGATTTCAGACGCTACACACGCGTCAGCCGCAACTCGATGGTCGCTCTACGAGCCGTCGGCGGCGGCCGGATCGGTAGTGAGCGCCTTCCGGCACAGCGCCAGCACGTCATCGGTGGTGTGGGGAGCCTGCCCGCGTACGATCAGCTGCAGTTAGACTGCAGCGCCCGCAGTAATCCCGAGTTCGCGAACCAGCCCGCCTACGGCTGCCAGCGCTTCTTCCTGTTCCAGGCTGAGTACCGTAGCGGCCTGGACTTCCGCTTCCATTGGGACTACGAGCAGTTCCCAGACTTCGACCCTGACATCTTCAGCGTCGAATTCGAGCCCACGATCGTCCTCTTCTATGACGCGGGCGCCGCCTGGGACACGGATGAGAGCTTCTTCGATTATCTCGGTAGCAGTGACAACTGGGTAGCGGACGTGGGCGCCGGACTCGACTTCGGCGGCCTCGGTGTGTACCTCGCCTATCCTTTCACAGGATCGGGAGGATTCAACTTCTTCGTCAGGCTCACCGGCAGATTCTGATCGCGGCGGCAGTCGCCGCGGTCCCGGCCGCCGTGCTCCCGGCGGCGGCCCAACAGCCACATCTGTCCCTCTCACCCGGCACACCTGAGAATGGCTGGCGCGCCGCTGTCCGACCGGTCGACCTGCTCTCCGACTCCGCGCTCATCCGCCCACTCCTCTCAGGCCTGCCGCTCCGCTTCCACTTCCAGCTCGAGCTCTGGCACGACCGGTTTCTCGCCGACGGGCTCGTGGATCGCGCCGCCTGGTCGCTGATCCTCTATCAAGAACCGCTCTCCAGCGATTACAACCTCACCCGCTCCTGGGACCCCGATGCCGATGAGTGGTTCGCCACCTTCGAGGCGGCCGCCCAGGCCGTGGAACGCTGGTACGTCTCACCCATCGCCGGGCCCAACCCCCGCACCGGCACCTACTACTACGAGGCACGCCTCGAAGTCGAGATCCTGTCGCTGGGAGACCTCGACGAGCTCGAGCACTGGTTGCGCGGCGAGGTCTCCGAGGAGAGTGACTTCGGCGGCGCCGTCGGTCGCGGGCTCAAGCGGTTGTTCATCCGCCTGATCGGGCTCTCCACCCGCAAGTACCGGGCGCGCACGGAGCTGTTCCGACCCGAGTGACGAGGGCCGGCACGGTGGACTGGACAATGGCCGCCGACCCGGATAAGCTATTTAATAACAAATACTTCAGCCCTCCCAACTCCACCAGGAGCCGAGGAGGAGCCCAGTTGCTTACGCGGGGTCGCCGGGAGACTCGCTTCTAGCCGGAGCCCCGTTTTCACTGGAAAGGAGGGACCTGACGACGCGCGACAGAGGAGATGAGCAACTACATGGTCAGTGTCGTACTCTCGGAGACCGACAGTGTCGAGCGGGCCCTCAAGAAACTGCGTCAAAGCCGCCAAGCGTCGCCGCCAGCGCACCCGACGGTCGAGCCGAGACTGAACCGGTCGAGCCAGCGCTGCCGGTGGAGCGAGCGGACTCCTGCCGCCGACCTGCGAGCGGTGAAACGAAACGACCCTCTCGGCGCGGCACCCTACTCGTCTAGCAGGCTGCTGAAAAAATACTCGCGAGCGGCCAAGGGCGGTACCACGACCTCTTGAGGCGCACGCGAGCGGTGAAGCAAGGGGGAGCCCCGGCGCCGACCAAGGACCGCGTCCCTTTTTCAGCAGCCTGCTAGTACTTCAGACCGGTGTCACACAGGATGGTCGCCACCGTCGGACGGTGGCCGAGGCGGCCGCTCTCGATCAACTTCACCGCGGCACACACGTTGGCAGCTGCCGAGTAGCCGACGTGCAATCCCTCCTTCTTCGCGAGCAGCCAGCGAAAACTCATAGCCTCCTCGTCTGAGACCGCGATGAACTCGTCGGCCAGGCTCGCGTCCCACTGCGGAGGCACGAACCCGTAACCCGTGCCCTGAAGCAAGTGCTCCGGGCTCCTCAGCTCCTTTCCCGCTAGCACCTCCGCCCCTTCAGGCTCGACGGCGACACACCATATGTCCGGCCTCTTCCTCCTCAGGAACCGGCTCACGCCGACGAACGTCCCGCCTGTGCCCACTGCCGCCACGAACGCATCGAACTCACCGCCCAGCGCGTCCCAGATCTCGGGGGCGGTGCTCTCCTCGTGGGCACGCACGCATGAGGGATTGTTGAACTGGTCGACATAGAAGGCGCCTCTCTCCTGCGCGATCTCGATCGCACGCTCCGTCGCCGCCCGGATGTCAGCGCCTGTCACCCGGCCAGGCGTGCCCTCCACCTGTGGGACGAGCACGACCTCCGCGCCCAACGCCTCCAGCATCCGCGCCCGCGCCGGGCTGTTGCCCTCCGACATCGTGGCCATGAGCGGGTGCCCCAACACGTTGCAGACCACCGCCAGACCCGCTCCCATGTTGCCGCTCGTCATCTCGACTACGGATCGCCCTGGCACGAGCCGTCCGCTGGCGTGGGCATCCCGGATAATCCAGAGCGCTGCGCGGTCCTTGACGCTGCCGCCCGGCTGCACGAACTCCGCCTTGGCAAACACGCCGCCCGCTCCAGCACGGATGCGATCGAGCCGGACCAGCGGCGTGTTCCCAATTAGGTCCAGCGCGCTCTTCTCATAGACGGCCATAGCGCCCTATTACCTGGCCGGGGCGCCTATCGCAAGTCTCGCCGCGAACAGCTACGTTCTTGTCACCCTACAACACACTCGTCCATACGAGAGGAGGCCGCCGATGCGCACCGCCGTAGCCATCGTGTCCCTCGCGCTGTTGGCCGCCAGCATGACCGCAGCGAGCGCGCAAGCACAAGAAGAGCCAGGCTACCCCATCAAGAACTTCCTCAGCGTCACCGCCTTCAGCGAGGTCGCGGTATCGCCCGACGGCCGATACGTGGCGCTCGTTAGCCAGGCCGACAACTTCGAGCGCAACCGGCGCGAATCGGCGATCTGGCGGATCGACCTGGACCGGCGCGCGCGCGTGACCGGGAGGGTGCGGCTCGCCGCCTCGGCGCGCTCGTACTCGCAGCTCCGCTGGTCACCCGACAGCCGCTACTTGGCGTTCCTCTCCAGCCGACCGAACGGCGAGAGCACACAGCTCTGGGTCCTCGACATGCGGGGCGGTGAGCCCTGGCGACTTACTGACCCGGAGCGCTTCAGCGACGGGATCTCGACCTATGACTGGGTGCCGGCCGGGAGCGAGATCATCTTCGCGGCGCCCCTCCCACAGACACCGGAGGAGAAAGAGGCCTATGAGGCATTCTACGGTGACGTGATGCGCTTCGCCGCAGCGCCCGAGCCCTCGACGGTCGAGCGCGTGGCACTCGCCTCGGAAGTCGGACCTGCCGAGCGGATCGCTACCGTCGAGTTCCCCGTCGCGACTTTGCGGATCTCGCCGGACGGCAGCTGGATCGCCCTGGTCTCGGGCGCGCTTTCGAAACCGCAGCGATTCTACAACGACTTCGCTGAGAACGAGCTGTTTCTCGTTCCTCTAAACAGTGAGGGCGACGTTCGCCAGCTAACCCACAACTTCGTGCAGGAAAACCTCATCCAGTGGCGCCGCAGAGGCGAAGGCCTGTACGCGACCGGCCTCGGCTACGTGGACGCGACACGGGGGCGCTGGACCCAGGCACGCATCTTTCGCATTGCCATGGACGGACGGGTCGAGAACGTGGCCCCAGGTTTCGACGGCGAGCTGGGTCCACCTTACGCTAACGGGAACTTCGTGCAGTTGCCCGACGGCTCGCTGTTGACCAACGCGGTCGTCTCCACCCGCACGAACGTCTATCGCGTCGATCCCGACGCGGGGCGTGCCGAGCCGCTGACGGATTTCCGCGGCGCCCTCTCCAACCTGTCGGCTTCCGCCGACGGCAGGCTGATCGCCTTCGCTCTGGTGACCGACCAGTCCGCTCCAGAGGTCTATATGGCGAGCGGCGTGAGAGACTTGAGGAACGCCCGTCGCGTCACCGACTTCAACGCCGCGTTCAACGCGCTGCCGAGGCCAGAGATCGAGGCGATCCGCTGGCCGAACGGCGAGGGCGATGAGGTTGAAGGCATCCTGTATTGGCCGCCGGGCCAGCGCGGTGAGGCCAACCTGCCGCTGGTCGTGGACATCCACGGCGGGCCCTGGTCGGTCAGGACCGAGAACCTCGGACCGTTCGGCTTCGCCTACTACCCAGCGCTGCTCGCGTCGCGCGGCTATCTGGTCCTTGAGCCCAACTACCGCGGGGGCACCGGCCGCGGCGACGCCTTCCTCCACGCCATCGAGGGCTACTCCTGCTCACGCCCCGCCACCGACGTCCTCACCGGCGTCGACCACCTCGTCCAGCAGGGCTGGGCCGACCCCGACCGCATGGGCGTCATGGGCTACAGCTACGGCGGCCTGATGACCAACTGCCTGATCACCAAGACCGATCGCTTCCGTGCCGCCGCCTCCGGAG
>JBDHKG010000012.1:0-50284 GCA_039586495.1 Gemmatimonadota bacterium | reverse complement strand
TGGAGGGGATCGGAGCAAGCGTCGATGCCCTTTATTGCATCTCGGATGGCAGCTTCCCCAATCATCATCCGGATCCGACGGTTGATGCGAATCTCGTCGAGCTCATCGAGCGAGTCCGTGCTACCGGTGCCGAGCTCGGGATCGCCTTCGACGGCGACGCTGACCGCATCGGCGCGGTCGATGAGAACGGCACGATCGTGCGTGGCGACTACCTGTTGCTGATCTACGCCCTCGATGCGCTGCGGAGGAGTCGGGGCGAGCAGATCATCTTCGATGTCAAGTGCTCGCAGGTACTGGAGGATAGCATCCGCAAGGCCGGCGGGCGTCCGATCATGTGGAAGACGGGCCACTCGCTGATCAAAGAGAAGATGCGCGAGACGGGCGCCCGGATCGCCGGGGAGATGAGCGGTCACATGTTCTTCGCCGACGACTATTACGGCTTCGACGATGCGCTGTATGCCGCCTGCCGGCTCGTGGATATCATCTCGCGTGAGGGCAGGCCGCTGTCCCGCCTGCTCGAGGGCGTGGCTCGCCCGGCCTCGACACCTGAGATCCGGGTGGACTGCGAGGATGAGAAGAAGTTCGAGGTCGTCGCTTGTGCCGTCGAGTACTTCAAGCAGCAATACGACGTCATCGATGTAGATGGTGCGCGGATCCGTATGCAGGACGGCTGGGCCCTGATCCGGGCGAGCAACACTCAGCCGATTCTGGTGCTGCGCTTCGAGGCGGCCAGCGAGGAGCAACTCGAGGCCATCCGCGCTGAGGTGAACGGCTGGCTGCGGGGCCAGGGGCTCGAGGTCTAGAGAGGTCTCGTCGTCGGCCGAACGGGGGAGGGGATGGTCGCAACACGCAAGACGATCGTCGTGGCCCTGGGTGGGAATGCCCTGGGCCCACCGGTGGAGAACGTCACCGTCTACGATCAGTTCCGGCACACGCGGGAGAGCCTGAAGGGCGTCATCGAGCTAGCCAAGAAGGGTTATCGCATCGTGATCGTCCACGGCAACGGACCCCAGGTGGGGGATGAGCTGCTGCGGAACGAACTGGCTGCCGATATCTTGCCGGAGCTTCCCCTGGGCGTGCTGGTGGCATCGACGGCGGGCTGGATCGGCTACATGATTCAGCAGTCGCTGCAGAACGGGCTGCGCCGAGAGGGCGTGTACCGGCTAGTAGTCACCCAGATCACCCAGGTGGTGGTGGATCCCGCGGCGCCGGAGATGCAGAATCCAACCAAGTACATCGGCCGCGGACTGACGGAGGAACAGGCGGAGCGACTGCGTGCGGCCTCCTGGGTGGTCAAGCGGGACGGCAACGGTGTGCTGCGTCGGGTCGTGCCGAGCCCGAAACCGTTGGAGACGGTGGAGGGCAATACGATCCGCCGTTTGGTCTATCGGGGGATCATTGTAATTGCCTGCGGTGGCGGCGGCGTACCCGTGTATTGGCACCCGACGCTGGGTCTGGAGGGAGTCGATGTTGTGGTGGACAAGGACCTGGCGGGGGCGGTGTTGGGCTGCGAGATCGGGGCAAGCACCTTGCTCGTTCTGACGGACGTGGACGGGGTGTACCAGGATTTCGGTACGGAGCGTGCAACAAGGATCGAGCACCTGTCACTAGGGGAAGCAGAGGCCCTGCTGGGCACCGATCAGCTGGGCAGCGGCAGCATGGGGCCGAAGGTGGAGGCGGCGGTCCGTTTCCTCGAAGGCGGAGGCAGACGAGTACTCATCGCGCGACTCGATCAGGGTCTGGCCGCCCTAAGGGGCGAGGCGGGGACCGAGATCACAACCAAGTGATGACATGAACATTCACGAGTTTCAAGCCAAGGAGATCTTCAGGCAACACGGCATCCCGGTACCTCCAGGGGAGGTTGCGACGACTGCAGAGCAGGCAGAGAAGATCGCAGCCAAGTTGGGCACGAAGGTCGTCGTGAAGGCGCAGGTCCACGCCGGCGGGCGCGGCAAGGCCGGGGGCGTCAAGCTGGCAGCCACGCCAGCGGAGGCCAAGGAAGCCGCCAGCAAGATCCTGGGTATGCAGATCAAAGGGCTCACAGTGGCCAGAGTGCTGGTGACACCTGCCGAGGAGATCGAGCACGAGGCGTACGTGGGCGCGATCGTGGACCGCGCTTCTGGCACCGTGGTGCTGATGGCATCACCGGAGGGGGGAATTGACATCGAGGAGGTGGCGGCGAAGACGCCGGAGCTGATCTTCAAGGAGCACGTAGATCCCCGGTACGGCCTACTGCCTCATCAGGCTTCGCGGCTGGCCCACAAGCTGTACCCGGGCGACCCGGGCCGCGCGCGCCAGGCAGCGGATATCATCCGCAAGCTCTACGCATCCATGGTTGATGCGGGTGCGTCGCTCATCGAGATCAACCCGCTGATCACGACCCCGTCGGGCGAGCTGCAGGCGATCGATGCGAAGGTCAACATTGATGACAACGAGTTGTCACGTCGTGAGGAGATTGCCGCCTTGCGCGATATCGAGAGCGAGGCGCCGGCAGAGGTAGAGGCCCGTTCCAAGGGTCTGACGTACATCAAGCTAGAGGGCAACGTGGGTTGCTGCGTCAACGGCGCGGGGCTCGCCATGGCAACGATGGATCTCGTCAAGCACTACGGCGGTGAGCCGGCCAACTTCTTGGATATCGGCGGCTCGTCGAGCCCGGAGAAGGTCGTTACCGCACTGCGGATCATCATGGCGGACCCGGCGGTCAAATCAATTCTCTTCAACATCTTCGGTGGCATTACCCGCTGCGACGATGTAGCGAACGGAATCGTCGAGGCGAGCAAGGGCATCGAGCTGAAGGTGCCGATTACGATTCGGTTGACCGGGACGAACGAGCAACAAGCCGTCAGGATACTTGAAGGTGCCGGGTTCAGCGCCATGACCGACATGGATGAAGCCGTGCGGAAAGCGGTTGAACTGGCCGGGAACTAGCTAAAGGGTGCGACTTCGATGGCGATATTCGCGGACAGTAGCACACGGGTAGTGGTCCAGGGCATCACGGGACGGGATGGGTCTTTCCATTCCGCTCAGATGCTTGAGTACGGGACAAAGATTGCAGCGGGCGTGACGCCGGGCAAAGGCGGTCAGAAGTTCGATGGGAAGGTCCCGATCTTCGACACGGTCGAGGAGGCAGTTCGCAAGGAAGGTGCGACGGCGAGCGTCATCTACGTTCCGGCAGCGTTCGCAGCGAGTGCGATCTGTGAAGCGGCGGATTCCGGGGTCAAGCTCATCGTCTGCATCACCGAGGGGATTCCCGTCCTCGATATGCTGAGGACGACGCGCTACGTGGCCGATCAGGGGGCGCGCCTCATTGGCCCCAACTGCCCGGGCATGATCTCCCCGGGTCAAGCCAAGCTGGGTATCATTCCCGGCCAGATCGTCGAGCCGGGTCCGATCGGCGTGGTCAGTCGCTCGGGGACGCTGACCTACGAGGTGGTCTGGGCGTTGACTCGCGAGGGCTTCGGCCAGTCGAGCTGCATCGGCATCGGCGGTGATCCTGTGATCGGTACCAACTTCATTGACTGTCTCGACGCCTTCGAGCAGGACCCCCAGACCGAAGCGATCGTGCTGATCGGGGAGATCGGCGGTGCCGATGAGCAGAACGCCGCCCGTCACATACGCGAGCATCTCTCCAAGCCCGTCGTGGGGTTCGTGGCCGGCCGCACGGCGCCGCCCGGCCGTCGTATGGGACACGCGGGAGCCATCATCTCGGGCAGCCAGGGCACGGCGGCGGAGAAGATCGCCACCTTCCGCGACAACGGTGTCGAGGTCGCCGAGCGTCCCGTCGACGTACCGGCGATCGTGTCCAAAGAGTTAAATGTCTAGCCAGGTCTCGATAGCCAGGCTCCTTGCGCCGGATCGCATCCTCGCTGGGCTGAAAGCGAAAACCTACCGGGACGCCGTCGCGCAGCTGCTGGACCGGCTTGATGCCGCCGGCTTGATTAGCGACCGGGCCGCTGTAGAGGAGCTTGTGGACGCCGAGATCGCGGCTGGCGCTCTGCCGACCCTCGGCCCCCATGCGCTTCTCGCCCACTACCGCACCGACGCGGTGCAAGAGCTCGCAGTCGCTATCGCCACGTCACCGAGACCGTTCGCGTTCGCTCCACCCAAGGCTGCTGAGGCCGTCTTCGTCGTCCTGATCCTCGCCCCCAGGTCGGCTGCCAGATACTACCTAAAGACCCTTGCGGGGCTGACTCGGCTGCTGGGAAACCCGGAGGTCGCCGAAGGCTTGGCAAGAGCCACGTCGCCTGATGAGTTCCTAGAGCTTGTCACGCAGAGAGATGTCGTGATCCGACCGGAGTTGACCGTCCACGACCTCATGAGTCGCGACGTGCACTCCGTCTCTCCCGAGGCGCTTCTGTCCGAGGCCCTGCACCTCATGGTGCGACATCGGCGCCGAGGCCTCCCCGTCCTCAGTGACAACGGTGAGGTACTGGGCATGATCGGCGAGCAGGAGGTTCTGCAGCACTTCCTCCCCCGGGTCCTCGGCGCGGCAACACGAGAGGGAGAGCAGCCCGAGATCGAGGATGTCGAGGTGCGCTACGCCATGCAGCGAAGCGTGATGTGCCTCTCCGAGGATCAACTCATCTCGGATGTGCTGGGGACGATGCTGACCGAGAGCGTCTCCCAGTTTCCGGTCGTTCGGGAGGGCAAGCTGGTGGGCTTCCTTTCGCGCACGGACATTATCAGGAAACTACTTGAGCACTCCGTATAGAATTCGCTATGAGTCTTGCACTTGCCATCATCAAGCCAGATGCCGTCGAGGGACGTAAGATCGGCCCCATCCTCGCGCGATTGGAGGAGGAGGGGTTCAGGATCCGCGCCGCCAAGTTTCTACGGCTCGACCCCGATCAGGCCGGTGCGTTCTACGCGATACATCGGGATAGGCCCTTCTACGAGCCCTTGAAGAGGTTCATGACCTCCGGGCCGGTTCTCGCCCTCGCCCTTGAGCGGGAGGACGCGGTGCCGCGGCTGCGGGAGGTAATCGGCGCCACTGATCCGGCGGAGGCCGAGGCGGGAACGATCCGTGCTCTCTGTGCTGAGAACAAGGAGCGAAACGCCATCCACGCCTCCGACTCGGACGAAACAGCCCGGTGGGAGCTGGGTTTCTTCTTCTCGACCCGGGAGCTGCTAGGAGGCGCGTAGGTGGCGCTTCCGGGTTTGACCTGCCGCGTTGACAGGGATGGGGCCCTCCTGTAGACTATCAGGCCGTGTTGATTGTAGACTTACGGCGTCTGGAGCGGGCGCCGGTGGAGGTGCGGGGCGAGATCGCCTGCGACGAGGCACTTTGGCACGACGTGGCTGTCGATCTGGCCACACCCGTGGCAGTCCAGGCGGTCGCGGAGGGATCTGCGGTCCGGGGTGTGGTGGTTCGCGGTACGCTGACGGGTCGAATTCGAGCGGTTTGCCGCAGGTGCCTGGAGCCGCTCGAGCTGGAGGTCAGCGACGAGTTCGACCTGCT
Organism: Gemmatimonadota bacterium; assembly: GCA_039586495.1. GTDB lineage: Bacteria > Gemmatimonadota > Gemmatimonadetes > Palauibacterales > KS3-K002. The sequence goes on along the minus strand of JBDHKG010000012.1, from coordinate 44,826 downwards.
TTTCCACCCGAAGACCTCCGAGAGCGATGAGGATGTGTCGCTCTATGCTCTGGCCCCGTGGGTGGATGAGCTGGACCTGAGCAGGCCGTTCAGGGAACGGTTCTTGTTGACGGTGCCAGCCTATCCGCTTTGTGGGGAGGGGTGCAGGGGTTTGTGCGCGCGCTGCGGCGCGAACCTCAATGAGGGTGACTGTGGCTGTAGGGCGGAGGAGCGTGACCCTCGTTGGCGGCCGCTGCAGGGTTTGCGCAGCGAAACGTGAGCGGAACGGGTTTCGAGGAAGAGGATGGCTGTACCGAAGAAACGGACATCCAAGGCGCGCAAGAGGAAGCGCCGCACGCATCTGAAGGCGAAAGTGTCGGCGACTCAGGCTTGCCCTCGCTGTGGGGATCCGAAACTCCCCCATAGGGTCTGCCCGACGTGCGGCTACTACAGAGACGCTGAGGTCGTTCAGGTAGAAACAGAGTATTAGCATTCGCCGTTGTAGTCGGCTCCTGAGATACCAAGCCGCGGCCTGGTGGGAAGTGGTAGATCGGGGGACGGTCGGGCGCGGCGCGTGAACGCCTCAGGAACTGATGAGCCGTGGAGCGCGTCGCCCGATTGGAGGCGGGAGGCGTGCTCATTGTGTATTCGGGTGAGTGCCGATACCCTGTGCGCTTTGGCTACTCTCACCTTCTCCCGGTCAGTCCGTCTCGTCCATCGCTCTGGCATAGACAGGATGGCGCGGTCATCCGTAGACGCGAGAGCGGGCTCGCCGGGTGCGATCACGGGGACGCTTGGACAGCGACACCATGCGGATAGCGCTTGACGCGATGGGAGGTGACAACGCGCCCGCCATTCCGGTGCTGGGTGCGGTGGAGGCGCTTCAGCACATTGACGCTGATCTCGAGCTGTTGCTGGTGGGCGATCCCGATGTGATCAGGCAGGAGCTGCTGGGGCTGGGTGCTCCCAGGGACCGTCTGCATATCGTTCCCGCGAGCCAGAGGATCGGGATGAGCGATCCGCCGGTTGAGTCGGTGCGTCGCAAGCCCGACAGCTCGATCGTGCGTGGCGTGGGGTTACAGAAGAGCGGCGAGGCTGACGCGCTTATCTCGGCAGGCTCGACGGGTGCGATAGTGGCGGCATCGATCCTGGTTCTGGGTGCGCTGCCTGGCACGGATCGGCCTGCGATCGGGGCGCTGCTCCCGACCGTCGCAGCTCACCCGACGCTGATGCTCGATGCGGGTGCGAATATTGACTGCCGAGCACAGCAGCTCGAGCAGTTCGCGCACCTCGGCCACATCTACATTCAGGATCTGGAAGCTCGAGCGCGGCCCCGCATCGGCCTGCTCAACATCGGCGCGGAGTCGGGCAAAGGTAACGAGTTGACGCTGGAAGCGTACCGCTTGCTTGAGCAGAGCGATCTCAACTTCGTTGGGAATGTGGAGGGGCGCGACATCGTCAAGGGCGACTGCGATGTGCTCGTGTGCGACGGCTTTGTCGGCAACGTGGTGCTGAAGTTCTACGAATCGGTGGCAGCGCACGTCGCTCAGCTCGTCAGCCAGGCGGTCGTCGGCGCGCAGTTGGACGTGGATCTGCATAATATCTGTCGCGTCCTCGACTACGCAGAACACGGGGGCGCGCCCCTGTTGGGAGTGGACGGGGTCACGATTATCTGTCATGGCGACTCACCGGCCCGTGCCATTCGGAACGCTGTGCGCGTGGCGGCGAGATCGGTGGAGATTGACATGGTCAAGCACCTGAGGCGCGAGCTATCAGGGCTCGTGAGCGCGAGGGCGTAGACGTGGCGGCTCGCACCATTCGCCTGGCGTCGACGGGGATGTGGCTACCTGCCAAGGTGCTCACGAACGCCGACCTCGAGCAGATGGTCGACACGTCGAACGAGTGGATCCTCGAGCGCACGGGCATCCGGGAACGGCGGATCGCGGGCGACGAGGTGGGTGTGGCCCAGATGGGCTGCTACGCCGCCCAGAACGCGCTGGAGGAAGCAGGCCTGGCGCCGTCCGACGTGGACGCGCTCATCGTATCTACGGCCACGCCCGATCGCCTGCTCCCGGCCACGGCGTGTGATGTGCAGGCCATGCTCGGGGCGGATCGCGCCGTCGCCTTCGATGTCGGCGCTGCGTGTTGCGGCTGGCTGTACGCGCTCTGCGTAGCTCGCGGACTGATCGCCGCCGGGCAGATCGAGACAGCACTGTGTGTGGCGCCGGAGAAGATGAGCGCGATCACCGATTGGAAGGACCGGGCGACGTGTGTGCTGTTCGGCGATGCTGCCGGCGCTGCGGTGGTGGTTCCGTCAGAGGAAGAGGGGCGAGGTGTGCTGGCCAGCTACATGCGCTCGGACGGAACGTTGGCGGAGCTCTTGTACCAACCGCCGGCCAGCACGGAGGTGCCGGTCGACGTAGCGGAAATCGTCATGCGGGACGGCTACATAAGGATGGCGGGCCGGGAGGTATTCAAGGCGGCCGTTCGCTCCATGTGTGAGGCAATCGATGCCGTGCTGGAGCAGGCCGGCATCTCGAAGGACGACGTGGACCTGCTAATACCGCATCAGGCTAACATCCGGATCATCGAAGCGACCGCCAGGTATGCGGGGGTTCCGATGGAGCGAGTCTGGGTGAACGTGGACCGCTATGGGAATACGTCGTCGGCCTCGGTGCCGGTATCGCTGCACGAGGCCCGGCAAGCCGGTTTGATCCGGGACGGTTCTCTGATCCTAATGGTCACCTTCGGAGCCGGGTTCACCTGGGCCTCAATGCTCCTGCGCTGGTAGGAGGTCCGAGCGGTGGGTGACCTAGCCGCGCTATTCCCCGGTCAGGGCAGCCAGCAGGTTGGCATGGGTGCCGAGCTGGCAGAGGCTTTCCCTAGTGCGCGGGACGTGTTCAGGAGGGCGGATGAGGCCCTGGGCTTCGAGCTGTCGAAGATCTGCTGGGCGGGGCGCGAGGAAGAGCTCAAGCAGACGGAGAATGCTCAGCCTGCCATTCTCGTCCACAGCTTGGCGGCGTGGGCGATCATGAAGGAGGATCTGGCCGGGCAGGTGCGGTTCGGGGCTGGCCATTCGCTGGGCGAATTCACCGCCTACGCGGCAGCCGGATCGCTCGAGCTTGAGGACGCCGTGCGGCTCGTGCGCCGACGTGGGGAGCTGATGGCTGCGTCGCCGGCGGGAACGATGTCGGCGATCGTGGGGCTGGAGCCTTCCGCGGTTGAGGAGATCTGCAAGCGTGTGAGCGCCGCTGGCGGTGTGGTGGTCGCCGCGAACTAGCGCCCGGATGGTGCGCCGCTTGGCGGTCAGTGGTGCGTTTCACTCCCCGTTAATGGGCGACGCTGAAGCGGGCCTACGCGCCGAGCTCGACCGCGTCACGTTCAGTGACCCTGAGTTTCCGGTTGTGTCGAATGTGACGGCGGAGCCCGTCATAGATGCGGCGACGGCGCGCCGCAATCTGGTGGTGCAGTTGACGGCGCCGGTTCGCTGGGCCGACAGCGTGCGACGGATCACAGGGCAAGGTGTTCGCGATTTCGTGGAACTCGGGCCCGGCAAGGTATTGACCGGGATGTTGCGGCGAATCGACCCGGAGCTGACCGGGATGGAGGTCGGGAAGCCTGAAGACGTTCAACGCCTCAAAGAGGAACTGAGGTGATGCAGGAGCTACAGGGAGCTGTGGCCGTTGTGACCGGCGCGTTTCGCGGCATCGGCCTGGCCACGGCGCGCGAGCTCGCGGCTGCCGGAGCGCGGGTCGCGATGGTGAACAAGGATCAGAGCCGTGCGGCGGCAGCCCTTGCCGAGATGCCGGAGGGGAGTGCCCGCACGTTCATCTGTGACGTCACCGACGCGGACTGCGTCGCCGAGATGGTCGAGCTCGTTGAGGCGGAGATGGGGCCCGTCTCCATCTTGGTGAACAACGCCGGTCTGACCCGGGACAAGGTCCTCTTGCGGATGCAGGATGAGGACTGGGATCTCGTGCTCAACGTCAACCTCAAGGCCGCGTTCAACCTGACGAAGATCGTGGCACGCGGGATGACGCGCCGACGTTCCGGCGCGATCATTAACGTGTCAAGCGTGGTGGGACTGATCGGCAACCCAGGCCAGGCCAACTACTCGGCGGCCAAGGCGGGGCTCATCGGGCTCACCAAGTCGGTGGCCAAGGAGCTGGCACCTCGGGGGATCCGGGTCAACGCCGTGGCTCCTGGCTTCATCCAGACCCAAATGACGGCGCATCTCGACGCCAGGACGCGTGAGGCATTGCTGGGCCAGATTCCCATGGGAGAGCTGGGACGCCCGGAGGATGTGGCGCCGGTGATCCGATTCTTGGCCGGCCCCGGGGCTCGCTACATCACGGGCCAGGTGATTGTTGTGGATGGCGGCATGGTCATGTAGTTTGGTCTGTTCACTTCGCGTACAGATACCACTCGAGAGGAAAGGCAAAGGAGACAGCCATGGCAGACATCGAGTCTCGCATCAGGGATATCATCGTCAACGAGCTCGGCGTCGAGCCTTCCAAGGTCACGCCGGAAGCCTCTTTCGTCGAGGACCTGGGCGCCGATTCGCTTGATACCGTCGAGCTGGTCATGGCGTTCGAGGAGGAGTTCGGCATCGAGATTCCGGACGAGGACGCCGAGAAGATGGAGACAGTCGGCGACGCGATCCGCTATCTCGAGGCAAAGGAAGTGGCTTAGTCTTCCCCATGCCTGCCGAAAGACAACGTAGAGTAGTCATTACCGGCCTCGGCCTGATCACGGCGGTCGGGAAGGACGTCGCCAGCAACTGGGAGGCGATGCTATCGGGCGTCAGCGGCTGTGCCACCATCACGGCCTTCGACCCGTCCGACTTGCCGGTGCGTTTCGCGGCCGAGGTGAAGAACTTCGACCCCACGGACTACCTGGACCGGAAGGAAGTGAAGCGGACCGATCGCTTCACGCACCTCGCGCTCGCCGCCACGGCCCAAGCCATGGAGAGTGCGGGACTGGGGGTAACGCCCGATATCCCGCCTGACCGCTTCGGCGTGATCACCGGGAGCGGGATCGGCGGCATCACGACCCTGGAAGAGCAGCATAAGGTGTACCTCAATCGGGGTGCTGAACGAGTCTCCCCATTCTTCGTCCCGATGTTCATCGCGAACATAGCACCAGGGCTCATCGCGATGAAGTATGGGGCCAAGGGGCCCAACTACACTACAATCTCGGCCTGCGCCTCCGGCGCACATGCGGTGGGCAACGCGTTTTATCTGATCCGCAATGGGGTGGCCGACGTGATGATTGCGGGTGGCTCCGAGTCCTCCGTTACGCCGCTGACCATGGCCGGGTTTGCATCGATGAAGGCGATATCGGCCCGAAACGACACACCAGAGACCGCGAGCAGGCCATTCGACGCGACCCGTGACGGCTTCGTGCTCGGTGAGGGGTGCGGTATGCTGATGCTGGAGGAACTCGAGTTCGTCAAGGCGCGCAGCGCTCGCATCATCGCCGAGGTCGTGGGCTACGGACAGACGGCGGACGCGCATCACATAACGGCGCCGGCCCCAGAAGGCGAGGGTGCGCAACGTGCGATGCGTCTGGCGCTGGCCGACGCAGGCGCTCAGGCGACGGACGTGGACTACATCAACGCCCACGGCACCTCGACGCCGCTCAACGACCTGAGCGAAACCCAGGCCATCAAGAAGGTCTTCGGCAAGCACGCCTACAACATGGTGATCAGCTCCACAAAGTCGATGACCGGGCACACCTTGGGCGCGGCAGGTGGAGTGGAGGCGGCGATCTGTGCTCTGGTGGTTGACGAAGGCAGGATCCCACCGACCATCAACTTCAGTCAGCCCGACCCTGGCTGCGATCTGAATTACGCGCACAACAAGATGATCGAGCGGCCCGTGCGGCTGTCACTGACGAACTCCTTCGGCTTCGGCGGACATAACGTCTGCTTGGCGATCAAGCGGTGGGAGGAGTAGTCCTTCCCACCGTTGTCATCCAGCCCACCCGTAGTGCGAGCCTAGGCGGGGCCCTCGGGATACACGTTCCTTTGTGTGTGGACGAGCGGCTGAGCCCTCAGTCTTGTTCCGCGTCCCCAGCCTGGCTTATTTATGGACCTCGGAAGCTTCTAATCCGAAGTAGTCGCGCCTGACCCGGGCCCGGGCGGACCTGCTTCCGACCGGGCCTCTTTGTCAGGTCGTGGCCGGGGCTTCGTCGGGTGGACTTCATTCCGCGACTGAATCCGGCCGATTGGACGCTGACCAAACGGGACAGAGAGGGTACAGTATGCGCGTCGGGATCGGGTTTGACGTTCACCGCTTCGGCCCAGAGCGTCGCCTCATCCTCGCCGGCATCGAGTTCGACGAGGAGCCCGGCCTGCTCGGGCATAGTGACGCGGATGTGCTCACCCATGCGGTGATCGACGCCCTTCTTGGTGCCGCGGGACTGGGTGACATTGGTCAGCACTTCCCTGACAGCGACGAGCGGTGGCGCGATGCCTCCTCGATCGAGATGCTCATGGCGGTCCGGCGAATGCTGGAGGCCCGGAACTACCAGCCCGTGAACGTGGACGTGTCGCTGGTGGCGGAACGTCCCCGACTTGCCGCGAGAGTGGAAGCGATGCGGGAGAACCTGGCGTCCGCACTCGGCATCGCACCCGCCTTCGTCTCCATCAAAGCCACCACCGCCGAGGGTTTGGGAGCTCTGGGGCGAGGGGAGGGCATCGCCGCCTGGGCGGTCGCCTTGATCGACCGCCTCGAAGTTCCCGAGCTCCCCTAGGGGAACGAAGCGTTGAACGGACTGTGGTTGGCGCTGGCTGCCGAGTTCGCTTGTGATTGGCTGATCGAGGCGTCCGAGATCGAGCGTGTCCTCGAGCATCTGGCGTCCCTGGCACCGCGGTGGACCTATATCGTCCTGGCAGCCGGCGTCGCTATCGAGAACTTCTTCCCACCCGTGCCTGCGGACACGTTTGTCGTCTTCGGCGCGTTTCTCTCGGTGGAAGGTAGGGTCACCGGCCTCGGCGTCTTCCTGATCACCTGGTCCGTCAACACCGCCAGCGCTCTCCTGAACTACGTTGGATACTAAGACCGCGACAGCTCGAGAGGTTGGCAGGGCTATACAACGCGCATGGGAGCAAGATCATCTTTGCCAGCCGGTTCCTGCCTGCCTTTCGGGTGCTCGTTCCGGTCTTCGCGGGTATCAGCCACCTGGCCCTCTGGCGTACGGCGGTTCCCGTCGCTGCCGCCTCAGCGATCTGGTATGGAGTGCTTGTATATGCCGGGGCAATGCTGGGACGTAATTGGCGTGTGCTCCTGCCGGCGCGTTGTCTGGTGGAGAACCCGTCATCACCCGCCAGACGCGGTGGGTGGGGAAGGTGGGAAGGCGTGAAGGGGGAAACCGCTCGAAGTTTTTATCTTGAGAGGTTCGAGGACTACTTGCGGTTCGAGCGGGGGCTCTCATCGATGACTGCGGCGGCATACGCTTCCGATTTGGCGCAGTTCGTGACGTTCGTGGAGGGCCGCGGATTCGACTCGCCTGGGGAAGTGAGCCTGGGTGAGCTGCGCGAGTTCGTCTATCACCTCAAGGAATCGGGCCAGGCACCGAGCAGCATTCGCCGCAAGCTCTCGGCCCTACGCAGCTACTTTGGATTCCTACAGGCAGAGGGGATCATCAAATCCGACCCCAGCGAGCTGCTCGAGGGCCCCAAGACCGGTCGCCAACTGCCCACCGTCCTCACACCAGCCGAGATCGAAAGCCTGCTTGCCGTGCCGGAGGGCGACAGCCCTCTGGCGATCCGTGATTGGGCGATGCTTGAACTCATGTACGCCACCGGTGTGCGGATCTCGGAGATCGTCTCGCTCCGGCTCAGGGATCTCGATCTCGATGAATGGCTTGTCAGAGTGCGTGGCAAGGGCGCCAAGGAGAGAATCGTGCCCTTCGGTCGAGCCGCGCTCGAAGCCCTGGGCAGATACTTGCAAGATGCCCGCCCCGTGCTCGCGCGCGCGACCCGCAAGGGGGGCGAGGGCGTGCTCTTCCTGGCACGCCGAGGTCGCGGCCTCACGCGCAAGGGGGCTTGGGGCATCGTGCGCCGCCACGTCGCGGCAGCGGGCATTCACAAGCGTGTAACCCCCCACACGCTGCGTCATACGTTCGCGACCCACCTCCTGCAAGGCGGCGCCGACATCGCCGCCGTACAGGAGATGTTGGGGCACGCGGATATCTCTACGACACAGATCTACACCCATCTTGATCGCACCTACCTGAGCGAGGTGCACCGGCAGTACCACCCTCGGGCCTGAGGGGGGCGACCTAGAAGGCGATTGAGACAGCGATCAGTAACTAGCCTTTCTATCGATAGATAGCTAATATAATCTCATGCATCTTCTGGACTTAGATCGACCTTCAGGCTCTTCGCTCGCTTTCTGGGGGTGGCCGACACGCCGAGCGCCGAGAGGTGGATGGATGCGACTCGGGGCGCTCCTCGCGCTCATCGCTGCTGGTTTGGCTGGAGATGTGTTGGAGGCGTCGGCGCAGACGGTGATGTTTGAGCGGGGGCGGCGCGGATTGCCGTTAGCGGATGAGGCAGTCGAGCGTGTTCTGGCCCGGGGTCAGTACCGGGTGCTGACACGGGACACGATTCTGGGCGCGGGTGAGGTGATCGCGGGGGACGTAGTGGTGTTGCAGGCGACGCTGCGAATCGAGGGCCGCATCGAAGGAGATCTGATTGCGGTTCGGAGCGACGTGTTCGCGCGGCCGGGCGGCCAGATTGACGGGGCGGTGGTGGTGTTGGGGGGCGGTTTCTACGGCTCGTCTCTAGCGAAGCTGGGGTCATCTCCCGTGGATGCGTCCCGCTATAGCTATCAGGTGGGGGAGCGTGAGGCGGGAGCGTACGTTGTCAGGGCGCCGGGAGGGAAGGTTGGCGTGAAGCTTCCTGGGTTCTACGGCCTCGGTTTCCCAACCTACGATCGCGTCAATGGGCTGACCTTGACCTGGAACGTCGAGCTACGGGGGGGCCAACCGGGTTGGCTCCCCGAAGCTAGCGGACGAATCGGCTATCGGAGTGAGCGGACGGATGTGGACGGCGGCCTGGAACTCCGGTGGCCGTTCGGTCGCCACGCTGTCTCAGTGCGCGGCGGTCTGACCGTCAGGTCAAACGACCGCTGGATCAACGGCGACATGGAGAACTCGCTCTACAGCCTCACAGGGGGCGTGGACACCCGCAACTACTACGAGGCCCGTTTTGCCGAGGCTGCTCTTCACTTGGGTCACGGGACGCGTCTGCGCTGGTCGCACGATCTGGCGGTGGGCTGGGAGCGAGCGCGGTCGCTGGAAGATCGGGACCCGTTCTCGATCTTCTCGGTCCGCGGGGGCTTCCAGCGGAATCCGGCCGTTCGCGAGGCCGACATCGTTGGCCTCGCCCTCGTGAGTGCGGTGCGGACCTCGGATCGAAGGCGAGTGTCTCTTGACTTCAGTCTGAGTCTGGAAGTAGCGGAACGTGACGTCGCGGGCGACCTCTCGTTCACTGTGCTCGCCGCTACCGCACGGGGTGTTGTCGGCACGGTAGGCGACCAGAGTCTGATCCTCCAGGGGTTTGGGCAGATTCCCGGGTCTGCGGGAGCGCCCCCGCAACGCTGGCGTGCCTTGGGCGGCTGGGGGACGCTTCCCACGCTCGTGCCGGGTGAAAGGTGGGGGGATTCCAGCTGGTGGCTGGCGGCCACGTACCGCGTGCCGTTGCCATGGGGTCTGGGCGTGCTCGGGCGGGTCGTGCCGTGGATGGAGTACGCAGCTGGGAACGCCTGGGTGGATGACGATGAGCGCCCAACCGCGGTCCATAACCTTGGCTTGGGGGTCTCGCTGGGACGTCTTGGGGCTGCGTTATTCGCGGACCCCGGGGACGACTTCGAGACCTTCCTCGCCCTGGGCTTTGCCCCGCGTCGCTGGCCCGCTAACGGCCAGTTTTGACAACCGTTTAACGGGTTGTTATGATATTGGCGTGAAAATTGCTTAGCGGCGCCGGGACTTCCAGCGGAGACCCCATTCCGGGGGGTAGAGGCGGCGGCATACTCGGGGTGATCCCTGCGCGCCTCGGCTCCTCGCGGCTTCCCCGCAAACCGCTTATCCCCATCGGGGGACGACCGCTGATCGAGTGGGTGTGGCGGCGGATGGCGGGCATCGATCTGCTAAGCGAGCTCGTCGTCGCGGCGGACGATCCCGAGATCGTCGAGACGGTGGAGGCGTTCGGTGGGCGGGCTGTGCTGAGCTGGCAGGGTCACCGCTCGGGAACCGACCGCGTGGCCGAGGTGGCGGAGCGGCCCGAGTTCTCCCACTTCGAGTTGATCCTCAACCTGCAGGGTGACGAGCCGTTTCTGGCGCCGGGTGCGGCCGAGGCCGCCATCGAGTGTGTGCAGCACGGCTGGGACATCGGTACGGTCGCGGTTCCCATCTCGAGCTCGGTCGAGTGGGCGGACCCTGGGACAGTGAAGGTCGTGCGAGACGACTTTGGGGCCGCGTTGTATTTCAGTCGTGCTCCCATTCCCCATGGGCGTGGGGAAGAGGATGAGGCTGATCCCGCCACGCGCCTGCCGCTGCTGAGGCATGTCGGGGTCTACGCCTTTACGCGAGTGGCGTTGCGGCGGGTAGCCGCACTGCCCGCGCACCCGCTCGAGGAGAGAGAAGGGCTCGAGCAACTGCGCTGGCTGGCGTCGGGGGTGCGAATCGGGGTGGCTGTTGTCGAGGGTGGCGGTCCAGGCGTAGACACGGAACAGGATCTGGTGCGAGCCGAAAGAACGCTGGGAGGGAGGAAGGAATCTCCATGAGTGAACGGTCAGGGCCTTCCAAGATGATCTTCGTCACCGGCGGCGTCGTCTCCTCTTTGGGAAAGGGGATCGCCGCCGCTTCGCTTGGTAGGCTGCTCGTAGAGCGGGGTCTGGCCGTCACGATCCAGAAGTTCGACCCCTACATCAACGTGGATCCTGGGACGCTCTCGCCGTTTCAGCACGGTGAGGTCTACGTGACCGACGACGGCGCCGAGACCGACCTAGATCTGGGCCACTACGAGCGCTTCATCGAGGAGTCGCTGTCACAGGCGAACAACGTAACCACGGGCCGCATCTATCAGAACGTGATCACCAAGGAGCGCCGCGGCGAGTACCTCGGGTCAACGGTTCAGGTCATCCCACACATCACCGATGAGATCAAAGCAGCGATCCGGCGGCTACTGCCGAACCACGACGTCGTGATCACGGAGATTGGGGGAACCGTTGGTGACATTGAGTCGCTACCGTTCCTGGAGGCGATTCGGCAGCTCCGCGGTGACGCAGGTCGAGAGAACACCCTGTTCATCCACGTCACTCTGATTCCGTACTTGGCGGCCGCGGGCGAGCTTAAGACGAAGCCGACCCAGCATTCGGTTCGCGAGTTGATGGAGATCGGGATCCAGCCAGACATCTTGGTCTGCCGGACCGAGCACGAGCTGACCGAAGAGATGCGCCGCAAGATCGCGCTCTTTTGTAACGTCGAGAGGGATGCGGTCATCGAGGCACGCGATGTAGAGACGATCTACGAGGTGCCGCTCGTGTTCCACGAGCAGGGCCTGGACCGACTCGTGGTGGAAAGGCTGGGCCTAAATGTGCCGCAGCCAGACCTCTCCTCGTGGCGCGCACTTGTCGAGCGGGCGAAGCGGCCCAGCCGGGGCCGTGTTCGGATCGCGGTGGTGGGCAAGTACACGCAGCTTGTGGACTCGTACAAGTCGATACATGAGGCGCTAGTTCACGGCGGCATCGCCAACGATGTCCGTGTCGACATCGAATGGGTGTCATCTGAGGAGATCAATGGGCCTGAGGACGCCACATGCCTCGCCGACTACGATGGACTACTCGTTCCCGGAGGCTTCGGCGTGCGGGGCGTCGAGGGCATGGTGTGGGCCATTCGCTACGCCCGGGAGAACAGCTTGCCGTTCTTCGGCATTTGCCTCGGGCTGCAGTCGGCGATCATCGAGTTCGCGCGCAATGTCTGCAACCTGGAGGACTCGCATTCGCGCGAGTTCGAGCCGCAATGCTCCGATCCGGTGGTCTCGCTCATGGACTCCCAGCGCAAGATTACCGACATGGGTGGAACGATGCGACTGGGGGCGTACCCCTGCCAGCTGGCCCCGGGATCACGGGCTGCCGAGATCTACGGTGTGCTGGAGATCAGCGAGCGACATCGCCACCGGTATGAAGTGAACAACGAGTATCGGGACACCTTGAGTGAGTACGGCCTCAGGTTGAGCGGCCTGTCGCCCGATCACATGCTCGTGGAGGTCATCGAGCTGCCGGGCCACCCGTGGTACATCGTCACACAGTTCCACCCCGAGCTGAAGTCGCGGCCTGGGAATCCGCACCCGCTGTTTGCGTCGTTCGTCGCGGCGGCGATTCGGCATCGCGGCAAGCGGGGGGTCGATGAGTACCAGGCTGTCAGGGTAGGGGAGTGAGGGAGGCGCGGACGGATGCCGGACGTGGTGAGATGGTTCCAGCCGCGCGGCGGCTTCTTCCTCATTGCCGGCCCTTGCGTGCTTGAGGATGAAGGCACCAACCTCACAGTGGCCGAGGAAGTCGCTCGCATCGGCGAACAGTATCGCGTTCCGATAATCTTCAAGGCATCATTCGACAAAGCGAACAGGAGCAACGTGAGCTCGCCCCGGGGGCCGGGCCTCGAAGAAGGCCTACGCCTTCTCGAGCAGGTCAAGTCAAAGGTGGGTTTGCCCGTCACCACCGACATCCACCTGCCCGAGCAGGCGAGTCGAGCGGCCGCGGTCGTTGACGTGTTGCAGATCCCGGCCTTCCTCTGCCGGCAGACTGATCTGGTGCTGGCCGCTGCGGCTACTGGCCGGCCGCTGAACCTGAAGAAGGGGCAGTGGATGGCGGCAGAGGATATGGCCCAGCAGGTCGAGAAGGCGCGCCATGGTGGGGCACGGGGTGTGGCGGTGACGGAGCGAGGGACTGCCTTCGGCTATCACAACCTGGTGGTCGATATGCGTTCCTTTTCGATCATCAAGGAGACGTGTCGCTGCCCCGCGATTTTCGATGCCAGCCATTCGGTACAGCGGCCCGGCGGTGAGGGGATCAGAAGTGGTGGGGAGCCGCGCCACATTGGAGCACTGGCAGCTGCCGCGGTAGCTGCGGGCGCCGACGCGATGTTCGTGGAGGTGCACCCGGATCCGGCGCGAGCGCTTTCTGACGCGTCGAGCATGCTGCGGCTAGATCAACTGGAGGGCGTCGTCAGCCGTGTTCTGGCCGTGCGAGACGCGCTCGGTCTCGAGCGGGGGTCGGACGGTGCCTGAGCGAGCGGCCATGCCGAGCGAGCTGGCCCGAGCCGTCAAGCTGGTCGTGCTTGACGTGGACGGTGTGATGACCGATGGGGGCATCTACTACGGGGTGTCGCCCTCGGGGGAGACTGTGGAGCTCAAGCGGTTCGAGATTACGGACGGGCTCGGCGTCAACCTGATGCAACGCGCCGGCATCGAGGTCGCGATCGTGACGGGCCGGCGGTCCGAGGTGGTTGCCATGCGGGCCCGGGAACTCGGGATCGAGGAGGTGCACCAGGATCCGGCGGCCGAGAAGCTGCCCATCGTGCGCGGTATCTTGCAGCGTAGGAACATCGATTGGGGTGCGGTGGCTTTCCTCTCCGACGACCTGGCCGACATGCCGGTGCTGGCGCGCGCAGCGCTGCCAGTGGCGGTAGCCAATGCCGTGCCTGAGGTCTGCTCCGTGGCGCGGTGGCGTACCACCCGGCCCGGCGGTGCCGGTGCCGTCCGGGAGTTCGCTGAAGCACTGCTCAAGGCGCGCGGAGACTGGACGAAGGTGGTGGAAGAATACCTCGAGGAGCGGGAGGAGCGGGCAAATGGATCGGCGTGAGCTGATCGAGACCGCCCGTCGCGTGGTGCGTCTGGAGGGGAACGCGGTCCTTCAGTTGGAGGACCGTATCGATGACGGATTCGTGCGGGCCGTCGAGTTGTTGTCCAGGCTCAAGGGCCGGGCCATCGTCTCGGGCGTCGGGAAATCGGGGATCATCGCGCGCAAGATCGCTGCGACATTCACTTCCACGGGCACGCCGGCTTTCTTCATGCACCCAGTGGAAGGTGTGCACGGCGACCTGGGCATGGTACTGCGGGACGATCTGCTGATCGTGATATCGAAGAGCGGCGAGTCGGACGAGTTGTACGAATTACTGCGGGTCGTGAAGCGACTCGGAGTGCCGATTATCAGCTTTACTGGTAACCGGGATTCGACGCTTGCCCGACAGTCCGATGTGGTGCTTGACGTCGGCGTCAGCGAGGAGGCATGCCCGCACGATCTGGCGCCGACTGCTAGCACGACGGCGGCGCTGGCGATGGGCGACGCGCTGGCGATCACGCTGTTGCAGGAAAAGGCGTTCACTTCGGACGACTTTGCCAGCCTGCATCCCGCGGGCGCGCTGGGCCGCAGGCTGCTGCGCGTCGCAGATGTGATGGTCACGGACCCGGAGAAGGTTCCTGCGCTGTCGCCGGACGCGACGCTCCGCGAAGCGATGGTCGAGATTGCGTACAAGCGAGGCACGGTGCCGATCATCGACGCGGAGCGGCGCATCGTCGGGATTATCACGGCAGGTGACCTGACCCGCTTCATCGATAACAAGGAGCAGTTTTTCCATCGACATGTTTGGGAGGCGATGAATCCCAACCCGAAGACGGTGACATCCGACACGCTGGCCATCGAAGCGGTGTACAAGATGGAGCGACACGGCATAATGGCTCTGCCGGTCTGTGATCAGGACAGCAGGCTGACGGGCATTGTTCACCTGCACGACCTGATGCGAGCACGAGTGGTATAGGCTCATGACGAGCAAGGGCTTCACGACGGCATTGCTTGCCCTGGGGCTGGGCGCCTGCGGGGACGGTGGCGATGCACCGCTCGTCGCTGAGGAGATTCTCAGACTGAACAGCGAGGCGAATCAGGTCGTCATCGGCCTCGATCACTACGTGACCTCGGAGGGCATTCGGCGCGCTCACGTCGAGGCGGACACGGCGTTTTTCCTGGAGGACAAGGCGCTGGTGGAGCTCCGGGTCATGAAGGTCACGTTTTACAACGCCATGGGCGAGGTAACCTCTATTCTCACTTCACGGGAAGGTACCTACGAGTGGGATAGCGGGAACATGGTGGCGCAGACGGACGTGGTGGTACGGAACCCGGTGGAGGGTCGCCGAATCGAGACCTCGATCCTGTACTATGACCGTGCAGCTGATCGCATCTGGAGCGATGCGCCGACGCAGATGATCGAGGCGGATGGGACTGTGGTCGAGGGCAGCGCGTTCGAATCGAACTCGCGTATGGATCAAGCCGACCTCACGTCGGCACGCTTGGTGAGGCCGGCTGGGGAGACGCAATCCGAGCACTGAAGTGAGAAGCCTGCTAGCCTTCGGTATCGTCTCGCTACTCACCGCTCTGGCGCTGCCAGGCGCTCAGCAACGGGAGCGTTGTCAGCTGGAGATTATCACAACGCCCGGTACGGTGACGCACTTGACCAAGCTCGGTGAGGGTGACACTCGGCTCGACGTGGGTGGCGGTGTGGAGGCGACCTGTGGCGGTAAGTGGGTGCGGGCTGACAGCGCGTCGTGGTTCGAAGGACGCGGTGAGCTCTACCTATTCGGCGATGTGGAGTACCGGGATGCGGGCCGCACGCTGGAGGCAGACCAGGCCACGTACTACCGCGACGAGGACCGAGTGCGCCCGGAAGGGAACGTGCAGCTCACAGACCACTCGAGCGGATCGACCCTGAAGGGACCGCTGCTCGACTACTATCCGCAGAACGAGAGTCGCCCGGTCGAGCGGATATTAGCGCCCGGACGCCCGCATCTCACGTTCAACCCGGATACAACCGGTGGCGATAACACCGAACCGTTTGAGGTAGACGCTGACCGCATGCACATCTACGGCGACTCGGCGGTCGCCGGAGCGGGCCGCGTTGTCGTGGTAAGGGGAAACCTGAACGCCTACGGGGATTCGCTGGACCTGGACATGGGCCGTGATCAGCTCTGGTTGCTCACGCAGCCTAGCGTCGAAGCCAACCAGATGCACCTGCGGGGTGACTCGATCCTCGTGCTGATGGAGGATCAGCAGCCCCGTGAGATACTCGCCTGGCCGAACGGATGGGCAGAGGGGCGCGAACTGTCCCTGACCGCACCTGCTCTGCGCCTGTACGTCGAGGCGGAGGAGATCACCCGAGCCGTCGCCTCAGCAGGAGATCCCACGCGGACGGGTGCGGTCGATGTGGCCGGGCGCGAGCCCTGGGCTCGCAGCGAGAGCCAGGACTATGTCCTCGTGGCAGACTCCATCGACATACGGCGGCCCGCTGGCCAGCTGGAGCGGGTGATCGCCGTGCGTCGAGCCCACGCCAGCAGAGTGCAGCCCGTGGTGCCGGGCGACAGCCTTCTGGGCAGCGATTGGCTGGTGGGAGACACGATCACCGGGTTCTTCGCGCCCGTGGATTCTGTGCCTGCCACCGTTGAGGAGGTCGAGCTCAGACGCTTGGTTTCGGCCGGGGACGCGCGAGCCCTCTATTACTTGCGCGATCAGGCGGGCGAAGGCGAGGCTGCCAGCCAGCCGGCGGTGAACTACGTCATCGGACGTGTGGTGACACTCTGGTTGGAGGCTGGCGAGGTTGAGAATGCGCAGGTAGTCGGCCCGGCGATCGGCGTTTACAACGAGCCGCTCCCGGCGGCGACGGACGGCGATAGCCTGGGCCTGGTCCCGGACTCGCTCGCCCAAGCGGCGCAGGACACGGCGGGCGTGCCGCGCGATTCGGTTAAGGGTTCTGAGACCGACACGGTTGTGGCGCCAACAGCAGAGGCGAGGTCGCGATGAGCGGCGGAGTCCGAGACTTCCGTAGCTACATCGAGCAATTGGCCGCCCACGAAGCGCCTACGCTGATCGCTCTGCGCGAGCTGGTCGCTGGCGCTGACGCAGAGGGCCGCGTGTCGCGGGCTCGTATGGTAGAAGCCTTCCGTCAGACATACCTGGCGCGCTACGGCCAGGTCGCCCGTGACGGTTCCCCAGAGAGCCGCCGCCTCTTCGAGATCCGGCGCATGACGACTGAAGAGGTCGATGTCTATCTCAACGAACAGATCCTACAGCGCCTTGCGGCTGATGGCTGGCTACGAATCGATGCGGGTAGTCGCGGCACCCAGGTCGCCTTTGCGAGCGACGTCTGGGAGGGCATCAAAGCGGATCGCACCGGTTTCAGCGGCCTGGTCGAGCGCGAAATCGACCGGCGGTTGCATGCCCCAGTCCGTGAACCCGAGGCCCCGGTGGCTGCCGGCGACAGCCGCCTGTGGGTCGAGGGTCTGGTGAAGATCTACAAGAGACGGCGTGTCGTCGATGATGTGGATCTCGAGCTGCGCCAGGGAGAGATCGTCGGTCTGTTGGGTCCCAACGGGGCAGGGAAGACGACAACGTTCTACATGATGGTTGGCCTGGTCCCGCCGGATACGGGCGAGGTGTACATCGACGACGAGCCGCTGGCCCATGTGCCGATGTACAAGCGGGCACGCCTGGGTATCGGCTACCTCTCACAGGAACCATCCGTGTTCCGCAGGCTCACCGTAGAGCAGAACATCCTGGCGATTCTCGAGACGCTTCCAATCTCCGAGAGCGAGCGTCGGGAACGGCTCGACAGCCTGCTGGACGAGCTGTCGATAAAGCACCTGCGTAGGAACAAGGCTTACTCACTGTCGGGCGGCGAGCGGCGACGGCTGGAGATCACTCGCGCTCTCGTCACCGATCCGAAGTTCATGCTGCTGGATGAACCTTTCGCAGGCATAGACCCGATTGCCGTGGACGACATTCAGCGGATTGTGGGGAACCTCAAGCGTCGCGGGCTGGGCGTGCTCATCACCGATCACAACGTTCGGGAGACCTTATCGATCACGGATCGTGCGTACATTATGTTCGACGGGCGGATCCACATCGAGGGCACCTCAGAGGAGTTGGTGAACGACCCCCAGGCGCGTAAGTTATATTTGGGTGAGGACTTCCGCCTCTAGGGAAGGGGACGCCGGTGAAAATCGGCCTGCAACAGAGCGTTAGACTCGCGCAGGAGCTCAGGATCAATCCACGCCTGTATCAGGCAATGGATCTCCTCTACATGCCCCTGCTCGACCTACAGCAACATCTGAAGCAAGAGCTCGTCAACAACCCGTTCCTGGAGCTGGTGGAGCCAAGCGACGAGCCGGTCGATGAAGCTTCGGAGCGCGAGGAGGCGAAGGAGGACGAGAACGAGGTCGATTGGGAAGACATCCTTCTCGATGGCTTTGAGACCGGCGGCCGGCGCGAGGAATACGAGGAGCGGGAGTACTTTGAGCCTACGGCGGTAGCTACGCGCGACCTCTACGATCATCTCCGAGATCAACTCTCCCTGCTGCGACTGGAGACCCGCCAGATCGTTGTCGCCGAGGAGATCATTGGAAACATCGATGATGACGGCTTCCTCACGTGTCCGCTCGAGGCGGTTCTTGAATCGCTCAACACCTGGCTGCTCAGCGATGAGGCAAAGACGGCAGGCTTCGACGGAGAGGCACCCTACACGCTCGAGGACGTCGAAGACGTCCTGAAGATCATCCACGGCCTGGATCCTGCCGGCATAGGCGCGCGCGATCTGCGAGAGTGCCTCCTCCTGCAGCTCACCGACAGAGCCGTGACAGACGGCCTCGTCTACGGGATTGTCGACAAACACTTCGAACAACTCGTCAATCACCGCTGGGCCGAGATATCGAAGGAGCTGGGCGTGAGCCCACAGGAAGTGCAGGCGGCGGCAGACGAGGTCGCGAAGCTCGACCCGAAGCCCGGTTTGCAATATTCGGCCAGTGAGGGCAACTACATCATCGCCGATCTCGTCGTCGAGAAGGTCGACAGCGACTATGTCGTATTCCACAACGACACGGCGGTGCCGCGCTTGAGGCTATCACGCTCCTACCGCGAGGTCGCGAGAGACAAAGCCAAGTTCAAAGGCGAGAGCAAGGAGTTCATCTCGAACAAGCTGAATAACGCCAACTGGATGCTTCAGGCGATCGAGCAGCGGCGGCAGACCATGCTGAAGGTGATGAACTTCATCGTCAACCGGCAGCGTGAGTTCTTCGAGGAAGGGATCGAACATCTCAGACCACTCACGCTGCGAGAAGTTGCGGAAGTCATTGACATGCACGAGTCTACGGTATCGCGCGTCACGAACCAGAAGTACGTCCAGACCCCACGTGGGGTCTTCCCGCTGAAGTTCTTCTTCTCGAGCGGCCTGTCCACAGATTCGGGTGAAGATGTCTCAGCGCGCGGTATCAAAGCGCGAATAGAGAAGCTGGTGGGTGAGGAAGAGCCAAAGAAACCGCTTACCGATCAAGCGATCGTGGACATTCTGAAACGGGAAGGCATCAATATCGCCCGCCGCACAGTCGCGAAGTATCGTGATCAGCTGGGCATCCTGTCCGCCCGTATGCGCAAGCGCGTATGAGCGAAGCGGTTGGCGTCCCGGACCAGCAGCCACCGCAGGTTCATATAGGACCGGCGCTACGTCGCAATTTCTCCGTCGTCATCCCGGCGCTGAACGAAAGCCAGAACATCCCTGAGTTGTTCAGCGAAATCGAGGCCACATTCCGTGAACATGAGCTGGATGGCGAGGTCATCTTCGTCGATGACGGGTCGACTGATGACTCGCTGGAGATCGCGAGACGCGAAGGAACACGCCTGAAGCAATTCAAGCTCGAGCGACATAGGCGCAATCTGGGGAAGACCGAGGCGCTGATCACGGGATCCCGGGCGGCGGAGACGGACTGGATTCTGCTCTTCGATGCCGATTTGCAGCACTCGCCGAGCGAGATACCGCGTTTGTTGGCCGAAGTGGAAAAGGGCTACGATATTGTCTGCGGTCACAAGGTGGGAAAGTACAAGAAACGACTGGTCTCCGGACTCTATAACTGGCTGTCACGTAAGGCTTTCCGCGTTCCGGCTCGCGACCTCAACTCTATCAAGATCTTCCGCAAAACGGTGCTCGACGAGATCCACCTCCGGCATGATTGGCACCGTTTCTTCGTGGTCCTCGCACATGCCCGCGGCTATCGTGTGGGCGAGATCGACGTCAGGCTCTACCCGCGCCGGAGAGGGACCCCCAAGTACGGCGGGAGTGGCCGTGTGTTCGTTGGCCTTCTCGATCTCCTGGCTGTCTGGTTCCTGCTGCTCTTCAGCCGGAAGCCAATGCTGCTGTTCGGCTTCACAGGGCTTGTACTCCTCGGCATGGGGCTGCTGGTCGGCTTGGCGGCGATTGCGATGCGAGTCATGGGACACGGCTTCCGCCCACTGCTCACTCTCGTGGTTCTGCTTGGGATCATGGGCGTCTCGCTTTTTGGCTTCGGCCTTGTTGCGGAGCTGGTCGCGACGATGAGGTCGGAGCTGGACGACCTCAGACAGTCTGTCCGCCAGTTGCACGACCGGCAGGACGGAGACTAAGGGACGGGGATGGCGCAGGCGGAGGCGCGGGGCAAACACGGTCTTTCTTTCACGCACATCACTTGGGCTGCCCTTGCCGGGTTGATAGCGACTCACATCATCCTGGCCGCCCTACTCTTCGATCCCAAACCGTTCGTTGGCGGTGACAACGCCGGATACATGATCCTGGCCCAGTCAATCAGCACGGGCCAGGGTTACCGCGATGTCTACCTGCCGGGCGCGCCGCAGCATGCCCAGTATCCACCTTTCTACCCGTTGGTTCTAGCAGGTGCACGCCTGCTTGGTGGAGGTCTGATCACGTTCAAGATCCTCTCGCTCGTCTTCACCTCCACTTCGTTGGTCTTCCTCTTCCTGTTAGCTAGATCTCGCCTGGATTCATTTGTCGCCTTGAGCGTGGTCGCTCCGATCGCGCTGAGCCCGGTGTTCCTGTATTACTCGCACTGGGTGCTGTCGGAAGCGCTGTTCGTTCTGCTGACGCTAATCGCGCTGTGGGCCAGCGAACGGATGACCGAGTCGTGGCGTTGGCTCGGCATCGCGCTGGTCGCAGCGCTGCTGGCCTATCTGACGCGCGCGGCCGGTCTGCCAATGCTGGCGGCGTTGGTGGTCGCCGTGCTGTGGCGACGGCTGTGGAGCCGGTTGGGCGTCGTGGCCGGAGCGTTCTTGCTGGTCGCCGGTGGCTGGTGGGTCTGGGGGAAGCTCGCCGCGTCGGAGAGTGCTCGGATCTACTCCAGCAACTTACTGCTTGTGGATCCATACAGACCTGGGCTGGGCTACATCGGCCCTGGCGACCTAGTGGCGCGAATCGTGAACAACGTGCGCCTCTACAGCATCGAGGTCCTGCCCGAGTCGCTGGGCGGCGTGGCGCCAGGTGGCGGGGTGGGCCTCGTCGCTATCCTGGCCGGGCTGTTGTTGATCGCCCTCGCCCTTGTAGCGTGGGTGCGTGACGTTCGGAAGCTGCGCCCGCTCGAATGTTTCACCCTGTTCTACGCGGGCTTGATCTTCCTTTGGCCGCAGGTGTGGACGGACAGGCGCTTCCTGCTGCCCTTGCTCCCGGTGCTGATCCTCCACGCGGCCGCTGGGGTGATCTGGTGCTTCGACTTCCTGCGCGCCCGCCAACCGTTATGGGCTCTGCCAGTGTTGGGCGTCCTATTGGCAAGCCTGACGGTACCGGGCCACGTGCGCGCCGCAGGGTTTAATCAGCGGTGCCAGAGATTCTTCAGTCAGGGCGATCAGCTGGCCTGCTATCCGCCGCCCTGGCGCGCCTTCGTTCAGGCGGCATACTGGGTGGGCGAGAACACGCCGGACGGTGTCATCGTCATCTCCCGCAAGCCGCGTCTCTTCTACTACTTCTGCGGCCGCCAGGGTGACGTCTACCCGTTCACAGCCGAGGAAGGGGAGATGCTCGCCTTCCTCGACGAGATCCGGGCCGACTACGTGGTGGTCGCGGCTCTGAGCGGCACGGAGTTCCGCTATCTCGTACCCGTCATCCGCAGCATGCCCGAGCGCTTCGAGCTCGTCCATAGCGTCGGCGAGGGCTCAGCCGCCGCCTACGTACTCGCCTATCGCCGCTCTGTGAACGGGGGGAGCTAGCGTGTGAGCCAGCGCTTGAGAGTCCTCTACATCGTCACGGCCTATAGCCGCGACCCCGACGATGTGATCACGCCCTGGCTTGTCGAAACGATCCACCGGCTGGGAGAGGCTGGCATCGACGTCGAAGTCCTGGCGCCCGCGTACCGCGGTCTGGGTGACGGCGTCGTCGACGGTGTCCCTGTCCACCGCTTTCGCTATGCACCGCGGCACTGGGAGGATTTGACGCACGACGAGACAGCGCCCGATCGAGTGCGACATAGGCCGGCATATCTCGCTCTCGTCCCGGGCTACGTCTGGTCGGGCATGGGTGCGGCCCGGCGGCTGGTGCGGCGCCGCCAGTTCGATCTCGTGCATGTGCATTGGCCGCTACCGCACGCCCTCTTTGGGCTGGCCGCGCGGCGAGCAGGCAGCATGCCGCTCGTATGCTCGTTCTACGGGGTCGAGCTGACCTGGGCGAGACAGTTTTGGCCCTTTCGGCGCTTCCTGCGCCACATGATCCGTACCGCGGATGCCGTCACAGCGATCTCGACCTACACGGCGGGACTAATGCGGCAGATCTACGAGCGGCGCGTGGAGCTGATCCCGTTCGGCGCGACGGTGGATCCTACTATCACGCCTGCGGAAGGTCGCCGTGAAGCAGGACAACCCTTTGAGCTTCTCTTCGTGGGGCGCCTGGTCGAGCGCAAGGGGCTGCGCTATCTTCTCGACGCCATCGCCCAGCTGCGAGACAGGCACGATGTCGTGCTGAGGGTCGTGGGAGACGGACCGTGGCGCCCACGGTTGGAGGCGCGTGCGGCAACGCTTGCGCTCCAGGATCGAGTGAGGTTCGAGGGGTTTGTGTCGAAGGACGAGCTGGCGCGGCGCTTCGCCGCGTGCGATGCGTTCGTGCTACCGGCCGTCGTCGATGCGAAGGGCGACACAGAAGGGCTGGGCGTGGTTCTCATTGAAGCGCTGAGCTACAAGAAGCCGGTGGTGGCCACGTCCGTCGGCGGGATCGTGGACATCGTGAGGGACGGCGAAACGGGCCTCCTTATTCCGCCAGAGGACGCGGAGGCGCTCGCCCGCGCCATCGCCACGTACATCGAGGAGCCGGAACGTGCGCGCGTGCTGGCAGAGCGAGGGCGAGAACACGTGGGCGTGCAGTTCTCCTGGCAGGCGATCGTGACCCGGCTGGCCTCGCTCTACCGTGAACTCGCGGCGCAGCGCGCGTTGCACGACTCTATCGACACGTAGCTCAAACAGCAGGTACAGGCAAGTAAAGACGCTCACCCGGGCACGCAGGAGCTGAGAGTGGGCCGAGCCAAACGGAAGAGGCGGAGGCAGGCGGAGCGCCCACAGGGCAGGGAAGAGCGGTCCGCGCCATCCGAACTGGGGAGCACGTGGACCGATCGACGCGTCTTCTGGATCTTCGCCGCCGCGATGGCGATCGCCACCCTCGTCTTCTTCGCCTCGTTCGTCACCGATCGGGGGCAGATGCTCTTCGGCACGGACATGCTGGGCGAGGCATACCAAAACCGTTCCTTCGCTGTGGAGGAGGTACAAGCGGGTCGTGGGCTTCCTGGCTGGAACCCGTTCGTCTACGCCGGCCAGCCTTTCCTCTCGACGCTGCCGTACCCCGTCTACTACCCGACCACGTTGGCGTACTTCGCGTTTCCGCTGCACCGCGCGATCGGCTGGGCCTTCGTGCTCCACTTCCTGGTCGCCGGACTGCTCGCCTACGCGTTGGCTCGCCAGTTCGGCCTGAGATCCGGTGCGGCCGCGGTTACCGGGGTGGCCTACATGTTCACCGGCTACATCGTCAGCCACCTCTACGGTGGACACGATGGCCGCATGTTCGCTATGACGTTGACGCCGGCTCTGTTCCTCTTCGCCGAGCGCGCCCTCAGCCGCCGCAGCGGCCACTGGTTCCTGTGGATGGGCGTGGTCGTGGCGCTGCAGACGGTCACGCCCCACGTGCAGACCATGTACTTCGCTGCCATGGCCGTGGGGGCTTACGTGCTCTTCCGTCTCGTCCAGATGAAGCGTGAGGGCGACGACTGGAAGACGGTTTCAACCCTGCTCGGCTGGTTTGTCGGCGCCTACGTGCTGGCCGGCCTCGTGGCGTTGGTGGAGGTCTGGCCCACGCTGAAGATGCTACAGTTCTCGCATCGCGAGGCGCGCGGCTACGAGTATGCCTCGTCCTGGGCGCTGCCGGTGTCCGAGACGCTGGCCGTGATCTGGCCCGAGTTCCAGGGTTACCTGCAGACGTATTGGGGCTCGAACCCGTTCAAGTTGCACACGGAGTATGTCGGTGCCGTGCCGGTGCTCTTGGCGCTCTTGGCGCTGGCCTCACGTCGATCGGCGGGCGTGTGGTTCTTCACCGGGCTCGCCGTGGTCGGCCTGCTCTTCGCCTGGGGCGGCGCGACCCCGGTGCATCGGATCTTCTACTGGACGCTCCCGGTCATGAAGTCGTTCCGGGCGCCGGCGATGATGTTCTCCGTGGTGGCGCTCTCGATCGTGGTGCTCGCCGGTCATGGCGCACAGGCGCTCTATGACCGCAGCGAGGCGCTGGCGCACAAAGCTCACGTCGCCTGGAAGCTGCTTGCCGGCTTCGGGGTGCTGTGGTTCCTGCTGTGGCTGTGGGTCGCCGCCCAGCCGCAGGGTTTTGCAGGCTTCTGGGCCGACCTTCTCTCGATTCCCGTCGGGCCACAGCATGCGCTCGCGATGCAGAGCGCCTTGCCCAAGTTCATGCTGGGGCTGGGACTCTTCACGTTGTACTGGGCTGTGGCTGTCGCCCTGGTGTGGGCTGCCGCGCGTCGCAAAGTCGCGCCCTTGGTGGCCTGCGCGATCCTGGGTGCGGTCACCCTCATCGACCTGTGGCGAGTGGACAAGGACTTTTATGCGACGTTCCCTGTCTCTCGGCTCGAGGCCGACCAGACGGTGAGATTTTTCCAGACTCAGCCGGAGCCGTTCCGGATATTCCCGATCCTCGGAGCCTATGAGCCAAACGAGTTGATGCTCCATCGGCTGGAGTCGGTGACCGGCATGCAGAAGTTCCGCCTCAGGTGGTGGGACGACCTGGTCGGCGAGGATTTCAGCCGGCTGCTGCGCAACATCAATCTGTGGCGGCTTCTGGACATCGAGTACGTCGTGTCGCCGCAGCCCGTTTCGGCGCCCGGGCTGGAACCTGTCTTCGAGGGCGCGGGCCGGCTGGTCTACCGCTGGAGCGAGGAGACGCCCCGGGCCTGGGTCGTGCATGAGGTGGTGGTCCCGGCCGCTGATCAGACGGCGGAGTCGCTGATCCTGGATCCGACGTTCCAGCCCCAAGAGACTGCGATACTCGAACCTGAGTCGACTCCGCCGACGCTGAACACGGACACGTCGGCTGAGGCCCGAATCCGCTGGGAGACACGAACACCTGACCAGCTCGCGCTCACAGTGGAGAGCGCTGGCGCCGGACTCCTCGTCTTCGCCGAGATCTACCACCCCTACTGGTCCGCCACGGTCGACGGGAATTCGGCGCCGGTCTACCAGGTGGACGTAGCGCTACGTGGCGTTCCCGTTCCCGCCGGTTCCCACCGCGTCGAGATGCAGTTCCGGGATCCGACTATGAGGTATGGGGCCTGGGGCGGTGGTATCGGCATCGTGCTGCTCCTTGGTTTGCTGGCCGCCACGTGGCGCGGGCGGCACGGCCTCCAGGTGACCCCGGCGGAGGGCGCCGACGGGGAAGGGGAGTCCGAGCAGGAGACCGCGTGACCTACCGACGCTGGCTGCGGCCCCGTCTTCGCCGTCTCGGCCAGCCTGGCGGCACTGCTCTTCGTGCTCGCTGGCGGCACTAAGCCTCGCGGGCGTCGCCGAGAGGATTGCCGGAGACGTCCGCCTCTCGGGCCTGCTTGCCGCGCTCGGCCTTTTCGCGGTGCTCTTCACCCCGCTGTTCGGCGCCACTTACCGGGCGGCTCTGCGCGCGATGGGTCGTTCCGAAGACTACACCTACATACGCTGGGGTGAGCGTGGGTTGCTTCTTGCTGTATACGCACTCGCCTGGCTGGGCTTGGGGGCCGGGTTCTATCCGTTCCTGAGCGCCGTGGCCGAGCTTCCTGCTGGCAGCTTCTGGCCCGTCGTCGGCATCGGCGTCCGTAGGGGAGTTTACGCGCCCTTGCTTTCGCTGTACCTTCCCGGCTCCGTAGCTGTCGCTGTAGCCGTCCTCTCTCGCGTCTGGCTGACTGCGGTGGGTGACGGCCTCGGGCTATCTGCTCCTTCGCAACGGCCTGAGCGACCTGCGTGCACGGGCGGGCCCCGGTGCGCCCGGCGCTTGGGGGAGCGGCCCGAGTTCTTGACCACGCCCGAAGCGGGAACTGGAGGTCATGCTGGCCAGCGGTGAGCTGAAGCTAGTGGTGATGCCGACTTACAACGAGCGGGCGAATCTGCCGGTCATCGTGCCCAAGGTGCTGGCGCAGGCTCCGGGCATCCACGTCCTCATCGTGGATGACAACTCGCCGGACGGCACGGGTCAGCTGGCGGACGAGCTTGCGGCGAAGGACGAGCGGATTCACGTGGTGCATCGGCCCGACAAGCTCGGGCTCGGTACGGCCTACATCGCCGGGTTCAAGTGGGCGCTGGAGCGCGACTACGAGTACGTCTTCGAGATGGACTCCGACTTCTCGCACAACCCCGACCACATACCGGAGTTCCTCGAGGCGGCCCAGCATTACGATCTCGTGCTGGGCTCGCGCTACCTGAAGGGCGTCACGGTCATCAACTGGCCGATGTCGCGGCTCTTGCTCAGCTATTTCGCCAACAAGTATGCCCGCCTCATCACCGGCTTGCCATTCAGCGACACGACCGGCGGCTTCAAGTGCTACCGACGCATGGTGCTCGAAGGAATCGACCTCGATGCCATCCGCTCGGAGGGATACTCGTTCCAGATCGAGACGACGTTCCGTGCTTGGCGCAAGGGATTCAAGGTCGGCGAGACCAAGATCATCTTCAGCGATCGCACAGAGGGCGCGAGCAAGATGAGCGGCAAGATCATCCGCGAGGCGGTCTGGCGTGTGTGGATGCTCCGCCTGCTGAGAACGATCGGCAAGCTATGAAGCGGCCAGCGGTCTTTCTGGACCGAGATGGTACCGTCAGTGAGGAAGTCGGCTACGTCAACCACACTAACCGCTTCCAGCTGCTGCCGCGCAGCGCCGAGGCGATCCGCAGGATCAACGACTCCGAGTTCCTCGCCGTGCTCGTTACCAACCAGGCAGGCGTGGCACGCGGTTACTTCAGGGAGTCACTCGTCGCGGAGGTACACGGCCGCCTGCGCGACCTCTTGGCCGAGAGCGGGGCACACCTCGACGGCATCTACTATTGCCCGCACCATCCCACCGCCGGACAGCCGCCCTATCGCAGGGACTGCAACTGCCGCAAGCCGAAGCCCGGCATGATCGAGGCGGCCCAACGAGACCTGAACATCGATACCTCACGCTCGTTCATGGTTGGTGACAAGCACTCGGACATCGTCTTCGCTCACTCGGTGGGTATGAAAGGCATCCTGGTCAAGACGGGATACGGGCTCGGGGAGGTCGACGAATGGTCTCACGAGTGGAACGAGCATCCGGACTACATCGCCGAAGACTTGCTCGACGCCGTGGAGTGGATCTCATCCAGGTGACACCTGGCCGAATCGACGGCCGGCGAGTGGTGACGATGAGCGCACGCCGAACGCCGGGAAACCCGAGTGAAAGAAAAGCTCCTACGCTGGCTCTCAGCCTCTCAGGGTAGGCGGCTTGTGGTCTGGGGTGACATCGCCGCAGACCACACCGTGTATGGCGACACCGCCCGCATCTCTCGCGAGGCGCCCGTTCTGATCCTCAACAAGGAGTGGGATACGGTCACGCCAGGGTGCGCCGGTAACGCTCTGATGAACGTCGCGGCCCTCGCCGGCATACCGGTGCCGGTGGGGATTGTGGGCAACGACGAGATTGGCAACCGCGTGCTGCAGCAGTTCGAGCGGCAGGGGATCGACACCTCGCACATCCTCGTTGAGCCCGAAGTCGAGACGGCGATCAAGATGAGGGTCCTGGCCGGCGGGCTGCACACCGTCAAGCAGCAGGTGATCCGCATCGACTCCGGCGGTCGCTACGCCAGCGTGCCGGACGAGCGGATCGCCAAGGTGCTGGGCGCGGCGCTGAACGGTGCTGACGGTGTGGTGGTCTCGGACTACGGGCTGGGCAGCGTGCGGCCGCAGCTCTTCGCATCCTTGGTGCGGAAGCGCTCGCTGCTCAGTGTCATCGATTCCCGCTTCGCGCTCACCGACTTTGCCAGCGCGGTGTCGGCCACGCCCAACGAGCCGGAGCTGGAGGCGGTGACCCGGGTGTCCGTGGGAGACGACGACGAGGTGCTGGAGAAGGCAGGGCGTAGGCTGCTGCGCGAGTTGCGGGTCCAGGCCCTCCTCGTCACCCGCGGCAAGCGTGGTATGGCCCTCTTCGAGCCGCGCAAGCGACGACTCGACATCCCCGTCTCCCGAAGCCAAGACATCGTCGATGTGACTGGCGCGGGCGACACGGTCATCGCCACCTACACGCTGGCACTCACCGCCGGGGCGAGTTTCGAGGAAGCTGCACGCTTGGCGAACGTGGCTGCGGGGTTGGCGGTGATGCGGCCAGGTGCGGCCGCTCCACGTGCCAGTGAGGTCAGCCAAGCCCTGCGAGACCTAACCGGTTGACGCGTTGTCCCCTGCGGGCCCGCCGAGTCCGATGCGATCGTCGCTCTGATCGTTCGGTTGCGCACGGTTGGCCTCGAGGGCGATGAGACATCGCGTTCCTACGGAGCGAAAGAGATCCAAGCGGCGGGCAAACCATCACACTCCGAAGGCTCGCCTGTCCCGGAGCCGCCGCCTGTGTGCTCGGCCGCGTACTGCTGCAGCCTGGGACCGCGGTGCACAAAGCGGCCCCCCGATCGATCTAAGGGATATACCCGTCGACGCGATCGGTCAACGCGACATCCGTCCCCCCGCCGATCACGTATAGAATTCCCTCCAGCACGGCGGCGCTCGCCTCTCTGCGCGGCACCGGCATGGGTGGCAACCTCGACCAGCTTTCGGTCTCCGGGTCATACGCTTCCACCGTGGCGAGCGGGATCTGCGCAGGATACACCGGCCAGCCACCGAGGATGACGAGCCGCCCCTGCAGGACCGCACTCGCGACGAATGCGCGGGCCGTGGGCATCGACAGTCCCGTGCGCCACGTCCCTTGCGCCGGATCGAAGATCTTCAGGGCCGACGTGGTCCCATGATCAGCTTCCAGGCCGCCGGCCACATAGATCTCGTCACCCAGCAGGCCTATACCGGGGGATTCACAAGCCGCAGGCAGGGACGGACCGGTGCTCCAGGTGTCGGTCGCTGGATCGTACACCTCGACGGTAGCGAGAAACTCCACGCCTGTGCGGCCCCCGATCACGTAGATCTTGCCGCCTACAGTCTCGGCGCGAACGCCGCCCCGCGCCGTCGGCATGTCCCTCCGGGCCACCCAGCTCTGATCCGAAGCCCGGAAGGCCTCGTTCACCCAGAGCCGATTGTAGCCGTTGTGCGGCGCGTCGGGACTGATGCCGCCAATCACATACAAGTAATCGCCGGCCGTCGCGACGGCACCGTCGTCACGGGGAGTGGGGATGGACGGCGCGGTCGTCCAGCTTTCGGTCTCCGGATCGAACACGAACGTGGTCGCGACGTGATCCTCACCCCAGCTGTCGGCCCCGCTGGTGTAGTAGAGCTTCCCACCCAGGACGCCGGCGTGTCCTCTGCGGCGTGGGGCGGGTAAGGGCAGCACGGAAAACCAGCCGGGCACATCAACAACGGCCACCGCGCTCAGGCCTTCCGCTGCGGCCACGATTCGGACACGTCCTGAGCCGATGGCCTTGACTCGACCGGAGGAATCGACGACCGCGACCGCGGGCTTGAGCGACAGCCACACGACGTTCACCGCCTCACTGACACTCCCGGACTCATGGACGAACTCGGCCCCGATCAGCAGGCTACTATCGACTGGCAATCGAACCGTGCCGGGCTCAACACGCAGAGCCACTATCGGATCTGCCTCCTGGTCCGCAGGGGGCGACGTCACTTCATCGTCGCAGGCGCTAAGCAGTGGGACAAACAATCCGAGGGCCGCAGCGACCAGAGCCCGGGTCATGCGGACGTACAGCATCACGACAACTCCTAGGGGGCGCAGGTAACGGCTGGAGAATGCGCTATATTTTGAGTATGCAGCGAACTGGAGACCTCGGCAAGAGGTTGGCTCAACAGGTGTGCAAGACAAGACACCATACAGGCGACGGCCCTTGGTTCTGTTCGATGTGCCCCAGCATGATTATGTTCACAAGTTGGGCGTAACGGGGCACCATACCGTCGTCTTTCGACTCAAGCCACGCCCTCTGGCGATCAGATTCGGTATCTAGGCCGCCTTATGTTCGGTGCTCATCTTGTATGGACTCGTGCTGGCCTGGTTCGCGTGGCGAGCACGTCTGCTGAAGGACTAGCAGGAAGATGCGCTTTCGCTTGCGTCTTGCCCTGACCGTCCTCTTCGTGGGCGCGGGAGCTTTCTTCCTGGGCGCTGCGATCATCCGGCAAGCGTCCCAGCTCATGTCATTCGAATGGAGTGTGGATCCGTTGCGGCTGCTGCTTTCGATCCTGATACTCATCTGCGTGCTGGCGGCCAACGTAATTGTCTGGGGTTACGCGCTCAGGCAACTGGATCAGCGGCTCGAGTTCTCAGCTCTGGCACGCATCTGGTTTCTGTCAAACCTGGCGCGCTACATGCCGGGCAAGATTTGGCAATTCGTCGGCATTGCGGAGCTCAGCCGCTCGCTCGGCGTTCCGGCGCTGGCCGGCGTCACCTCGATCGTTGTCTACATGGGGTACATGCTGCTCGCGGCGTGGTTCGTGGGCATCTACCTGCTACCTGCTGAATCGCTCGGCCGCCTGTCCGACTTGGCGTCCATCGCCCGAATTCTCACGCCGGCCTCTTTGGTCTTGCTCCACCCCCGGATCCTGGCGAGCGCTGTGGGAGTCGTGGCACGGATCACGCGCCAGGAATGCGCGCCCTGGCAGGGGAGATGGGGGGCCAGCTTGGTGCTGTTCGCCGCCGGCATCGTTCTCTGGTTCGCGTTTGGGGCCGCATTCTTCCTCTTCATTGGCAGCCTCACGCACGTAACGCTCAGTCAGTATCCGGCGCTCACGGCAATCTTCGCGCTGGCGTTCGTCGCAGGCTACGTGATCGTCGTGGCACCCGCCGGTCTCGGCGCAAAGGAAGGGTTCATGGCGGCTCTCCTCAGTTCCATGCTGCCGCTCTCGGTTGCGGCCGCGGTGGCGGTGGCCAGCCGGCTCTGGTCAATCGTTGCGGAGTTGGCGCCCGCTCTCGCGTTTGCCTTCAGCGGACGCGCCGGCGACTCGAGTGATGACTAAGCTCTCGGAGCTCATCGACTACTACGAGGCGCGGTACGCCACTCCGCCCGGCACCATGCGTGACTACCGCTGCTACCTGGAGCTCATGGATACCGGGCCCGGGGCGCGCCTCTTGGACATCGGTTGTGGGGAGGGATTCCTGCTCGCGGAAGCGCAGGCGGCCGGAATGGATCCGCTGGGCGTCGAGATATCGCTGAGCGCTCTGCAACTGACTCGCAAGCGCGCTCAGGGTGTGGATCTGGCTCTCGCCGCCGGCGAGTTCCTGCCGTTCGCCGGAGAATCGTTCGATGCGGTAGCGTGCCTGGGCACCTTGGAGCACTTCGCCGATTCCTCCGCCGGGGTGCGGGAGATCGCTCGGGTCACGCGCCGGGATGGGCAGGTGCTCATCGTCGTGCCAAACCGACGGTTCCTTGGCTGGCGCTTGCTCAGACGAAAGGGAACCGAGCAACAAGATGTCTCAGAGTTGCTGTTGGACTTGCGTGCGTGGAAATCCCTGCTCGAGGCAGGAGGGCTGGAAGTGCTGAAGGTGGTCAAGGAGCCGTGGGACACCAAGCCGCAGCCGACGGCTCTACGTCGCCTGGCCCTCAGGTGGGCGTGGCGGCTGATCCCGCTACGATGGACGTACCAATTCGCCTTTCTGTGCCGCCCTTCCTGACTCAGCCACATCCCAGCGCGGACGTGGAGAATGAATCCCGGGTGCTCGGAGCAGCTGGGCGATTATGGGGAGAAAGGCCCCGCGTCGGCAGGGGCAGTAACACGGCCGTCTGAGTGGAACCTGGTGAACGAACGCAAAGACCCGGTCGGTGTTGCCGCTGGATCACCGGAAAGCATCACGGCTTGTCTATCGCGACCTCCCAGTGTCGTTGGACTGTGCTTTCCACAGCGCCAGTCAGATCCTGCGGCTGGCCGCATCTCGTGGCTCTGGCTACGACCTGGCCAACACCCTAGGGGATATAGCCGTCCACACGGTTGGTGATCCCGCTCTCCGTAAGGCCGCCAAGCACGTAGAGGATTCCCCCGACGACGGTGGCTCTCGCCATCTGCCGCGCCACGGGTAATGCTGGGAGGGTGGACCAGGTGCCGGCCGCCGGGTCAAATACCTCGACGACATCAAGGACGGCAGTCCCGTCATACCCGCCGATCACCACCAACCTATTCTCGAACACCGCCCAGGCCATCTTGAGGCGTGGAGTAGGCATGGGCGGCCCTGGAGACCAACTTCCCTCCGAGACGTTGAAGATTTCCAGTGTGCCTGTGGGCACCAAGCGACTGACTTCGCCGCCCACTGCGTACAGCGCGCCCCCTATGGAGGCTGCTGCAAAATTCCAACGGGTAGTTGAAATCGACGGTGCTACCGACCAGGTGTCAGAAGCCGAGTGATAGACCTCAACTGTGTCGTAGACCTCTACAACGGTGCTGCCCGCGATGACGTAGATCTGCCCGCTGAGGGTGTCAGCCTGTGCATGACCGCGCGCGGTGGGCATGGGTGCCCGCACTTCCCACCACCTATCCGCGACGCGGAACGCTTCGTTGGCCCATAAGCGACTATAGCCATTGTTCGGCGCTTGAGGGTTGACGCCGCCGATGACGTAGATGCGCCCTTCCAGCACCGCGACGGCTCCCTGATCACGCGCGGTCGGCATGTCGGGCCCTGTCGACCAGCTCTCGGATTCGGGATCAAACACAAACGTCGTCGACACGTAATCCTCACCCGCACTGCTCGCTCCACCGATGTAGTACAGCTTCCCATCGAGAGCAGCGGCGTGCCCATTGCGCCGGGGCTCTGGAAGCGGCGTCGCGACGAACCAGCCTGGAACGGTGATGATCCCCTCTGCCATGAGCCCGTCCGCCGCAGCTATGATCTTGGCCCGACCTGAGGATACGCCCTCAGCAAGGCCAGTCGTGTCTATGGTCGCGACAGCGGGTTTGAATGAGAGCCAGACAACGCGCTCAGCGGCAGTCGTATCACCCGACTCGTGGGCGAAACGCGCTTTGAAACGAACCGTATCACCAACTTCGAGCTGCGCAGCCTCCGGCTCGACCAGGAGCGAAATAGGGCGATCCGTGACGGGTTCAGTGATTTCGCAGATTTCGCAGTCGTCACAGGCGAACTGGAGCGCCAGTAGCAGCAGAGCTAGGGGGAGGAGCAGCAGAATGGGGCGCAGAGTACTGTACATCGTCGGAGTAGATAGCGTTTGACCAAGCTGTGGGAAGTGGGGACGAAGAAAAGCGTAAAGGGAGGTGAGGGTTATTGTCAAGAGGGGTGTGTGCCCGGTGATGTTACATAATACCTATTATGCGCCCTTGACCCCTTAACAGCCCCGGCCTACTAAACGGCCCCCTCACAACATCTCTCCCGCTAACCCCGCTCGCGCGCTCTCAGCCTCCTCCAGGCGACACTTCCGACGTCTCAGCGGGCTGTTCTGTCGGTTCCGTGGGCGTCTCCTCTGCACGCAGCGGTTCGGCACGCATCTCCGCCGCCCGCATCTCGTACACCAGGCGCCGTGGCGCGTCCTCCGGCGTGAGCGCCACGAGCCGATCGTAGATGCTGGCAGCAGCGGCGCGATCACCGCTCGCGGCCCTCAGACGGGCTGCCCCTTCGAGACCCAGGCTCCTCTCGCTCCGGCGTTCGACACGAGCACCCACTTCTTCGTAGACGCTGATAGCCAGCGCCGTGTCCCCGACCTCCTCGTAAGCTGCCGCCAAGAGGAAGGCTGCGCGGGTCGAGAGCGGATCATCGCCGAGCTGGTCGATGGCTTGCCGCGCGGGTCCGATAGCCTCGCTGGCCCGATTCCCGAGGAGCAGCGAATGAGCCAGCAGCACCTGGGCCTCGCGCGCGTACGGCGTGCCGCTGAATCGCACCAGGTAGCCGCGCAGCTGCTCGACCACCTGACTTGCGTCCCCGCTCTGGAGCTGGAAGCGGATGGACCGGATCTCGGTTGCCGAGGCTTCGCGCACTCGCCTCTGGTAGTCCAGGTAGTACCTCACGCCGAAGACGACGATAGCCACAGCACCCAGGCCGAGAATCAGCGCGCGTGTATTACTCTGCGCCCAGCCCAGGAACTTGAGCGTGGCTGCGACGAAACGATCTTCACCGCTCGGCCGAGCCTCGGCCATGTCTCAGCTCTCCTCTCTGCCCTTTGCCGCCAGATAGCCGGCCGCAAAGGCGCGTGCCACGGCGATATCAGCTCCGTGCCTGCCCAAATCCGCAATCAGGGCCCGTATACGCTCCCCCTGCTCGCCTTGCAGCAGCCGTTCGGCCTCTTCGGCCAAACGCTCAAGCGATTCTCCCAGCACGGCAGCCTGCTCGGTCTCCTGGACCGGGATTTCGGGTCCGCCACCGTCAGGCCCGAAGAGGAAGTCAGGAATAGCGGGCTCAGCTTCCGCGGCTGCCAGCCCCTGAGCCTCTGGCGGCGGCCCCCCGGCTGGCGCTGCTTCCCCCACTCCTTCCTCGCTCAGGACAAGCTCCTCAAGCTCGGCTGGTGCCTCCTCGGCATCAACCCACTGTACCGGCACCTCGATTTCGGGCGCTTCCGGCTCGAGGGCTTCCACTTCGACCAGCGGCGGCGTCTCAGCAGCGCCTGCCTCTGCCTGAGTGGGCTCGAGCGCCTCCTCGGCGCTCTCCATTCCCAGGTCAGGCGCCGTGATTCCCTCAGCCGGTGTCTCGTCTGCTCCCGGGACATAGGGCGACGCGAACTTGTCTCTGGCCGGCGGGTCCTGCCTGGGGCTTTCAGTTCCGCCGATGAACGGGGTCGGATTTGTCGACACTGCCTGCCTTTACCTCCTTCCCGGACCTGCGGTCAGGCCAAATCTACACGGCCGCGCGGACGGGTCAAACCGCGACACTTGGCCTCAGTGTACGTATCTGAGCAGCAGGAATCCCAGGATAAGGGCCACCACGAACACCACCGTGAGTAGGTTGAAGTACCGGTCGATGAAGCCGCGTATCTGCGGACCCAACGAACGGATGAGCCCTGCGACCAAGAAGAAGCGTGCTCCCCGGCTCGCCGCAGATATAACCACGAAGGGGACGAAGGGCACCGCGAAGGCACCAGCGGCGATCGTGAATACCTTGTAGGGGATCGGTGTAAAGCCGGCAGTCCCCAGCGCCAGGACGAGATTTGCGCGGTAGAGGTCGCCCACACGCTGGAAGGCCTCGGTGGCGTCGTAGAACTCGATGATCGAGCGGCCAATGAGCTCGTAGAGCTGATAGCCGATGAGGTAGCCGCCGATCCCACCCAAGACAGACCCGACGGTACACAATCCGGCGAAATAGAGACTGCGGCGGGGCCGCCCCACGCAAAGGGCGATCAATAGGAGGTCCGGCGGAACAAAGAAAAAGGAAGCTTCTACCACCGCCAGAACGAAGAGCGCCGCGGCACCGTACGGCGAGTCCGCCCAGCTCAGGACCCAATCGTAGAGGGCTCGGACCCAGCCCTTTCGTTTGGCCGCCCGGCTCGCCGCCGGCCCTGCAGAGCCGTCGCTTACCACTTCGAGACCTGCTCGTCCTGGACATCCAGCCCTCCGAGCCCGTGAAGCGCCACGAACCTCACGTGGGCGATGATTTCATCTTCCATCGTCTCTTCGCCGCTGCGCACGATCCTGTGGAGCTCCTGCGACTGGCGGTCCCCTATCGGGATCAGCAACTGGCCGCCGACTCGCAGCTGTCTGAGCAACGGGCTCGGTACCTCCTTAGCTCCGGCGGTGACGAGTATGCCGTCATACGGCGAGTATCGGCGCCAGCCGTAGCTGCCATCGCCTGCGCGGATGGCGACGTTCGTGAATCCCAGCGCCTCGATGCGAGCCCGGGCGCGGGCGGCCAGCTCCGGCACCCGCTCGATGGAGAACACCTGCCGGCACAGCGTCGCCAGGAGCGCGGTCTGAAAACCCGAACCGGTTCCGATCTCCAGCAGCCGCTCGTCACCCTCGAGCCTCAGCGCTTGCAGATAGAGGGCGTGTGTGCTCGGCCGCGATATCGTTTGCCCGTGTCCCAGCGGCAGTGCCTCGTCAACATAGGCACGCGGCTCGAACACCTCCGGCACGAAAAGATGGCGCGGCACCCTGTCGAAGGCGTGGAGCACGGTCAGATCGCGGATCCCCGACGCTCGGAGCTGCTCGATCAACTGGCGGCGGCGCTCCTGGTGCACGTTCAGGTCTCGAGGCTCGATGCCCACGGCCTCTTCTCCTCAAGTAACTTGTAGCTGATAAGGTCTAAGGCTAGCCGACTCGCACGCCAACCTGACTGCGTAAGCCGCGCCGCGCTGCCGGATTCCGCTCGTTGTTTGTACAGTGTCTCCGCTTGGCTTCACCCATCACCCTCCCCACCACCGTGCCGCGCGCCGCCAGATATGCGGCGGATCTGAATCAATCTTGAGCAGGTTCCTGGAGAATCTCAAGGAGCTGCCTAACGCCATCCTGCAGTCGTCGCAGCGCCTGGCGATCGAGTGCCCGACCAGCGACCTCCTCCAGCTGGCCTTCCTCACGGAGTTTCTCGAGCTTCCGCCGGGCACCATCGATGGTGAATTTCTCCTCGTACAGCAGGTGCTTGACGAGCTCGATGAGCTTGATCTCGCGGGCGCGGTAGACGCGATTGCCGGCGCGGTTCTTGGTCGGGCTCAGCTCCTTGAACTGGGTCTCCCAGTAGCGTAGCACATGCGGCTTGAGACCGGCCATCTCGCAGACTTCTCCAATGGAGAAGTACTCCCGACGTGCGATGCGTTCACGTCGCATCGGTGCCCCCCCATAACTCGGGTTTAGGCGATCGCAGCATGAGGTCGGCCGTCGCACGCTCGGGCGACTTGCCCTCGAAGAGGATATGATGGACCTCCTCCACGATGGGCATCTCCACGTCGTAGGCCCGGGCCAGCTGGCGAGCGGCCTTTGTAGTACGGACCCCTTCCGCGACCATCCTCATGCTCGCAAGAATCTCCTCCAACGTCTCTCCCCTGCCCAACCGCACGCCAACAGTCCGATTGCGGCTAAGGTCGGAGCTACAGGTCAGAACGAGATCACCCAGACCGGCAAGCCCGGCGAAAGTCGAGGCCCGCGCACCCATAGCGAGGCCCAACCGCGTGATCTCGGCCAGTCCCCGGGTAATCAGAGCA
This sequence comes from Gemmatimonadota bacterium, assembly GCA_039586495.1. Taxonomy (GTDB): domain Bacteria; phylum Gemmatimonadota; class Gemmatimonadetes; order Palauibacterales; family KS3-K002. The sequence continues at coordinate 7,243 of JBDHKG010000012.1, read as the reverse complement.
GCGCGGCTGTTACTGCGATACCCCAGGCTGTCCGCGATGCCGGCGGCAAGAGCGATCACGTTCTTCAGCGCTCCAGCCAGCTCAACGCCCAGAACGTCCTCGTTCGTGTACACGCGGAAGCGCTCGGTGTTGAGGAAGTGTTGGGCCTGCCGAGCTACATCCGAATCTCGCGACGCCACGGCTATCGCCGTCGGATCTCCTTCCGCCACCTCACGGGCGAAAGTCGGCCCTGACAGGACAGCCGGGGGTGCCTGATCGGGCGACAGCTTCGCCAGTATCTCGCTCGGCCGGTTCAGCGTGTCCACCTCGATACCTTTGGTCGCCGACAGCATGATCGCGTCGCGCGGCACGAGAGGCGCCGCTGCCTCCATAACCTCTCGAAAGGCGTGCGAGGGCACGACGGCAATCACGACCTCCGCGCCCTCCAGGGCGTCGGCGTGCTCCGTGAACACCTCGACACTTGCGGGCACCTCGATCCCGGGAAGATAGATCTCGTTCACGCGCCGTTCGCGGATCTGCTCTGCGACCGAGGCTTCGTAGCTCCAAACACGGACAGCATGGCCTTTCTCGCCGAGCAGCTTGGCCAGTGCTGTGCCCCAACTACCTGCCCCGATGACCGCCGCTCGACCCATGCTCATGCCTTGTTCGATGGCCCGGCCGAGTCCGGCTCGGGTTCGAGGGGCGGAGCCCCCGAGCCGCGAGCCGCTCGCAGCTCCTTCCCAGCCAGCAGGCGCCGGACGTTCGCCCGATGAGTCCACCACACGAGTCCCACCAGCGGCAGACTGGCCCAAAAGACGTAGTCGAAGCGATGCCCGGTAAGCCAAACCAGACCGGGTAGCAGTGTCGCCGCCGACAGCGATGCCACGGAGGCCACGCGCGTCGCCAAAATAACGGCGACCCAGACGACGAATCCCAGGCCGGCAGCGGCCGGTGCCAACGCCACATAGACACCGCCGCCGGTAGCCATACCCTTTCCACCGTGGAAGCGGACCCAGACCGAAAAGACGTGGCCGAGTATCGCCGCGACGCCGTAGGCGAGGGCGAGCTGCGGAAGCTCAACGCCGTCCAGTCGCGGGAATAACCTAGTAGGCACGAATCCCTTGCTGACATCCACCACCGTGCAGAGAGCGGCGTAGACCGGCCCAGCAGCCCGGTACAGGTTCGTGGCACCAAGGTTACCACTTCCCCACTCCCTGAGATCGATTCCCTTTCCACAACGGGCGAGCAGCAGGCTCGTCGGGATCGACCCAAGCAAGTAGGCGGTGACTACCAGGGCGAGTAAGATCAATCGTGCTCCTTCCTACGGGCCCGCAGCCTGATTCGGATCGGAGTGCCCCGGAACCCCCAAGCCTCCCGGAATCCCTTGATCAGATAACGGACGTAGCTGTCCGGTACGTCCCTCGGATAGTTCGTCCACAACGCGAACAGGGGTGGGCCGGTTCGCACCTGCGTCGCGTAAACGAACTTGATGGGCCTTCCACGTTTCTGCGGGGGTTGCACCGCCTCCGTCAAGACGCGCAATCGATCGTTGAGTTCGTGGGTCGGCACGCGCTTCACCCGTTCCTCTCCGACTTGCCAGGCGAGATCCAGCGCTCGCTGAACGCGCTGGCCGGTGAGAGCCGAGATGAAAACGATCGGCACCGCCGATAGAAAGGGCACGCGTTTGCACAGTGCCTTCTCCATCTGAGAGGCGGTGTGGGTTTCCTTTTCGACTAGGTCCCACTTGTTCACGGCAAAAACGAGTCCGCAGCCACGATCCCACGCCAGCCTGGCGATTCGGAAGTCCTGAACCCCTACGCCCTGGTCGGCGTCCGTGATCAGCACGCAGACGTCCGCTCGATCGATCGCGCGAAGAGTGCGCACGGTCGCGTAGTACTCGAGCCCCGTTTCCACACGGCTCTTCCTCCTGAGGCCGGCCGTATCAATAAAGACAATCCGGCGCCCGTTCCGCTCCAAGAGCGTGTCGATGGCATCACGCGTAGTGCCCGCGTCCTCAGAGACTACCAGCCGATCCGTGCCCAGGACTCTGTTAATGAAGCTCGACTTGCCGACATTCGGGCGCCCGATCACCGCCAAACGCAGCCCCTCGTCAACCGCATCCTCCGCGACCTCTGGCAAACGCTCGACGATGCGATCAAGCAGATCGCCACTACCCTTCCCGCTAGCCGCGGAGAGCGGCCACGGCTCCCCCAAACCCAGCGCGTAGAACTCCAGGTGCTCGGTTGCCTCGGGCAGGTTATCGACCTTGTTCACCACCAGCAGCGTCTTCGCCTGTTGCCTGCGCAAGAGCTCGGCGATATGCGCGTCCAGCGGGTGTACCCCCTCCCGGCCGTCCACCAGGAACACGATCACTTCTGCACTTGCCGCCGCCGCGAGAGCCTGGCGTCGCACCGCATCTTCAAGCTGATCCGCGCTGCCTTCAACGATTCCACCCGTATCCACAACGTAGAAGCGTCGCCCCGCCCACTCCGCTTCTGCGAAGTGCACGTCGCGCGTCACGCCCGGTTCGCTGTCCACGATGGCCGGGCGCCCGCCGACGATCCGATTGAAGAACGTCGACTTGCCGACGTTCGGCCGGCCGACGATTGCGACCGTAGGAAGGCTCACTGCGAGCCCACCCTTGTCAGGAGTCGCACGCTCTCTCCGCTGCGGCGCGAGCAACGCTGGGGAGGCCGGGGCACACATACGGTCGTGTAGGGCAAGTCGACGCTTACCGGGCTGACAAGCTCCATCGTATGAGCCAGGTTAACCACCAATCTAGGCACAACTTACCGCTTGTCAACTACAGCTTTACTGGAGATAAGGGAGGCGGTTCAGGACGACGGCGCGCGCCGGCTGGCTCGGCAAGAGTCTGGGAAACCCGAGCGCAACGGGGACAGGGCGCCACGCTTTCGTGCGCCCTGTCCCCGTTGCCAACGACCTTCAGTCCGGAGTTGGGTCGTCGGGTGTTCGCTAGGTTCCAGCAAGCTTGTAGGTGAAGCCCGAGATGGCAACCGCCGACTCGACAGAGACGCTGAAGGAAGTCGAAGCGCCCTGCTCGGGAGCAACAACGCTTACGGGCGCGCTCGCGACCAGCTCACCAGCATCGTCGTAGAAGTCAAACAGAAGCTCCACAGAGCTGCCGGGCTCAACGTTCATGTTACGGAGCGAGCCGTTCACCGCGAACGCGCCGTCGACCGCCTCAAGTTCCAGCTGTTGGTCTGGAAGGTCGACCGTGAGCTCGCTACGCCTCTCCAGGATCTCGAGAGCCTTCTGCGTATCGTCCAGATCGCGATAGGCGCTCGCAAGCAGATTGAGGTTATTCTCACTGAGCGGATAACGCTCCACCAGCTTCTGCGCCACCGCGACTAGAGTGTCATACTCCTGACCGTAGAAGAGCGCCAATCCCAGGTTTTCAAGCGAGTTCGCACGGTAGGGCTGAAGCTCCAGCGCCTTGCTGAAGGCCTCAGCGGCCTGTGTGTGCAGTCCGATCTGGCTGAGGCCGACCCCCACGTTGTGATAGTCGTCCGCCGCCAAGTCCTCGCGGGCGAGCAGCTGGTCGTAGTACTGACTTGCGACGTATTCCAGGGAATCGGATTTCGTCAGCAGCGCCTCCTTCTCCGTGCCTTCCTCCAGCATGCCAGCCTGCGAAGCGAGCTGCCTGGCCGCTCGCGTGATGACGACGGCGACGTTCGTGATGGCGGCGACGTTGTCAGGCTCCTCAGCCAGGAACCTCTCGTAGGCTACGGCCGCCTCCTCGTACCTTCCCTGGAGCGCCAGCACCTGGGCCAGGTTGAAGGCCCCCGAACGCGCGGCCTGTTGACGGTCCTCGGGACTCAATCGCTCGGATCGGTCCAACGCGGCGAGTGCCGTCTCGAAGGACTCGATCGCCTTCCCCTGGAGCTCGGAACGAGTCTCTAAATCTACGCCAGGCTCCGCCGCTTGCCGCGCGTAGATGGCCCCGATCTGGAGCATCGGCTGAGGCATTCTGTCGTAGACCGCCCACGCGGCCTGGTACGCGGCTAAAGCTCTCTCCATCTCGCCTTGCCTGAAGTAGCCGACGGCGCGATTGAACACCCGCGTCCAGGCTGAGTGGCGAAGCGTGTCGATAAGGGCGTCGTAGCATGACCACATCTCCTCCGCCTTCCGCCAGACGCTGTCCGCACCAACGTAGTCGTCCAGCCCCTGGTAGGCCTGTCCTGCCAGCAAGTAGTTCCGTGGGTTCTCGGGCTGCTCCACGAAACCCTCAATCAGTACGTCTAGCCCCTGCCGGTAGAGATCCCGCTTCTCGTCCGGTCTGGCATTTGCCCGGGCCTTGGTGATATACAGCTCGCCGCTGGCGACCCACCTTCCGCCTCTCGGCCTCATGCCTGTACACTGCTGCCGCTGAGCCAGCGCGTCAGCGGGCAGTAGGCACAGGGCAAGCATCACGGCACTGCCTGTCACGAATGCTACACGAGCTGAAGTCATTTGCCGTCCTCCCTCAGCGTGAATTGGCCCGGTCGGGCCCTATAATGTAATCCAGCCAACCTTCGGCCGCCCGCGCTAGCTTGCGCTCGATCTCCTGACGGACCTGCAGGGGCGGCAGTCCCGCCCCCCGGGATGCCTCGATTACATCATCGTACTCCGGTTTGTAGCGAACGTGCCCATCGGGCGCGTAGCTGACTTTGACGCGTATGGGGAACCCGCGCCATTCTATCGTCTTCGTGGCGCGAGGCAATACCTCTCGCTCGACATGCCAGAAGCGGAATCCCAGAGTCGTGCTTGCGCCGAAGAGGGCCCGGCTGGCTTCCTCCCTGCGGGCCCAGGGCACTAATAGCTCGAGCCTGAGGCCGGTTCGGCCCTTCTTCATCTGCACGGGATGTGTCCAGACGTCGATGGCACCGGCGGCTTGCAGGGCCTCGAGCAGGCTCGGCAAGTACTCGGGCGACATGTCGTCCACATCCGCCTGGAGGATGGAGAGGTCTCCTCGTGGGTCGAGCTCGGCGAGCACGAGACGCAGGCAGTTGGGATGGCTGGAGGGATCACGACTGCCGGCGCCGAAGCCGGAGCCGATGGGCACGAAACTGGAGGGTGCGCGCCGGCCTTGCGTAAGGGTCGAGAGCAGGGCCGCCCCGGTCGGCGTCGTGAGCTCAGCTTGCAGGTCGCTCTCCGAGACCGGTAATCCCTCGAGGAGCTTGAGGGTCGCTGGGGCGGGAAGTGGGAGCCTGCCGTGTTGTGCCGTTATCCAACCGTGCCCGATGGCGACCGGTCGGGTGAAGCAGGTCTCGACCCCCAGGGCGGCGACACCGGCGGCGCTGCCGATGATATCGATGATCGCGTCGCTGGCGCCGACCTCGTGGAATTGCACCTGATCGGCAGGTAGGCCGTGCAGTGCCCCCTCGACCTCGGCCAGCCGCCGGAAGGCCGCGGCAGCGGTGGTGCGTGCTGTCGGATCGACGTTTGCAGCCTCCACGATCTCCAACACCTCGGCCAGCCGCCGGGCCGGTTGGGACCCTTGTGGTTCCACGCTCACGGCACGAGCTGCCAGCGCTCCTCGTTTGACCGATGTCACGTCCACACGGACTTGGATCGGCAGCTCACTGACGACGTCCAGGAGCCATTGGGCGCCGAGGCCGAGATCGACGAGCGCCCCCAGGATCATGTCACCGCTGATTCCCGAGAAGGGGTCGAAGATCAGACAGCGTGAGCGCGTTTCCATCATTCTCCTGGTCGCCCGTGTGGGTAGAAGGCGACGCTCAGGGCCCAGCGGAGGGCGAACGCCTTCTTCGCGCCGCCGCTGATGGGCTCCCCGGCGAACGCCGGCTCGCTGGCCCAGAGCGGAAGTGAGAGGGTCACTGCCAATTTGTCGTAACCCGCGCTCAGAGCCAGACCCGCGTCGGCCCAGATCTCGGCAACCTCCAGGCTGCGAGCCCGGAACTGGCCCAGCGGCTTGCCTTCGCCGGCTGGGAGCTCCTCCCAGTCGAAGAGCAGGGATCCATCTTCGTTCAGTTCCTCTGGGCCGAGGCGATCGGGGATACCCGGCGTCCACGCGGCCTCGGCAAACGCAGCGACACGTCCCCAGACACCGATGTCCGTCTCGATCTCACGGCCGATCTCGCCCCCGGCACCTAAGTACCCCTTCACAAGCGGACGCGTCGCCTCATAAGCGCGGAGGTTCGCTCCTCCCGGGACGAAATAGGGGATATCAGCCAGGAGCGCGCCTTCGGCGTCGAGATAAGGGTTGAGCCAGCGGGTGATGGGATCCGCGCCGTGCAGCAGGAACCGGCGCTGCTGCGGTGCATGCTCCGAGCTCCAGCCGCCGCTCAGCCAGGCGGTCCAGCCCGCCTGCCCTACTCTTCCAGCCACCCGAGACGTCAGCTCGGCCCGCAGGTATCCGTGGTCACCGCCAGCCGCCTTCAGCCCCATAACGAGGCTCCCCTCGAAGCGTGGCGCGCTCCATTCTCCCCTGCCCCAGGCCCCCTCAGCGACCAGCGCATGGTCACGCCCAGTGCTCCAGGCGTAGGGCGCTTTGACCTCGGCGCAAGGGAGGGAGGGTGCTTCCGAAGGGCAGTCGAAGTAGGGTACGGAATCCGCGTACGTCCCGTCGTAAGTCCAGATGGCGGACACGCCGACCGAGACCCGGTCGAGCTCTCCCGGGTGAGCGGCCTCGGAGATGTAGAGCGGGTACCGTACGCTGAACGCGTTTCGCCCATGCAGCCGGCGAAAGGCGACTGTTCCTCCATCGATCTCCACTGCCGTCTCGATCGCCGCCGGTGTGCCGCCGTCGGGGTCGGTGCCGAAGGCCAGGCCCACCCAGACGTTGGCCGGGCCCAAGCGCTGCCGTATCGCGGCGCCGAGCACACAGCAACCGCTGCTATCGCCATCGATCTCGTTGGTCCAAAGCAGCGGTACGAAATCGATCTCGCGTCCTCGATCCAGAGTCAGCCAGTAGGGGAGCGCCGGCAGCGCGGCCTTGGCCCTGAGGTCCCACTGAGCATGCGCGCTCAGCGGGAGCAGCGGACAGATACACGCGAGTAGGCCTATGACACGGGGCGATTGCATTCCCTCAGCCTTCCTTCCGCGCCTCGTTCCATGCCTGCTCGATTACTCTGAGGGCCGTCGCTTTGCCCTGGACCTCGAAGATATCGGCTAGCTCCGGTCCCTGTGTCCTCCCCGTGACCGCCGCGCGAACCGGCATGAAGAGGTCACGGCCTTTGACCCCGACTCGTTTGCCGGCCGAGCGGACCGCCGCGATCACCGTCTCTCCACCCCAGTCCTCGAC
>JBDHKG010000011.1:0-58807 GCA_039586495.1 Gemmatimonadota bacterium | reverse complement strand
ACGGCCGTCGGAGCTACCGGGTTGGCTGGCGAAGCGGGCGCGGACGCTGCACGGGGTCGAGCTTGAGATGGAGGCCGCGCAGCTGCTGGCAGCCGGGATCGGGACACGCCTGGGCGTCCTCGCTCAGGAGCTCGAGAAGCTCGTGACCTATGTGGGCGACCGGGAGAGGATCGGTCTTGAAGAGGTTCGCGCGGCCGTGGGCGCGCTACCCCAGGTCGACCGCTGGGGCTGGATCGACAAGGTGGCGGAGCGTCGGATCGGGGAGGCCCTGGGGGAGCTGCCGGCGTTGCTCGATTCAGGCGAGAGCGCCGTCGGGCTGATCGGAGGTCTTTCGGAGACGCTGATCCGGGTGGGGCTGGCGCGTGAGGGTGAGAGCGTGTTGGTGGCGGTCCTGAAGCGAGACGGTAGTTACCGCAATCTGAGCTGGAAGGTGCGCACGTACCTGCGGCAGGCGCGATGCTGGAGGCAAGAGGAGATCGCCGATGCCCTGGAGGAGCTGTTACGGGCCGACCGGCTGATCAAGTCGGGTGGGCTGTCGGAGCGCGCGGCGTTCGAGGAGGCGCTCTTGCGAATCGCTTGCCGCAGTGGCGATACCGGAGGGGCAGCGGTTGGTGCGGGTGTTGGAGGACGGCGTGGAAAACGGGTCGGATCGAAGAAGGCATCGTAGGGCGTCAAGCCTGGCGCGTCCGGGCCTGCTGATGGTGCTCTGGCTAGCGGCGCCGCAGGCAGCGGCGCAGGAGGCCAGTCTCCTCGATCAGGCGGAGCGTCTGGCCGATCGCGGTGAGGCCCAGGAGGCGCGGCAGGCGCTGGCTCGGTGGGAGAGCGAGTTTGGGGAGTCGGCGCCTCTGGCTCTGCGCGCGCGTGGCTGGTTCTTGGCGGGCCGTCTGGCCGAGGAAGGCGCCGAGGCGGAGCTTCACTACCTGCGGGTGATCATCGAGGGGTCGTCCACGGAGTACGCGGATGACGCGCTCTTGCGCCTCGCGCAGTACAAGTATGCGAGGGGTGAGTACGCGAGGGTGGTGGAGTATCTTGGCCGGCTGCGGCGGGACTATCCGACCAGCGAGCACGGGCCCGGGGCTCTGCTGTGGATCGCTCGGGCGGCGGCCGAGCAGGGTGACGCGGAACACGCCTGTGCCGCGGCAGAGCAGGGCTTGGCGGAGCTGTCGCCAGCCGATACGCTGTTGGAGCAGGCTTTCCGCGAGGCGCGGGCCAGCTGTCGGGACCGAGTGCGGACCTACACGGTGCAGGTAGCCGCGCTCCAGGACGAAACGGCCGCTCATGAACTCGCCCGGGCGCTGCTCCGGCAGGGTTTCGACGCCTGGGTGCTGAACGCGACAGAGCGTGATCCCCTCTACCGGGTCCGGGTGGGCCGTGGTCTCATCGAAGGTGAGGCTCAAGCTCTACTGGAGCGTCTGGCCCAGGCAGGGTACTCGCCGTTCCTCGTCTCGCAGTCCAGCCGACTGGGCGGTGAGCGCTAGTCGTGCGGGTGGCGACAGGCTGTCCCAACTTGAAGGTCTCGAGGTGAGCGATCGCTGTTCGGAGGTGCGGGCTCTTGTCTAGAACTGCGAACACGCCTCTCATGCGCCAGTACCTGGAGCTGAAGAGTCGTTATCCGGACTCGATCCTCTTCTTTCAGGTTGGCGACTTCTACGAGATGTTCTACGAGGATGCCGAGGAGGCGTCCCGGCTGCTCAACCTGACCCTCACATCGCGCAACAACGGTGAGGCGGCTGATGTGCCGCTGGCCGGAGTGCCGATCAAAGCCGCTCAGGAGTATGTGCAGCGGCTGATCCGTATGGGCCGTCGTGTAGCCATCTGTCAGCAGGTGGAGGATCCTTCGCAGGCCCGGGGAGTGGTTCGCCGCGAGGTCGTCGAGACTGTGACTCCGGGTGCGCTGCTCTCCGAGGATCTGCTGTCAGCCGACCGAAATAACTTCTTGGCGGCGGTGGCCGGGCTCCCGCGGGCGGAGGAAGCGGGTCTGGCCTGGGCGGATATCTCCACAGGCGAGTTCTTCTGCGCGGTCGTACCGCGTAGCGAGTTGGAGTCTGAGCTCGAGCGGATCGATGCGCGCGAGCTGCTGCTGCCGCGGTCGTGGGAGTCGGCTTCCTTGGACGGGGCGCTGGGCCAGGGAGAACGGCCGCGGGCCTACCGAGAGGACTGGTGCTTCGACGCCGACATCGCGGCCGAGCAGATCTGTCGCCACTTCCGGATCAAGAGGGTGGCCAGCCTCGGGCTCACGGAGGCGGGCGACGAGCTCGCCGTTCGAGCCACTGGGGCGCTGCTCGCCTACCTGTTGGAGGTGCAGCCGGGCGGCGGGAGTCATCTGCGTCCGCCGCGCGCCGAGCGCGGCGCATCGGTGCTCCATCTGGATGAGATGACGCGGCGGAACCTCGAGGTGGTGAGGCCGCTGCGCGCCGACCTGGGTGGGCGCGCCCTGATAGACGTGATCGATGAGACTGTCACCCCGATGGGCGCACGGCTGCTGCGCGCTTGGCTGTTACGCCCGCTGGCGGATCGCGAGGCGATTCGCGACAGGCTCGACGCTGTGGGAGAGCTGTTCGAGGATCGAACGCGGCGCAAGCGGGTGCGGGAGGGCTTGCGCACGGTGCGCGACCTGGAGCGGCTAGCAGGCAAGGCGGGGGCCGGCCGTTCGGCCCCGCGAGATCTGCTGGCGCTAGCCCGGTCTCTGCGTGAAACCCCGGTGGTCAAGGAGGCGCTGGGCGAGCCGGGGAGTGGCGAGCTGAGGGCGGTCCTTGAAGGTTACGATCCCGTCGAAGACCTAGCCGATCTGATCGAGCGCGCCATCGATCCCGAGGCGCCAGCGTCGCTGGCCGACGGCGGGGTCGTGCGGGCCGGTTACTCGCTGGAGCTGGATGAGTTACGTGCGATTCGGGATGGCGCTGTCGGTTGGATCGCGGAGCTCCAGGGCCGGGAGCGGGTGCGGACCGGCATCGGCTCGCTCAAGGTTGGGTACAACCGGGTCTTCGGCTACTACATCGAGGTGACGAAGCCCAACCTGAGCAAGGTTCCCGGGGACTACGAGCGGCGACAGACGCTCACCAACGCCGAGCGCTTCGTCACGCCCGAGCTGAAGGAATGGGAGTCGAAGGTGCTGAGCGCTGAGGAGCGGATCGCTGATCTGGAGGGTTCGCTGTTCCGAGAGGTGCGGGAGGCTGCGGCCGGCCAGGTCAAGCGGGTGCAGGATCTGGCGACGCGCATCGCGCTCGTCGACGTCTTCTCGGCCCTGGCACAGGTGGCGGAACGGAACGACTACGTGCGGCCGCGCGTCGACTACGATGACCGGATCCAGATCCACGGCGGGCGGCATCCTGTAGTCGAATGCATGATGCCGCGCGAGCAGTTCGTCCCCAACGACATACGGATCGATCGCGACGAGCGTGTGATCATCCTGACGGGCCCAAATATGGCGGGCAAATCGACCGTCCTTCGCCAGGTAGGTCTGATCACGCTCCTGGCGCAGATGGGCTCGTTCGTGCCCGCGGACGCGGCAGAGATCGGCGTGGCGGACCGGATCTTCACGCGGGTCGGCGCCTCCGATAGCCTTGCACAGGGCCAGAGCACGTTCATGGTCGAGATGATCGAGACCGCCGCGATTCTGAATGGTGCAACGGATCGCAGCCTGGTGCTGCTGGATGAGATTGGGCGGGGGACGTCCACCTACGATGGAGTCTCGATCGCCTGGGCCGTCAGCGAGCACATTCATGAGCGCGTCGGCGCCAAGACCATCTTCGCCACTCACTATCACGAGTTGACGCAGCTCGCCGATCTGCTGCCGGCGGCTGCGGCCTACAACGTGGCGGTCAAGGAGGTCGGGGACGATATCGTGTTCCTGCGTCGCCTCGAGCCGGGTGGGGCGGATCGGTCCTATGGCGTACAGGTCGCACGCCTTGCCGGGCTGCCGCGGGAGGTCATCGAGCGGGCCCGGCAAATCCTACGTGACCTGGAGGGCGTGGATGCGGGCTCGCGGCCAGGGCTCGGGCGTCGCGGCCGGCTACCGGACTCGGCAGAGCGCGTGCAGCTTTCGCTCTTCCAGCCGCCCGAGAGCCCGGTGCTGGAGCGTTTGCGATCGCTGGTCCCTGAGGCCATGACGCCGCTGGAGGCGCTGGCGCTGCTGGCTGAGCTCAAGCGGCAGGTGGAGGACGCGTGAAGCGGTTGGTGATGCTTGGGCTGGTGCTGGCGACGGCGGCCGTTGCCTACGCCGCCGCAGGTGAACGCCTGGGCCTGGACACGTTGCTGAAGCGCTTCCGCAGCAGCCAGCGACTGCCGGCCCTGCGTAGCGCGCAGCTGCCCTTCCGATATCCGGTGCGCCTGTGGCGCGACGCTGTCGAGGGTGAGGTCCTGCTCAGGATCCATATCACAGAAGCGGGCACGGTGGATTCGGTCGAGCTCGAGCGATCGTGCGGCCACGCCGAGCTCGATTCGATCGCGTTGCGTGGGGCGACACAGCTGACGTACCACCCGGCGTTGCAGGGCGAGGAGGCCGTGGCGGTCTGGGCGGTCCTGCCCGTTCGCTTCGAGCGGCACGCCGCGGCGACCGCCGGGGAGGACCGAGAGCGATGACGAACGGGGAGTCGGAGCTGGGATAGCGCAGTGAAGATCGCGGTTCTGATGGGTGGGACGAGCGCTGAACGAGACGTCTCGTTGGCGACGGGCCGAGAGATCGCCCGGGCACTGCGGCAGGGGGGTCACGAGGCGGTGGGGATCGATGCCGCTGATGGCCGCCTGATCGGCGGGCCGCAGGCGTCGGGCGAGCTTGCCTCGGGGATCGGGCGGATGCCACCAGAACGAGGGGAGCTTGTGCAGCTCGCAGGCGGCCAGCTCACGCGGTCCCTGGAGGAATCGCCGGATCTCCAGGGCACCGAGGCCGTTTTCATCGCGCTGCACGGTGGGGCGGGCGAGGACGGCCGCTTGCAGGCGCTTCTCGAGCTCATCGGCATACCGTACACCGGCAGTGGCCCGCTGGGGAGCGCGCTGGCAATGGACAAGCTTGTGGCGAAGGAGCTGTTCGTCAGCGCGGGCATCCGGACACCGCCGTGGCTGGTCGCCCCGGTGGAGCCCTCCGCTGTGGAGAGCGCCCTGGGGGGCTTTCCGGTCGTTGTGAAGCCGTCGCACGAGGGCTCCACTGTGGGGGTGAGCGTCGTGCGGTCAGCGGAGGAGCTGCAAGGCGCGATAGAGCAAGCCGCGGCGTTCGACGGCGTACCGATCGTCGAGAAGTTCATCCCCGGGCGCGAGCTGGCGGTGGGGGTGCTTGGGGATGAAGCACTGCCGGTGGTGGAGATCCGGCCGCGCCACGAGATCTACGACTACGAGTGCAAGTACACTCGCGGGATGTCCGAGTACGAGGTACCGGCCCGGCTCAGCCCCGAGTGCACCGAGGAGGTGCAATCGTTGGCCCTGAAGGCGCACCGGGTGCTCAGGCTGTATGCGTACAGTCGCGTCGATGTGCGACTGGACCACGAGAGCCGGCCTTGGTGCTTTGAGGTAAACTCCCTGCCAGGCATGACTGCTACCAGCCTCCTGCCCAAGGCGGCGGCCGCAGCGGGCATATCTTTCGAAGAGCTCTGCGAGCGGATCGTGCGCCTGGCGCTTGTCCGGGAAAGGCCAACTGGAACTCGTCCCGGCAGGCCGGGTTAGGTTAGGTTAGGTGAGCAAGGACGGTTGCACGTGCAGCGTGGACGGTTGACCGGGCCGATGTATCGAGGCGGGTTCGGGCCTTTCGGCTATCGCATGACGCCCTGGGTGAAGCGCATCATCGCTGCTAACGCGGTGATGTTCATCCTCATCAATTGGACCCGGGCGATTCCGCTCGCGGCTGCCGTGGAGTACCTGGGGTTCAACGTCTCGGAGGTACTGAGGGAGCCGTGGACGATCATCAGCTATACGTTCGTCCACGCCGGCTTCTTCCACGTCTTCTTCAACATGCTGATGTTCTTCTTCTTCGGCCCTCCGCTGGAAGAGCGCTGGGGCGGGAAGGAGTTCATCAAGTACTACGTGATCTGCGGGATCGGCGGCGCGCTGTTCACGCTGGTGTTCGGCGGTGGCACGATCATCGGAGCCTCGGGCGCGGTGTTCGGCGTTATGCTGGCCTACGCGCTCAACTGGCCGGACAGCCTCATCTGGATCTACGCGATCTTCCCCATCAAGGCGAAGTACCTGGTGTTGTTCCTCGGCGCCGCCTCATTCTTCTCCGCCTTCCTTGGCGCTCAGGATGGGATCGCGCATTTTGCCCACCTGGGCGGTCTGGTCGTGGGCTACGTCTACCTCAAGAAGGGTTGGGAGGTGAGCGCGCGCTGGGAAGGCCTGAAGAAGCGGCTGCGCAGACGGAAGCTGAGGGTGGTGCCCGGCAGGGGTGAGGCCGGCGGTGGCCAGCCCTCGGAGCCCACGCGGCAGGCGGATGAAGAGGCCCGTATTCTCGAGGTGGTGGATCAACTTCTGGACAAGATCGCCGCGCATGGGCTGGACTCGCTCACCGCTGAGGAACGCAGGTTCCTGGATGAAGTCTCGCGCCGGCGCCAGGCGCAGCACCAGGTGAGACACTGAGTCGGGGCCGGCCGCGCCGCGCGGTTGGCCGCCCCCTCGCCGAGCTTGTCTCCTGTCCGCTGGAGGGCCGGGGCGTCCTTGACTCACTCCAAGGCGCAAAACTACGATAGCGGTCCAACCGACAACCCGGCACTTTCAGGGGAGGTAGCTCTTGGCAGCGAAGACCTTTACTACGGATACGATCCGCAACGTCGTCTTCCTTGGCCACGGCGGCACTGGGAAGACCAGCTTGGTTGACGCGATCTGTTTCTCGGCGGGGGCAACGACCCGCAAGGGTTCGATCAGCGAAGGGACCGCGATCACCGATTTCACGCCTGAGGAGAAGTCACACGGGATCTCGATCAGCACCGCCGTGGCGCACGCGGTGTGGTCGGACACCAAGCTCAACCTGATCGACACCCCGGGTTACCTGGACTTTGCCGGCGAGGCGAAGGCAGGGGTCCGGGTGGCGGACGGGGCGGCCATTCTGGTGGACGCGACCAGCGGGGTGCTGGTGGGCACCGAGAACGTCTGGGAGTACTGCGAGGAGCGAGGTATTCCCAGGATCTTCGTGATCTCGATGCTGGACAAGGAGAACGCGAACTTCGACTCGGTGCTCGGCGAGATCCGGGAGAGTCTCTCGAAGGACGCGGTGCCGTTGGAGATCCCGATCGGGTCCGGGGACGGATTCAAGGGGACGATCGATTTGTTGTCCGGTGTGGCACGCATCTTCGACCCCAGGTCGCAGAAGGGAGAGCACAAGGAGGAGGAGATCCCCGGGGATTTGCAGGGGGTCTACGAACAGGCCTATCAGGAGCTGATCGAGGCGATCGCGGTGACTGACGATTCGCTGCTGGAACAGTTCCTTGAGGAAGGAGCGATCGAGCGGGCGAAGGCGGCCGAGGCGATGAAGGTGGCGATGAAAGCCGGCCAGCTGTTCCCCGTACTCTGCGCCTGCCCGGAGAAAGGCTGGGGCGTGCGCAGTCTGTTGGAGCGGCTGGTGGAGATCATGCCGAGCCCGGCGGATGCAGTGGCGGAGACAGCGCTGTCAGGCGAGCAGGAGGTGGAGTTCAAGGCCCGGGACGACGGCCCACTCGCGGCGCTCGTTTTCAAGACGACGTCTGAGCCACACGTCGGTGAGCTCTCTTACTTCCGGATCTTCTCTGGCAAGATCGCTGCTGGCGATTCTGCCTTGAACGCGACAAGAGGCGGCTCGGAGAAGCTCGGTCACCCCGCGGTCCCGCAGGGTAGGGAGCGGGAGGAGGTCAACGAGCTGAGGGCTGGTGACATCGGGATCGTGGCGAAGCTACGGGATACGCACACGGGAGACACGCTGTCCTCGGAGAGTCAGCCGCTGGTCCTGGCAGGTGTCAAGTTCCCCGAGGCCGATATCGCGGTCGCGGTGCGACCGGCACGGCGGGGCGACGAGGACAAGGTTGCGACTGGCCTGCACAAGCTTCACGAGGAGGATCCAACCTTCTCGGCAGAGTTCGACCCGGAGCTGGGCCAGATGATCGCCCGGGGGCTCGGTGAGATGCACTTGGAGGTGGCGATCGAGCGCTTGAAGCGGCGCTACGGTGTCGAGGTCGGGACCGAGCCGCCGCGCATCCCCTACCGCGAGACGATCACCAAGACCGCTGAGGGGCAGGGGAAGTACAAGAAGCAGACGGGTGGCCGCGGTCAGTACGGCGACTGCTGGATCCGGTTGCATCCGCTGCCTCCTGGGAGTGGCTACGAGTTCCTGAACAGCGTGGTCGGCGGTGTGATCCCTTACAAGTTCGTTCCTTCGGTGGACAAGGGCGTGCGTGAGGCAGCTCATAAGGGTGTGCTCGCCGGTTATCCAGTAGTCGACTTCAAGGCCGAGGTCTACGACGGGTCGCACCACTCAGTGGACTCGTCGGACATCGCCTTCAAGGTCGCGGGCTCGCTGGCCTTCAAGAACGTGGCCCAGGACGCCGGCCCCATCTTGCTGGAGCCGATCTATGAGGTCGAGGTCACTGTGCCGGAGGAGTACATGGGTGACGTGATCGGCGATTTGAACCAGCGAAGGGGACGCATTCTCGGGATGGAACCCCGGGGCAGAAAGCAGGTTGTGCGGGCACAGGTGCCGCTGGCAGAGCTTCACAAGTACTCGTCGACGCTGCGGTCGATCACGCAGGGTCGCGGGAGCCACAGGATGACCTTCGTGGGCTACGAGCAGGTGCCGGCGCAGATCATCGAGAAGATCATCGAGGAGGCCGAACGGGAGAAGGAAGAGGCGCGAAAATAGGGCGAACGGTTTGATCGGGTCCGGGCGCATTCCTATATTCTCAGTCTTGGAGGTTGCTGTACCCCCGCGAGATCTTTCAACGCAGGTAGCTTGGGAGGCATCCGTCCATGGCCGGCCACAGCAAGTGGTCGCAGATCAAGCGCAGGAAGGCGGCCGAGGACAGCAAACGCGGTAAGCTGTTCGGCAAGTTGATCCGCGAGATCACGGTGGCCGCCCGAGAGGGCGGCGGTGATCCTGCCGGGAATCCCTGGCTGCGCACGGCGATTGAAAACGCCAAAGCGGCCAACATGCCGAAGGAGAACATCGAGAAGGCGATTCTCCGGGGGACCGGCGAACTGCCAGGCCAGACGTTCGAGGACGTGACGTATGAGGGGTATGGGCCAGGCGGAGTGGCTATCTTTGTCCGGGCGGTGACCGACAACACGAACCGGACCGTGTCGGAGGTGCGGCGGACCCTGGAGCGATACGGTGGCAACTTGGGCCGAGACGGGTCGGTGGCCTGGAATTTCGAGCGCAAGGGGCAGCTGCTCATCGATGCGAACCGCTACGATGAGGAGGCGGCGCTGGAGGCGGCGCTGGAGGCGGGTGCCGACGACCTGGCGCAGGAGGGCGACGCCTACGTGGTAATGACGGACCCCTCCAGCTTCCACGCGGTCCAGGAGGCGCTGCATAGCCGGGGAGTCGAGATCATGGAGGCCCGGTTGGCCATGGTGCCCAAGACCACGGTGCGGGTCGAGGGCCGGGACGCGGAGAGGTTGCTTGCCCTGTTGGAGGCGTTAGAGGATCACGACGACGTTCAAAGCGTCTATTCCAATCTGGATATCGACGAAGCCTTGCTTGCAGAGCTGGCCGGAGCCGGCCAGTAGCGGTTGGAGGGGGTTGCGGGTGGGGGTCTCGGTGCACCGGCCTGTTCGCCGGTCCGGAGCGGTTGGCCGCGGCCTTCGGCGTGCCCGCAGCCGGACGAGGCCGACCGGTCGATGATCGTTTTGGGCGTAGATCCAGGCACGCAGGTCACGGGGTACGGCGTAGTGGCGGAAGAAGGCGATTCCCGGCCGGCCCTGATCGAGTGCGGCGCGATTCGCCCGCCAGTTGGACGGCCGCTGCCAGAGCGTCTGCTCGAGATCTTCGAAGGTGTGGGCGGCGTGATCGAGCGTACGCGCCCCGACGTCTTGTGCGTCGAGGGCGTTTTCTATGGCCGAAACGTGCGGACGACCGTCGTGTTGGGGCATGCCCGCGGTGCGGTGCTGCTTGCCGCAGCGTTGCGTGGTGTGCCGGTGGCCGAATATCCGCCCGCTGAGGTGAAGAACACGGTCGTGGGCACAGGGAAGGCAGGGAAGGAGCAGGTCGCTTTCATGGTGCAGCGGCACCTGTCGCTGAAGGAACCGCCGAGCCCGCCGGATGCGGCGGATGGCGTAGCTGTGGCGCTCTGCCATCTGTTCAGCACGCGGCTGGGCCGGGAGCGGCCACAGCGCGGAGGCGTGGGAAGGAAGCGCGTTGATTAGTCGGGTACGCGGTGTTCTCGTTCATAAAGAGATCAACCGGGCGGAGATCGCCACTCGTGGCGGTGTCACCTACGAGCTTCAGATCCCGCTGTCGGTCTTCGAGGCACTGCCGGCGGTCGGTGAGGACGTGGAGCTCTTCGCGGCTCTGGTGGCTCGTGAGGATGGCCTGGAGCTGTTCGGCTTCCAGGGCGAACTGGAGCGGCAGCTCTTCCTCAGGCTTAGATCGGCGTCCGGGATCGGGCCGCGCCTGGCGCTCACGCTGCTGAGCGCGATGAGCGCTGGCCAGCTGGTCGAGGCGATTCGGGGCAGGGATCTCGGGCGCCTGCAGACGGTGAGCGGCGTGGGTAGGAAGAAGGCGGAGCGGATCGCGATCGAGCTTGCTGACAAGCTGGAGGACATGGCGGTGGCGGCCGCAGTGGAGCCGGAGAGCGCCCTGGTGGAGTCCGCTGTGGCGGCGCTGGTGGCGCTGGGCTACTCGCGCGGTGAGGCCGAGGGCGCGGTACGCAACGTGCTCAGGAATCGTGATGGTGCCGAGCTGGGTTTGGAGAACGTGGTGAGGGAGGCACTGGCGGTATTGTCATGACTACGGAGATCACGACGCCGAAGCCGCTCCAAGGGGAGCGGTTGAGCGAGGCTGCCCTGCGGCCACATCGCATGGCGGAGTTCGTGGGGCAGGAGAGGGTCAAGGAGAGCCTCTCCATCTATGTCGAAGCGGCCCTCAAGCGAAAGGAGCCCCTGGACCACACGCTGTTCTATGGGCCGCCGGGGCTGGGCAAGACCACGTTGGCGCTGCTGATCGCCAACGAGCTGAGCGTGGACATCAAGACCACCTCGGGCCCGGCGCTGGAGAAGCCGGGAGATCTTGTGTCTTCGCTGACGAACCTCAACGAGGGCGAGGTCCTCTTCATCGACGAGATCCACCGGCTGCGTCCCGTGATCGAGGAGTTCCTTTACCCGGCCATGGAGGATTATCGCATCGAGATCCGTCTCGGCGAGGGGCCCAGGGCTCAGACCATCACGATGAGGCTCGAGCGGTTCACGCTCATCGGGGCCACGACGCGCTTCGGGCTGCTCACGCCGCCGATGCGTGCACGCTTCGGGGTGGTCGAGCGCCTGGGGTACTACCCCACCAGCGATCTCGAGCAGATTGTGATTCGTTCGGCGGGGATACTCGGCGTGCCGATCGATGAGGTAGGTGCAGAGGAGATCGCACGACGCTCCCGGGGCACGCCGCGGATTGCCAACCGGCTACTACGTCGAGTTCGCGATTATGCCGAGGTCAAAGCGGATGGCCGGATCACCCGCTCGCTGGCTGAGGCGGCGCTCCAGATGCTGAACGTGGACGAGTATGGGCTGGAGCAGATGGATGCGCGGATGCTCCGCCTAATCATAGAGGACTTCAACGGAGGCCCGGTAGGCCTATCGAACCTCGCCGTGGCGCTGGGCGAGGAGCCGGACACACTGGAGGAGGTCTACGAGCCTTACCTGATCCAGAACGGGCTACTGCAGAGAACGGCGCGGGGGCGGATGGCAACGCCGAAGGCGTATCGGCGTTTTGGCTACGAGTTGCCGCCGGGGAGCGGCGGTGAGCAGGGCCAGCTGTTCGCGGATGGCTGAACGCGCCTCGCTGAAGGGTGCCCAGCTGACGCCGCCGGGCGAGCGCGAGCCGGGTGTCGGCCTGCGCACCGACGACTTCGACTATCCGCTCAAGCAACGGCTGATTGCCCAGCGTCCCCTCTCGGAACGGGACGCGAGCCGCATGCTGTTGGTCCGGCGGGCTGATGCGACATTTGAAGACCGCGCCTGCCAAGTTCTGATGTCGCTCCTCTCCCCAGGCGACGTTCTGGTACTCAACGACACGCGTGTATTTCCCGCGCGCCTGCTGGGCCAGAAGCCGACCGGCGCGGCCGTCGAGGTACTGCTGATCGAGCCGATCGACCCCGCCCAGCTGCGCTGGCGTGCGCTCGTACGGCCCGGGGGCAAGCTGAAACCGGGCCGCATCGTGAAGGTCGGCGAGCAACTTGAGGTCGCCATCGAGGATTCCGCGCCTGGAGGCGAGCGAATCGTTCGCCTGATGACACCGTTGCCAGCAGCGGAGGCCTTGGCTCGCTACGGGCGTGTGCCGTTGCCGCCCTACATACGCCGTGAGGATGACGAGAGCGACCGGGCGCGCTATCAGACCGTCTACGCCCGCGAGAGCGGCAGCGTCGCAGCGCCGACGGCGGGTCTGCACTTCAGCGAGAGCCTGCTGGCAGCGATCAGGGCGCACGGCGTCGATATCGCCACGGTCACGCTGCACGTCGGGCCGGGCACATTCCGCCCGGTCGAAGTGAGCGATCCTGCCGAGCACCGCCTGGATGCCGAGTGGTACCGGGTGGCGGCATCCGCAGCCGAGACGGTCAACCGTGCCCGTGAGCGTGGCGGCTCAGTGTGGGCGGTTGGGACTACGACGGTGCGGGTGCTGGAGACCGTCGCCGCTGACAATGGTGTCATCGAGTCAGGCGAGGGGACGACGGACCTGTTCATTCGTCCTGGATTCCGTTTTCGGGCCGTGGACCGCCTGATCACGAACTTCCACCTGCCGCGCTCGACATTGCTGATGCTGGTGGCGGCCTTCGCGGGACACGAGCTGACCATGCGCGCCTACCGGCATGCGCAGCAGCAGGGCTACCGATTCTATTCCTACGGCGATGCCATGGCGGTGATATGAGCGCGCGGGCGAAGGCAGGATCGCAGAGCGGCGGGAGTGCCGATCAGCCGGTCGGTAGGTTCGAGCTGGAGGCCCGGGACGGTGCGGCGCGATCGGGCACGTGGCAGCTCGCGCACGGCGCTGTGCGAACGCCCGCCTTCATGCCGGTCGGCACACAGGGCACGGTGAAGGCGGTTTCGCCGGAGGAACTCGCGGCGCTGGGTGCGGAGATCGTGCTGGCGAACGCCTACCACCTGTACCTTCGTCCCGGTCATGAGCTGATCCGCAAGCTCGGGGGCCTGCACCGCTTCATGGATTGGCAGAGGCCGCTCTTGACGGACTCCGGCGGATTCCAGGTCTTCTCGCTCGCGAAGATCAATCGGGTGACGGACGAGGGGGTCTGGTTCCAGAGCCACATCGACGGGTCTCGACATTTCATCACGCCGGAGCTGGTCATGGAGGTTGAGCACGCGCTCGGTGCCGACGTGACGGTGGCCCTCGACGAATGCCCGCCGGGCCAGGCGGATCGCGAGACGGCCGCACGGGCGGTGGCGCGGACCCAGGGATGGCTCGAGCGCTGTGTGCGCCGCTTTGACGAGCTGTCCGGCTCCGACGGATCCCAGGTTCTGCTGCCGGTGATCCAGGGGGGCACCTACCTGGATCTGCGGCTCGAATCGTTGCGCGGGGCGCGGGCCCTGCGCAGTTGGGCCGGATACGGAATTGGCGGGTTGTCGGTCGGTGAGCCGAGAGAGCTGACCTACGAGATCCTGGCGGGGCTCGAGCCGGAACTGCCGGAGGCTGGCGTACGCTATCTGATGGGAGTGGGCTACCCGAGTGATCTCTTGGAGGCGATCCGCCAGGGTTATGATCTGTTCGACTGTGTGGCGCCGACGCGGAACGGCAGGAATGGGACCGCGTTCACCTCGGCCGGCCCGGTGAACGTGAAGCTGGCCGCCTGGCGGGACGACGAGTCACCCATCGAGCCGGGTTGCGGTTGCTGGGCCTGCGGCCGGTACAGCCGGGCCTATGTTCGTCATCTGTTCGTGGCCGGGGAACTGCTGGGCTTGCGTGTTCTATCCATTCATAACCTTTATTTCCTGACGGACTTGATGAGACAGGCGCGGGCCGCCATCCTGGCGGGGCGTTTCGACGTCTGGGTGGAGGAGTGGCTGGGACGATACGGACCCAATCAGAAAAGAGGGAACGGAATTGCTGGCACTGACATTCGTACCGGCTGAGGGTGGTGGCGGTGGAGGGTTCACGGGCACGCTGATCATGCTCATGGCCTTCGTCGGCATCTTCTACTTCCTGCTCATCCGCCCGCAGCGGCAGCAGCAGAAGCGTCATCAAGAGATGGTGCAGAGCTTGAAGCGGGGTGACGAGGTGGCGACGGTCGGCGGCATCGTCGGCCGCATCGTCCACGTGAAGGACGACCGCCTCACCATCAAGACGGCGGAGGATACTCGTCTGATCGTCGAACGGGACAAGGTTGCCCGCAAGTTTGCCGCTGCCGCAGAGGAGGAGTCATAGGTACCCTGGAGATTCGGCTGTTCGGCGACCCCATCCTGCGTCAGCGTGCAGACGAAGTCGAGCATATGGACGGTGACATCCGCCAGCTCGTCGAGGATATGTTCGAGGTGATGTACGCGGCGGAGGGGATCGGGCTGGCCGCTCCGCAGGTCGGTGTGTCGAAGCGGCTGTTCGTTATGGACATCCGTGAACCGGAGGCGGAGCCGCGAGCGGTGATCAATCCTGTGATCGTCGAGCGCTCCAGCTCGGAGCGCGGCGAGGAGGGGTGTCTGAGTCTGCCGGGCCTGTTCGGCGTCGTCGAGCGGCCTGCGCGGATCGTGATGGAGGGTCTTGATATCGACGGCAACCCGATACGGATTGAGGCCTCAGATATGTTGGCCCGCTGCATCCAGCATGAGGTCGACCATATTGACGGCATCCTCTTCATCGATCGTTTGTCTCCGATCAAGCGAAGGATGCTGCTCAGCAAGTGGAAAAAGCTGCAGCGGGAGGCTGCGACGCGGTGAGGATCGTGTTCTGGGGCACTCCCCAGTTCGCAGACACTGTACTCGTCGCTCTTCTCGAAGCTGGCCGTGATGTCGTCGGGGTGGTGACGCAGCCGGACCGGCCGGCCGGTCGCGGTCGCGTGACTCAACCCCCGCCCGTGAAACTGACGGCGGAACGAGCCGGCATTCCGGTCCTTCAGCCGGAGAAACCGCAGGGCCCGGACTTCATGGAGGCGCTGCGTGCGCTGGAGCCGGACATATCCGTGGTCGCTGCCTATGGTCACATCCTTCGGCGCGAGGTTCTCGATCTACCGCCGCTCGGCTCGTTAAACGTTCACGCGTCGCTGTTGCCCAAGCTTCGTGGCGCTGCACCGGTCAACTGGGCGATCATCGAGGCCTATTGCGAGACCGGCGTGACCATCATGCGAATGGTCGAGAAGTTGGACGCCGGTCCGATGGTGCTGAAGGCGGCCTGCCCGATACCGCCCGACATCACAGCTGGAACACTCACGGACCAGTTAGCGGATCTGGGCGCGCGGACTCTCCTCGACGCCCTGTCGCTGCTCGAAGCTGGGCGGGCCGTGGAGGAGCCGCAGGACGAGGGGGCCGCGACGTACGCGCCGAAGCTCAAGCCGGAGGACGTGCGGATCGATTGGACGCGCTCAGCGGCGGAACTTGAGCGCTGGATTCGCGGTGCCGACCCGATGCCGGGCGCCTGGTCGCAGCTCGGGGATCTGCGGGTACGGATATTCGCGCCGCAGCTGGCGGAGGCGAGCGCCGAGGCGGAGCCGGGCGTCGTCGTCTCGGCGGATCCGCGCAGCGGGCTCGAGGTCGCGACCGGTTCCGGCACCCTGAGGATCGGCCAGGTGCAGCCTGCTGGCAAGCGCCGGATGGAGGGAGTGGAATGGATACGCGGCCGCGGTGTGGCACCCGGCCAGAGGTTCAGCTGAACCGGCGTTTGCCTCGACTCTTCCTGGTGACGGACGAGGACGTCGTCGGCCACGCCGATTTCGCGGAGATGGCGACGACCGCCGTGAGGGCAGGCGGCCGTGACTGCGCTCTACAGCTGCGCGCGCATGGTCTCAAGGGGGGACGGTACTGGGTGCTGGCCTCGCAGCTCAGGCGGGCGGCGTGGGAGGCGGGGGCAAGCCTCTGGATCAATGATCGCGTCGACGTAGCGCTGACCACGCGCGCCGACGGCGTTCAGCTCGGCTCGCGCAGTCTGTCCGTCGCTCAGGCTCGAGCGCTGCTGGGGCGATCCTGCCTGATCGGCTGCTCGGTGCACAGCGCTCGGAACGCGGTTGCCGTGCTGGAGGACGGGGCAGATCTCGCCTTGCTCGGTAACGTGTACGCTACGGCCTCACATCCGGAGCGCACGCCTTTGGGCCTGGGGGCGTTGCGCGAGGCGGCGCGAGGGCGGCGACCGATCGTGGCGATCGGGGGTATCACACCCCAACGGGTTAATGAGGTGCTGGAGGTGGGCGCCGGGGGCGTGGCCGTACTGAGCGGGATCTGGCGCGCTCGCGACGTCGCCGCGGCCGTGCGGGACTACCTGGCGGCGCTGGAAGAAGCCGGGGGTCGTGCGGAAGTACTCGGCCGTAACGCAGGTCGTTGAGGCTATGAACGAGGCGAATCGGGAACCGGTTACAATCACTTTGAACGGTGAGCAGCGGGGAGTTCCGGCAGGGCTGACGATCCGGGATCTGCTGGCCCACCTCAACCTGCATGAGCGCCTGGTGGTCGTGGAGCGGAACAAGGAGATCGTTCGCCGAAACGAGTACGGAGAGGTTCCCGTCACAGCGGGTGATATGATCGAGCTCGTCCACTTCGTCGGCGGGGGCTGAGCGGAAGCTGCTGATCACTTGCATGCCGGGTGATTTGTCTGGTGAGGGAGGTAGGCTTAGATGACTGTGGTCACCAAGAAGCTCGACCAGTTAGACGAGCCGTTGGAGATTGCCGGGCGTAGGTTCCGATCGCGACTCATCCTCGGCACGGGCAAGTACAAGGACAACGAGACGATGGTGAAGGCGATCACGGCGTCCGGCACCGAGATCGTTACGGTCGCCGTGCGTCGCGTCGACCTGGACCGGACGAAGGAAGAGGGGATCCTCTACCATCTCGATCAAGAGAAATGGCTACTGCTGCCGAACACGGCTGGTTGCTATACGGCTGAAGACGCGATCCGTTACGCGCGCCTCGGCCGTGAGGCGGGCTTCACGGATTGGGTCAAGCTCGAGGTGATCGGCGACCAGGACACTCTGTTGCCTGACGTTGAGGGGTTGCTGGAGGCGGCGCGGACCTTGGTGGCCGAGGGGTTCAAGGTTCTCGCCTACAGCAATGAGGACCTCGTCACGGCGTTGAAGCTTGAGGATGCTGGCGTTGCGGCGGTGATGCCGCTGGCATCGCCCATCGGCAGCGGGCTGGGCTTGCTCAATCCATTCAACATTCGCCTGATCAAGAGCCGGGTGGGCGTCCCCGTCATCGTCGACGCAGGCGTCGGCACGGCGTCAGATGCGTGCGTGACGATGGAGCAGGGTGTCGATGGCATCCTGATGAACACGGCGATCGCTGAGGCCGATGATCCCGTGCGGATGGCGCTCGCCATGAAGCACGCCACCGAGGCCGGTCGGCTGGCGTACCTCGCCGGTCGCATGCCACGGCGCGAGCAGGCGGTGCCGTCGAGTCCGACGGCGGGCATGCTGGACTGAAAGGCGGGTTCTGACAGACAAAGCGAAGATTGCCCCGGCGCGGACCGCCGCCCTGCAAGTGCTGCGTGCTGTCAGGCGGGGTTCGTTCGCCGATCGCGCGTTCGAGCGCCTTGCGCCTTCTCTGGGCGCGGCAGACCGGCGGCTGGCCCAAGAGCTGGCGTACGGCGTGCTGCGGCTGCGCGGACGGCTCGACCACATCATTGAGTGCCTGGTAGAGGGTGGAAGCCGGCGTCTGGAGGCGGATGTGCTCGATATCCTGCGGCTGGGAGCGTACCAGTTGCTGGAGTTGGATCGGGTGCCCGCCTACGCGGCAGTCGCGGATGCGGTGGAGGCTGCGAAGCAGGCCGCTGGCAAAGGGGCCGCGTCGCTAACCAACGCCGTGCTACGTCGCCTGGACCGAGAGTCGACATCGGCCGTCACCTTTCCGCAGCCCGAACAGGATCCGGTCGCTCACCTGACAACTTGGGGCTCGCATCCGCGCTGGTTGCTCGAGCGCTGGTTGACGCGCTGGCCGGTCGCGGATGTGGAGCGGCTGGTCGAGTACAACAACAGGCGGCCGGCGGTGTACGTTAGCGTGACGGGTTCACGAGATTGGACCCTGGAGCGGCTTCGCGCGGCTGGGATACAGGCGGAGCCAGTCGAGCGGGTTCCGGCGTCCCTGCGCGTCAAGGCCAGCGCGCTCCAGCGCGTATTGGAGTTAGCGGAGGCAGTGGTCCAGGACCCTGGCGCGGGCGCGGTCGTAGACTACATGGCCCTGGACCCGGGCAGCCCCGTCGTCGATCTTTGTGCGGCGCCGGGCGGGAAGGCGGCACTGCTGGCAGCCCGCGGTCACGAGGTCTGGGCGTTCGACAGCGTGCGTGCCCGGGTGGCAAGGCTGCTGGAGAACCGGGCACGCCTGAAGCTCTCGCGGCTCCACGTGGTGTTGGCCGATTCGATGCGACCGCCGCTGATGAAGGCGCAGGCTGTGTTGCTCGACGCACCGTGCAGCGGGACAGGAACGCTTGCACGCCGCCCGGATGGTCGCTGGCGCCTCAGACCACGTGATCTTGATGTGCTCGTCCAGGTGCAGCGCCGTCTCCTGGACGCGGCGGCGCAGCTGATCGCGCCAGGTGGTTGGCTGGTCTACGCGACGTGTAGTCTGGAGCCGGAGGAGAACGAGGAGCAGGTGAGCGCGTTCTTGAGCAGAGAGCCAGATTTCGAGCTGGATCCTCCCCCGGCAGGTTCGGTGTCTGCTGAGCTTCTGGGGCAGGATGGGGTTTTGCAGATTCTGCCGCATCGTCATGGATTGGACGGGGCGTATGCCGCAAGACTTCGACGCCGGGTCGACTGATCCGTCTCAGCCGCCGGAGGCTCGCGCCAGCTGGCGGTTGTGGACGACGGAGCCGCGCCGTCTCGCCCTGACCAGTGTCGGCGTTGCAGCTGCAGGCTTCTTGATCGGTTACCTCATCACGGTGCTGGCTGTCTTTCCGTCACAGAGCGCGGGCGCCGATCTGAAGCGGGTGCCTGAGCTGGTCGGGCGCTCGGCCGAGGAGGCGCGCAGCCGGGTGGAA
Source organism: Gemmatimonadota bacterium (assembly GCA_039586495.1). Classification (GTDB taxonomy): domain Bacteria; phylum Gemmatimonadota; class Gemmatimonadetes; order Palauibacterales; family KS3-K002. The sequence continues at coordinate 39,534 of JBDHKG010000011.1, read as the reverse complement.
CGTGCCGGCTTGGCTTGCGAGGAGGTCGGGTTGCATCACCCCGACGCGCTGGGGACTGTTGTGGCGCAGGAGCCACTGGGCGGGCAGATGGCAGAGCCAGGTTCCCCGGTTCGGGTTACCGTGAGCCTCGGGCCCAAGATGCGCCCGGTGCCGGATGTGGCGGGGTTGAGCCATCTCCAGGCTGAGGTCGCGCTGGAGCGGGCGGGCTACGAGAGCGAGCTGATCTGGGTGGATGCGGATGCGGATGTGGGTGAGGTGGTGGGCACTCAGCCCGCGCCGGGTACGCCGCTGGGACTACCCGGCCGGGTCAGCGTTTTGGTCAGCGCGGGCCCGCGCAGGGTACGGGTGCCGGACTTGGTGACGCGCTCGTTGGCCGAGGCGCAGGCCACACTGGATCGCCTCGGTTTGCGGCTTGGGGAGGTGAGTGAAGACTCGGCTTCGCTGGCAGCTCCGGGCACGGTCCTCAGGCAGTCGCCGCGAGCGGGGGTTGAGGTAGCGAGGGCCACGAAGGTATCGGTGTCGGTGGCCGTTGCCCCGCCCAAGCCGTTGCCCCCAGGTTTGCGCCCGGACACGACACCTGTCGTCCAGGATACACTGCCTGCCCCGCAGGACACGGCTTCGGAGGGCCCGGCCACCATGCCGGCGCCGGCGGACACGTCGAGCGGAGGATGAGAAGCGAGATGCAGAATCGTGACGGCAAGCCGCCGCGGAGACGAGCTGTAGGAACGCTGCTGGGTGTCGCGGTTCTGGGCGCCATCGCCTTGGTCCGGTTGCTGCCGACCGATGTCCGGGGTGTCGAAGTCGGCGATCGGGTGCCGGAGTACAGTGCGCCGAGCCTTTCAGGTGTAGAGATGTCGTTCGACGATCAGCTCGGCAACGTGATCCTGGTCAACGTGTGGGCGACCTGGTGCGGACCGTGTCGAGTTGAGATGCCGTCTATTCGGTCGAGCTACGAGCGCTTTAGAGACCGCGGCTTCACGGTGCTGGCGGTATCGATCGATGCGGGACCGGCGTACCGGCAAGAGGTCACGGAATTTGTCCGCGAGCATGGGCTCGATTTCCCGGTGCTCCTTGATCCGGAGAGCCGCATCAGCCGAATGCTCCGGACCGTTGGGGTGCCGGAGACGTTCGTGCTCAGTCGCGAGGGGCGCGTCATCAAACGCGTGATCGGCGCGACTGACTGGGACTCTCCCGGCAATCGTGCTCTGATCGAAGAGCTGCTCAGGATGTAGCGATGGCAGATTTCCGGACGACGTTGAGGCGGAACTGGCTGTACATGCTCACAGGCACCTTGCTCTCCGTTTTCCTGTGGGTGGCTGTGAGCGCCGATACGGTATCACAGCAGACCATCTCGGCGGATCTCCTGATCGTCAACAGGGATCGGCAGTATGTGTTGACGGAGCGAGAGCCGGCGATCGACGCGGTATCGGTGGTCTTTACAGGGCGGGCGGGCGACCTGGCCACGCTGCTTTTATCTGGGCCTCAGGTGTTTGTCCCGATTGACAGCGTGGAGTCGCCCCTCTGGGATATCACGCTGACGCCGCAGATGGTGAAGGGCCGGGGAGGGCGCGAGCTGGTGGACGTGCGTGCGGTCAGCGTGCGTCCGGATCAGATCCGCCTGCACTTCCAGCTCCGGGCGAGAAAGGTCGTGCCAGTGGTTCCGCAGTTGCGCGTCAGCCTGGCGGATGGTTACGTCTTCGCGGATTCGTTGCGCGCCGAGCCGGGCTCGGTGACGGTGGAGGGCCCCGAGCCTAGCGTGTCACGCGTCGATTCCGTCATGACTCTGCCGATCGAGCGCAGGGGCCTGCGCGAGTCCGTTAGCGTGGAAATCCCACTTGAGAGCCCCGACGCGGACAGTTTGCTGGAGCTGTCATGGCCGACCGTGCGCGTGACGCTGTCGGTGGAACCGAGGTTGGAGCGCGTCTTTCCCGGTCTTCCTGTGATCGTGAGTGGTGCGGGTGCGGGAGCCGTAAGGGTCGAGCCGTCCCTCGTCGATGTGCGACTGTCCGGCCCGCGCAGTGCGGTGGAAGCCGTGCGGGCGGAAGCGCTCTTGCCGCGGGTGGAGCTCGGCGGGCCCGGTGATTTCGGCAGCCTGTTACCGATCAGACTCCCCGCACCGGCACCGTTCGTCGAGGTCGCGGTGGATCCAGACTCGGCGCGCGTGCAACGAGCGGCGGGCGCAAGCTAGTCGTACGCGTGCACCAGCGGCGAGACAGGCATGAGCGATCTGACGATCCTGGCCGTCGAGACGTCGTGTGACGACACGTCGGCCGCAGTCCTGAATGGCGCGCACGATGTCGTGGGACACGTGATCGCCACGCAGGACATGCACGCCGAGTTCGGCGGCGTGGTGCCGGAGGTCGCCTCCCGGGCGCAGCTCCGCGTGATCGACGAGGTCGTGGGGCAAACGCTCGAGCAGGCAGGGTTGAGCCTCGGCGACATCGATGCCTTCGCCGTGACGGCGGGGCCGGGCCTGATCGGATCGCTGCTCGTGGGCGTCAACTGGGTGAAGGCGGTCGCCTACGCCTTGGGGCGGCCCTTCATTGGCGTGCATCACATGGAGGCGCACCTATTCGCCTCGGTCCTGGAGGACGAGCGTGCAGAGCCGCCTTTCGTCGCCCTCCTGGTCTCCGGTGGCCACACATTGCTTCTACACGTGAGGGATTGGGGCCGCTACCGGCTGTTGGGTCAGACCCGGGATGACGCTGCCGGCGAGGCGTTTGACAAGGTGGCGCGTCTGTTGGGGCTCGGCTATCCTGGCGGTCCGGCGATCGAGCGGCTGGCGCGTGAGGGCGATCCTGCGCGTCACCCGTTCCCGGTGCCGATGGTCCGCACGGGCCAGATCGAGGAGAGCGACGACTACTACGATATGTCGTTCAGCGGGCTGAAGACAGCAGTGCTGATGCGAGTGAGAGAGCTGGAGAAGGAGGGTGGGTTGGATGGGGAGGTGGCCCATCTGAGCGCAGCGTTCCAGCGAGCTGTGGTGGAGCAGCTGGCCGAGAAGACCATGCGCGCTGTGCGGTCAACGGGCTGCCAGCGCGTCGTCCTCGGCGGCGGCGTCGCGCGGAACAAGGCGCTGGCGGAGAGGATCAAGGGCCGGGTGGGACGGGCTGGGCTGGTGTTCGTGCCGTCGCCGCGCTTGGCGACGGACAACGCGGCGATGGTGGCTCGGGCAGCGAGTTTTCGTCTTGGGCGCGGGGAGCGGAGCGGGCTCGCTCTTAACGCCAGGGCGGATCTTCCCATGCCAGGCGTCGTTTGAGTGCGGCTGAGGATATCGGCTGCGCCATAAGGTTGACTCAGCGAACCTAGTGCGATGTATCCGATACTGTTCGAGTTCAAGGGAATCACGATTACGAGCTTTGGCCTCATGCTAGGCCTGGCGTTCCTCAGCGCGGGCTGGGTAGCTAGCCTGGAGTGCGAGCGCTTGGGCTATAGGAAGGATGCGGCCTGGTCGCTCATCATGGGCGCGATCATCGGAGGTATCGTCGGGGCCAAGCTTTACTATGCGTTCCTGAACTGGCCGCTACTCGTCCGGCATCCGCTGGAGACCCTTTTCTCACGCGCTGGTCTGGTGTGGTACGGCGGCTTCATCGGAGGGTCCCTGGGTGTGATTGTCATGGCAGGGCGCGAGAAGCTCCCTGTCCCGCGGGTGGCGGACATGGCCGCCCTCGGCGTGCCCCTCGCCTACGCGGTAGGGCGCGTCGGCTGCTTCCTTGTCGGCGATGATTACGGCCGGCCCACCGACAGCTGGATCGGCATAGCGTTTCCGAAAGGGTCGCCGCCCTCGACGGCAGGCAACCTCCGCACGTATTTCGGCGTGCAGGTGCCGGAGTCGGTGGCGGATTGGGAGGTGTTGCGGGTACACCCCACGCAGCTGTATGAGATCACCATCTCGCTGACGATTTTCGCTCTGCTCTGGCGGTTGCGACGACACCCGTACAAGGCGGGCTGGCTGTTCATGGCCTATTTGACGTTGGGTGGCCTGGAGCGGGTGTTCGTCGAGGTCTTTCGAGCGAAAGACGACCGGTTCTTCGGCCCCCTCACGCTGGCGCAAGTCATCAGCTTCCTGCTCATAGTCGGCGGTGCCTACTGTGCCTGGGCGTTGAGCCGGCAGCGGCGTGAAGGACAGACGCCGTCTGCAGCCGGCTAGTCCGGACGGTGTGAGTGTAGTGCCGACGCTCCTTCACCTTTCTGATCTCCATTTCGGCAAGCCCTTCCTGCCGGAGGTAGCTGAGGCAGTTCTGGCACAGAGTCGGGAGCTTCAGCCCGACGTAGTGGTCGTGTCAGGGGACCTGACTCAGCGAGCGCGCGCCGAACAGTTCCGGCAGGCTGCGCGGTACCTGGAGCGCTTCCAGGCACCGGTCGCGGTGACCCCAGGCAATCATGATGTGCCGTTCTATCGGTTCTGGGAGCGCTTTCTCGCCCCCTACCGCCATTATCGGCGCTACATCTGCGCGGACGTCAACACCGTCACGGAGGTGGCCGGACTCGTGATCGTCGCTCTAAACTCCAGCCGGAGACTCACGCTCACGAATGGCCGGATCCGCCGATCACAGCTCGATTTCGCCAGCCGCGCGTTCACGGATGGGGCCGATGGGGCCGTGCGAATTGTAGTCACTCACCATCATCTGGCTCCGCCCCCCGACTTCGAGGGCGGTAACGTAATGCCTTTTGCGCGCCGCGCGCTCAAGCGGTTCACTCGGCTGAACGTCGATCTGATACTGGCGGGCCATATGCATCGCTCGTACATCGGTAGCTCCCTCGACTTCTTCCCGGGTGAGCTGCATCGTCGGGGTATCGTGATTGTCCAGTGCGGTACTACGACATCCAGCCGTGGCCGTGGACGCGAGCGCTACAGAAACACATTCAATCTGGTTAGCGTCGACGAAACGACGATCCACGTGGTGCACCATGCCTGGATCGCCGAGATGTCGAGGTTCTTGCCGATCAGCGAGCACCGCTTCCCCCGCGATGCGAGACAGTACTTGGATGGTGTCACTGGACCGATTCGCAGTCGTGCGCACGATTGACCGACCTGACGCTCCCGAAGACCGCTGCCGAGGGACCGGCGGTCCCGTGAGGGTCCGGTGGGATCACACTCCGAATGCGAGGTCGGGTCGGGGGACTTTCCGCCGCAGGGGCCGGCTGGTTTGCGCTACCGTTTGCCTCACCCTCGTTTGGTGCGTGGCACCGCCGAACGCCGCGTGGGGTCAGACTACGGCCCGCGACACCCTCCCGGTAGTTCGCAAGGTTCGGATCGAGGGGAATGCTGCCTTTTCCGACACCGAGATCAAGCGCGCCATTGCTACTCGAGCGAGCGGGTGTAAGTCCGTCTTCCTGGCTCCGTTGTGCTGGCTGAGGATTGGCGCCTTTGTGCAAACCCAACGGCTCGACTCGCGCGAGCTGAGGACGGATGTGGCGCGGATTCGGGTCTACTACTTCCGACGCGGATATCGCCAGGCGCAGGTCGACACCAGCTTGGTACGGGAGCATGGGTTCGTCGATGTGACGTACTCGGTGGACGAGGGTGCGCCGGTGATCGTGCGTAGCCTGGAGGTCCGCGGTCTCGAGAATATTTCCGATGCGCGAGCGATCCTGTCGCGGCTACCGCTCGAGGAGGGGCAGCCATTCAGCGAGGTGGACCTGACCGCCTCACGGGAGAGGATCGAGCGCGAGCTCGGCAACCGTGGTTACCCGGAAGCAGCCGCGCTGGTGGAAGCTTCGATCCCGAGTTCCGACACGCTGGGCGCCTATGTCGTCCTGGAAGCGGTCCCGGGTCCTCGATCGCGAATCGGGGACATCGAGGTCACCGGTGTCTCGGAACTGAATCCGGAGGATGTGAAACGGCTCCTCACGTTTCGCTCAGGTGACCTGTACAGCGAGCACGAGATCGTACGCAGCCAGCGGAACCTCTACTCGATGGCCCTGTTCGATTACGTGGACATCACCCGGGAACCTCCAGGTCCCGACTCCACCATCGCTGTGCGTGTCCAGGTCGGCGAAGCGAAGATGCGAGGAATGCAGTTCGGGTTCGGGCTGTCCACGACGGAGTGCTTGCAGGTTCAGGCAGGTTGGACGCACCGCAATCTCTTCGGAGGCACGCGCAGGTTCGAGCTCACCGGCGAGCTGTCCAACATCGTTACGGCACAGCTCGCCAGGCAGTTCCCCTGCAGTCAGGCGGGAGTGCCGCTTACTGAAGACGAACTGGTGCGGGGGCCGTTCAACAAGGTGACCTGGCGCTTGCGAGCCGACTTCCGGCAACCCTGGTTCCTCGGCACAGAGAACTGGCTGCATCTCGGTGTCTTCTCCGAGCGGCAGAGCTTGCCCGGGATCTATGCGCGAGTGAGCTACGGTGGCGACTTGCGTGTGACTCGCGAGATCTCGCCGGGGACGGCCCTGGCCGGGACTTATCGGGTGGGTCGCGACAGCCTGGAGGAGGGCAGTGCCGGTTTCCTGTTCTGCGCGAACTTCGGGGTCTGCCGACCAGACGACATCGAGACGCTGTCGGAGCCTCGCTCGCTCTCCTGGGTCGGCGTGAACTTTGCCCGCAGCAGGACAGACGCGGTGCTCGAGCCAACGACCGGCTACAGGCTAACGTTCGAGGCTGAACATGCCTCGAGATTCACCGGTTCGGAGTGGGCGTATTACAGGGCGCAGGGCGAGTTCAGCTGGTACCGGCGCCTGGGTGGCCGTGCCGTACTGGCGCTCAGGTTGCGCGGCGGCCTGGTTCGGCCCATCGGTACCGGGATCGAGGGTGTGGGGTTCGGTGCGCGGACTGAGCCCGTGACGCATCCGTTGAAACGCCAATATGCGGGTGGGGCTTACACGGTCCGGGGCTACGGGCAGAACTTGCTGGGCCCGAAGGTACTGCTCGTACCGGACTCCACGGACCTGCCGACGTGTCTGCCGTCCGACGTCACGGAGAAGTACACCTGGGTCTGTGACCTGGCTGGGGCGGGACTGAGTTCCGGGCAGGTGGTACCGCGACCCGTTGGCGGCGAAAACGCCGTCGTCGCCAATCTGGAGGTGCGCGTGCCGTTGGGTTCGGAGCGCTGGAGCGGTGTCGCGTTCCTCGACCTGGGCCAGGTCTGGACGGAGAACGACGAGGCCGATGTGCCGGAGAAGCTGGCGTGGTCGCCGGGCATCGGTATCCGCTACCGCAGCCCGGTAGGGCCTTTGCGGCTGGATGTGGGGTATAACACGGGTGGCAGCGAGCGGTTGCCCGTGGTCAGTCAACTGCGCAAGAAGGGTGACAACGGTGATAGGCTGATCATCGTACAGCTGGGAGACGGGGATGACAAACCTGCATATCTCGACTATGACCCATTTAAAGGCTCGGGGCTGCGGGGCTTCCTGAACCGTCTGCAGCTTCACTTCTCGATCGGACACGCGTTCTAGTGACCTGGAAAGAGCGACTGATAGGCATTCCCCTGGCGGTGCTCGGAGCCGCACTGCTGTTGGGCACGGCTGCGGGGATGTTGCTCACGCGGACCGACTGGGGTCGTGAGCGGGTCAGGTCGTTCACACTCGAGAGACTCAACGGTGCTATCCGCGGTCGCGTCGAGATCGATGCGGTGCTTGAAGGCGACCTTTTGCACACCGTGCGACTGGCCGGTGTTCGGATCTATGAGCCTGACGGGCGTGAGTTCGCGCGGGTGGATACGCTGGCGGTCTTCTATCGCTGGTCGGACTTCCTCATCGGCAACGTCACGCTGCCGAAGGTCACGTTGGTGGCCCCGGTGGTGCGGTTGCGCGTCCTATCGGAAGGCGGCTGGAACGTCTCGGAGATCTTCAAGGGGAGACGGCCGTCTGCGGCGTCGCCGCAGGCCGAGGGGCGGGAGAGTGGAGGCGGCCCTAGAGTCGTTCTCCGGGAAGTGACGATCCGTGCGGGTGACGTGTCGCTCGGCTTTCCCTGGGATCCGGCGAGCGGGGGCGACCCCGATTCCTCTCGTTGGCACCTCGAGCGCGTGGACGGAAGCTGGCAGCGCGTCATCCGCGTTGAACGGTTCCACGCCAGCTTGCCGATCGCGCGTGTGGCGGCTCCGCGAGGGTTGCCGCGCCTGTTTCAGGTTTCGCAGTTCGCCTGCCGGGCAACGGTTGTAGGTCCTCCCTTCGAAGTAGAGCAGGTCAGAGCCGACGTCGAGGTCAGAGGTGACACGCTGGCGTTCGACGTCTGGGAAGGTGACCTTCCCGGGTCGCGCGTGTTCGGTCAGGGTTGGGTCACGCTTGCCGGTGAACTGGAATATGACCTGGCCGTCCGGGGCAATCCGGTAACGACCGACGACCTGTCCTGGCTCATTCCGAGACTGCCGTCGGGTGTGGCGCGCCTCGATTTCCGCTACAGGAGTCTCGAGGACGGCATCGCACTTGAGGCACAGAACGCCGAGTGGCAGTCGCCCGACGCCAGACTATCCGGCCGCTTCGCGATGACGCTGCGTGATCGTCCGGATGGGCTACAGTTCGACAGCGTGGCGCTGGAGGTAGGGCAGCTCAACACCAGGCTGATCGGTTCGCTCACAGGGTGGGATCCGCCTTTCGAGGGAGGTCTCGCCGGTTGGGTGGGGCTCGACGGTTCCCTTTCGGAGCTTCAGGTTGACGCGGATGTGCGAGTTCAGCCGGAAGGGGAGGATGTGCCGTCACGGCTCAGGGCGGTGGGTATCGTGCATGCCACCCGAGATGCGCTCGGCGGGCAAGGCCTGGAGCTCCAATTCGACACGGTCTCGTTCAACCTGATTCGCGCCTTCGTCCCGGGTCTAACCGTGCGGGGGGAGGTCACGGGCAACGCGCGCATCGATGGAAGGCTGGCGGAGGGGCTCGTGGTCGACTTCGCGATCGAGCAGCGCGATCGCGACCTGGTCCCGACTCGGTTGCGGGGACGCAGTACCATACGAGCGGGTGCCGACTCGCCTGTGGCGCTGAAAGTAGATGCGGACGTCGACTCCCTCTCGCTCACGACCCTCTCCCAGTACTATCCGCAGTTGCCGCTGCGTGGGGACTTCAGGGGCAAGGTTCGCGTAGCAGGCGTGCTCGATGATCTTGACGTCCAGGCAGGACTCGGCGGGCTGGGGGATTCGCTTCGGATCCGTGGAAACGTGGGACTGGCGACGGGTCTCCCGCGATATCGAGGCGAGATCCGCGGCTGGCGCGTGCAGCTGGCCGAGTTCCGAGAGGGCCTGCCTGAGTCGGATCTCGATTTCCGAATCGAATTCGAGGGCCAAGGCGCGAGGCTCAGGGAGCTGACGACCGCAGGACGGGTTGATCTCTTCGCCTCTTTCGTCGGCGGTGTGCGGTTCGATTCCGCGAGCGCAGCGCTGCGGATCGCGGACGGCCGCTTGCAGGTCGACACCGCGCTGGTGAGAGGGGAATTCGGTGAACTGCACGCTTCGGGCGCGCTGAGTCTGGTTCCCGAGGAAGCGGACAGCCTGCTGTTCGAACTCAACGCCGACAGCCTTGGCGGGCTAGGTCCCTGGCTGTTTCCGACACAACTGGCTGCCGCCGCAGGCCTCGTGACGCGTGGCGGCTCTGAGCCCGCCAGCGAAGCCGGAATAGCGCGTATCGAGGGCTCGGCGCGGGTTCACGGCTGGATTGTTCGTGGACCCGGGCGCTTCGCCGCGCACGGAAGCGTGGAGGGCGAAAGCCTGGCCTATGCTGAGTGGGCTGCGGACAGCCTTCGGGTCGAGTGGTTCGAGGTCGGTGAGTACGACGGTCAACTGCGAGCGGCGGGTGAGCTTCATGGTGTCGGTGCCGACTTGGGCGAGCTGCATTTCGCGGAAGTCCGGTTGAATGGTAGGCTCGCGGACACCGTGACCACCGTGGGATTCGAGGTCGCCAAAGAGACCGCGGCAGCCACAGGTCGGGCGTGGGTGAGCCTCGGAACGGCGTCACGAGTGATCGGCCTCGATACACTTACGTTGCGAATCGGGACGGCGACCTGGGAGTTGACTCAGCCAGCGCGCGTCCGGCTCGAGGAGTCGGGTGCACTGGCCGTCGAAGGCTTCGAGTTCAGGAGTGGGGCCAAGCATGTCGATATCGAGGGCTCGGTCGGAGTCGCAGGCCCGGTCTCACTCAGTGTGCGGCTTGCGGGGCTTGATCTTGCCAACGCCGCCACGCTGTGGCCCGATAGCCTGGCGGTCGCGGGGACGCTGGAGCTGAATGCACAGCTCTCCGGCCGCGTCGCCAGCCCGGTCGTGCAGGGCAGTTTCGACGTCAGCAACGGCCATCTCTTCGGTGTCGCTTTCTCGAGCTTCAGCGGTACGCTCGACTATGACGAGGGCGAGGTGGCTCTGGATGCCTCCGTTTGGCAGGAGCCGAAGCAGCTATTCCGCGTGCACGGGACGCTTCCACTCGATTTGCAACTGCCACGGTTCGGGCTGAGCCTAGCGGAGAGGCCGATCGACGTGCGGTTGGAAGGAGACAGCATACCGCTGGCCACCGTCACGGTCTTCACGGATCAGATCAGCGAGCTGCGGGGCCACGCCCGAGCCTCGATTCACCTCACTGGAACGCCGGCTCACCCGAGCCTTGAAGGTCCTGTCAGCTTGGCCAACGGCGCGTTCCGGGTCGTACGCACGGGCATAAGCTATGAGGGGCTGGAAGGCCAGGCGCAGTTCGACGGCGACGTGCTGGTGCTGCGCGACGTCGCGTTCCGGAGCACCGGGGGAGGGCGCGGAGTCCTAAGCGGCACGATCGGTCTGGCGGATCCTGGGAATCCCGAGTTCGGCCTCGAGCTCGTCGCCGAAGGTTTGCCGAGTTATGACCAGCTCGATGCGCGCCTGCTGCTGTCGGGCAGAGTCAGGTTGCACGGCCCGTACGAGCAGCCCGTGATCTCCGGCAACCTTGCGGTGGTCAGCGGTGTGCTCTTTATCGAGGAGATCGGCAGGCAGAGCCAGATCATCGATCCGTTTGAGGCGGAGCTCCCTCGGCTCGATAGGACGCCAGCCCTCGAAGGCGAGCTGCGGCGCGGAAGCGGAAATCCTTTCCTGGAGCACCTGACGATCGACGTCGGGGTCAGGGTCGAACGCGACACCTGGTTGCGCTCAGGGGAGGCGAATGTCGAGATCGCCGGTGACTTGACCGTTCGCATGCAGCGGGCACAGGGCGAGCTACGGATCAATGGGACGCTGCATGCCGTCCGCGGCGATTACAGACTGTTCAACAAGCGATTTGCAGTCGTCGAGGGTGCCGTCGAGTTTGTGGGTACGCCGGCGATGAATCCGAATCTGAATATGATCGCATTGTACACGGTGCGCACGCAAAAGCGCCCGCTGGACATACGGCTGGTGATCGGAGGAACACTGGAAGATCCGACGTTGAGCCTCGAGAGCGACGCTCAGCCTCCGATCTCAGAGTCGGACCTGCTGTCCTATCTGCTGTTCGGTAGGCCGTCTTATGAGCTCACCCGCGCAAGCGAGGAAGGCAGCTTGCTGGCCGACGTGACCTCAGGTGTTCCGCAGGCTTTCTTCGGCTACGCGCTGGAATCTCTGCTGGTCGGTGGGACCGGCATCGCCTACGTCGACGTCAGCCGGGCGCCGCAGACAGGTGTCGAAGACGAGTACGCAGGTGGGGTGGCCCCGGCACTCACGGCCACGCAGGTCGAGGTCGGTTGGTACCTGGCGCCCACGATCTTTGTGAGCGTTGCCCAGCAATTGGTCGGTGTGGTGCGTCCGACTGTGCGCTTGGAATGGAAGCTGGGTGAGAATCTGACGCTGCGTGGGATCACGGAGCCGCGTTTCGGTCCCGAAGGTACGCTGCTGCAGGAGGGCTCGAGCACCGACCTGGAGCAGTCGATCGGCGTGTTTCTATTCTACGGCTGGGCCTACTGAGGTCCCGACCGGGCCTGCCGCGCTCACCTCTGCTACTGCTACCGCCGGGCTGGATCGAACACCCTGCTCATGTGTACTTTGTTACACCTGACAACCTCACAGACAGATACGCGTGATGCGACGCGGGTCCGTTGATCGAGCATAGAGGAGTGGTATGAGCAATTACGTGAAGATCTTCGGGCTCATGGCGGCTCTGACCGCTCTGGTGCTTGCGATCGCCTACTGGGCTGGAGGGCCAAACGCGATGTTGCCGGCTTTCTTGCTCGTGGGCCTGTTCAACTTCGGCATGTACTGGTTCAGCGACAGAGCGGTGCTGCGCGCCTACCGGGCGCGGATCATCGAGCCCCAGGACAGCCCTCAGCTGTACGAGATGGTGGACCGGCTGCGGCAGCGCGCCGAGCTGCCGATGCCTAAGGTGGCGATCGCGCCCAGCCCGCAGCCCAACGCGTTCGCTACAGGGCGGGATCCGCAGCACGCGGTGGTCTGCTTCACCGAAGGCATCCTCAGGGCTCTGGGAACCGAGGAGCTTGAGGGGGTGACTGCCCACGAGCTGGCGCACATCAAGAACAGAGACATGCTCACGAATACGCTGGCGGCGACGATGGCAGGCGCGGTGATGATGCTGGCGCGCCTCGCCTTCTTCTTCGGCGATCGGGATCGCAATCCCGCGGCCGCGCTGGCCATGTTGATTCTCGGGCCGCTGGCAGCGCTCTTGGTGCAGATGGCGATCAGCCGACAGATGGAGTTCCGGGCCGACCGTTTCGGCGCGGGGATAGCAGGCAGCCCCCGCGGGCTGGCCCGGGCACTCTTGAGGCTCGAGGAGTCCGCGCGACGCATACCGATGGAGGTGAGCCCATCGGCCGCTCACATCTGTATCGTGAATCCCTTACGCCGCGGCACGCTGACCGGGCTTTTCCGCACGCATCCACCGACCGAAGAGAGAGTTGCCCGACTCGAGGACCTGGCGCGTGAGTTCTAGCGAACAGTCCGCAGTTCCAAAGGCCGCGGCGCCGGCCGCTCGGGACGAGGAATCCCAGGTGCCTGAGCTGTTCGTGGTCCAGAATCCCGCGGCCGGTATGCGCAGTCCAGCACGCCTGCGTCGCCGTATCGAGTCGGCGCTCGCAGCTCGCGGCGTGGCCTACGAGCACGCTTACACGGAGAGGCCGGGTCACGGCGCTGAACTCGTCAAGCAGGCGATAGCAGGCGGTTTCCGGCGCGTTCTGGTGGTGGGAGGCGACGGCACTGTGTTGGAAACGATCTCCGCGCTCGCCGGGAGCCCGGCTGCCCTGGCGTTGTTGCCGGTAGGCACGGGTAATCAGCTGGCGGGTAACCTCGGCGTCCCGAAGGGACTGCGCCGCTCCGTCGAGGTGGCGCTGAACGGGTACGTGCGGAGGATCGACTTGGGGCTGATCAACGGGCGGCCCTTCTCCACGATGGCCGGCGCCGGCTTCGATGCGAAGGTGGTTGGACCGGAGCCGCACCTGAAGCGGCGGCTTGGCTATCTGGCCTACGTGCACGCTGCCGCCGTCGCCACCTTCTCGCCCAAGCCATCCACGCTGCGGATCAGCATCGATGGTGAGGACTTGGTCGCTCGCGGGATCGGCGTCGAGGTCGCCAACACGCCGGGCCTGACCGCGCCGGGCCTACGGCGCCCAGTCCCCATTATTCCCAGCGCGCAGATGGACGATGGGAAACTGGACGGCTGTCTCCTGGCGGCAGAAACAACCTGGGATTGCTTTTCAGCCCTGGGCTCCATCGTGACGCGCCGCTATGGGCGGAGCCCCAGGCTGCGTTATTTCAGCGGGCGCGAGATCATTGTCGAGGCGGATCCACCTCTGCCAGCGCAAGCGGATGGTGAACAGGTCGGGTTGACCCCGTTCGTAGCGAAGGTGTGGCCAGGGGCGCTGAACGTGATGGTGCCCGCCCGCTAACAGGCTCAAACTGGCGCTATGCGCGATGACTATCTGATCGTTCGCGGCGCTCGCGAGCACAACCTCAAGGGCATCGACGTTTACATCCCCCGCAACCGGCTGACCGTGATCACCGGGCTCTCGGGGTCGGGCAAGTCGAGCCTTGCCTTCGACACGATCTACGCAGAAGGCCAACGCCGCTACGTCGAGTCGCTGTCCGCGTATGCCCGGCAGTTTCTCGGGCTGATGGAAAAACCCGATGTGGACTCGATCGAAGGCCTGTCACCCGCCATCTCCATCGAGCAGAAGACGGCAGGCCGCAACCCCCGTTCCACGGTCGGCACGATCACCGAGATCTACGACTACCTGCGCTTGCTTTGGGCACGCTGTGGTACACCTCATTGCCCGTCCTGCTCGAGGCCGGTGCGGCGACAGACGCCGGAGCAGGTCGCCGATGCGGTCCTTCAGTGGCCTGATAAGACCCGGATAGAGGTACTGGCACCGCTGGTGCGGGGACGGAAGGGCGAGTTCCGGGAGCTGTTCGAGCGTGCGCGCAGAGACGGGTTCGTGCGCGTCCGAGTGGACGGTGAGACCTACGATCTGGACAACCCACCGAAACTGAATCGGCGCGTTGATCACGACATCGCCATCGTCGTTGACCGCCTGACCGTCCGCCGTGATGACCGGGCGCGGCTCACCGACTCCATCGAGGTCGCTCTGCGGACCGCTGACGGAGTGGTTCAGGTCGATCGCTACAGCGACGGAGACGAGCCGGATAGCCAGCTGTACAGCGAGCGCTATGCCTGTCCAGATTGCAGCATCAACCTGCCTGAGCTCGAGCCGCGACAGTTCTCATTCAACTCGCCCTATGGAGCGTGTCCTGCCTGTGGAGGGTTGGGGACGCGCAAGGTCGCGAACCCCGATCTGATGCTCGCGGACGGTCGCCTGTCGCTGCTCGAGGGCGTGTTGATACCGTGGGGCTCGCCGATCGGGTTTCTGCGTCGTCGCGCCATCGAGCCGCTGGCCCGTAAGCACGGTGTCCATCCGAATACCCCCTGGAACGAGCTGCCCGAGGCCATGAGGGAAGAGATCCTCTTCGGCTCGGATGACCTTGATTGGGAGGGGGCAGTCGAGCGGCTGGAGTGTCGCTACTACGAGACGGAGAGCGAGGGGCTGCGCACGCGGCTTGCCGAGTTCATGTCGGACGCCATCTGTGCCCAGTGCGGCGGCAGTCGACTGCGTCGCGAAGCGCTGGCGGTGACCTTCGAAGGGAAGTCGATCGGCAATGTTGTCGATATGACGGCTGAGCGGGCGCGGCAGTTCTTCGCGGGCCTGGGAAGGTCCGGGTCCGGACACCGCGCGCACATCGCAGACCCCGTGGCTGAGCCGATCCTCAGGCAGATAATCGAGCGCTTGCAGTTTCTCGAGGACGTGGGCGTTGGCTACCTGACGCTGGGTCGCAGCGCGGGGAGCTTGTCCAGTGGCGAGGCGCAGCGCATACGACTGGCGACGCAAATCGGCTCCAAGCTGGTCGGCGTTCTCTATATCCTCGACGAACCCTCCATCGGCCTGCACCAGCGAGACAACGATCGGCTGCTGCAAACGCTTGAGTCCCTCCGCGATCTCGGCAACACGGTCATCGTGGTGGAGCATGACGAGGCCACGATCCGCCGAGCCGATCACATTGTGGATCTGGGCCCAGGCGCTGGCCGCACCGGTGGTGACGTTGTGGTTGAGGGCACGCTGGAAGACGTGCTGGCGTGCTCGTCCTCCCTGACCGGCGCTTATCTGCAGGGCGAGCGCAAGATCGAGGTGCCGAAGGGGCGGCGCGAAAGTGCTGGCGAGAGCGTGTGGGTGCGGGGCGCGCGTCAGTACAACCTGCAGAACATCGATGTGGAGTTCCCGCTCGGCCGTTTCATCTGCGTCACGGGCGTGTCGGGCTCGGGGAAGTCGACCCTGGTGGAGGAGATCCTCTACCGGGAGCTGGCGCGGCGGCTCTACCGCTCGCGCCTGATACCCGGCGAGCACGAGGGATTCGAAGGTCTCGAGTGCATGGACAAGGTAATCGATGTTGACCAGTCGCCTATCGGTCGAACACCGCGCTCCAGCCCGGCCACTTACACAGGCCTGTTCACTCCGATCCGTGAGCTCTTCGCGCAGCTGCCTGAGTCACGGATCCGCGGGTACACGCCGGGACGCTTCAGCTTCAACGTGAAGGGCGGTCGCTGCGAGGCCTGTCGGGGCGACGGGTTGGTGAAGATCGAGATGCATTTCCTGCCCGATGTGTATGTCCCGTGCGAGGTCTGCCGCGGGCGACGCTACAATCGCGAGACGCTCGAGGTCTTCTACAAAGGGAAGAACATCGCCGATGTGCTGGCCATGACCGTAGAAGAAGCTCTGGAGTTCTTCGACCCGATCCCGACGATAAGACGGAAACTGCAGACACTTCACGATGTCGGTTTGGGCTACATGACGCTGGGGCAGAGTTCGACAACGCTTTCGGGCGGCGAAGCACAGCGCGTCAAGCTGGCGACTGAGTTGTCAAAGGTCCAGACCGGGCGAACCCTTTATATCCTGGACGAGCCGACGACCGGCCTCCACTTCGAGGACATCCGCATGCTGCTGGACGTGCTCCACCGGCTGGTCGATCGCGGCAATACCGTGGTGGTGATCGAGCATCAGCTCGACGTCATCAAGACAGCGGACTGGATTATCGATCTGGGGCCGGAGGGCGGCGACCGGGGCGGGGAAGTCGTGGCGGCTGGGACGCCGGAGGAGGTGGCGGAAGTGGCGGAGAGCCTCACGGGGCAATTCTTGCGGCCTCTGCTGAACCGGCAGAGGCGAAAGCGACGGGGGGCCGAGCATGTCCGAAGCTGAGCATCGCCGTGAACCCAAGCACCTGCTGCGCCCGTTCGAAGCATACGTTCTCCCGCGGCTCGCTGCCCGCTTGCCGAATTGGGTCCTACCGGACCACCTCACTGCCGTGGGCGTTGTGTCGGCCCTGGCCATCGGCATCTGCTACGCGCTCTCCGGACGGAGCACCGGGTATCTCTGGGCGGCTAACGTCCTCTGGGCGGTGAACTGGTTCGGCGACAGTCTGGACGGTACGCTGGCGCGGGTGCGGCACATCGAGCGACCGCGCTACGGCTACTATCTCGACCACATCACCGATATGTTCGCAGCTGCCTTCGTCTGTGTGGGGCTCGGCTTCTCGCCCTACCTCCTGCTGTCGGTGGCGCTGGCAATGCTGATTGCCTTCTACCTGATGTCCATCAACGTGTACCTCGAGACTTATGTGCTGGGCTTGTTCCAGTTCGGGTACGACTGGATCGGACCGACTGAGGTGCGGGTTATCCTGATCCTGGCAGGAAGTGCGCTTGCACTCGGATTCGAACCCGTCCTCGAGCTGAGGAACGTGCCGATCGGCACGCTCGATCTGCTGGGCCTGCTGGGTGTCCTGGGCATGATCACGCTGCTCGGTCGCCGCATCGTCGGCAACTTGGCCAAGCTGGCACGACTCGAGCCGCCCAACGTGGTGAAGATTCCGGGGTCGTCAGAAGGTCAGGGGCGGAGCCACGACTGAGCCCGTGACCAACCTGTGCGGCGGCCGGAAAGCGCCCGGGCCGACGGGAACGGGCGCTTTGCTGGACGAAGCGACGCTAGGGAGGGCGAGCGATGACGCTATTCGACTCACTGCTGGAAGAGACGCTCGAAGCCTGGTCGGATGTCCGGCAGGGCCTCATCGATGAGGTGGCGAATATCCCGGACGACCGGTTCGATTTCCGTCCGACACCTGAGACGCGCAGTCTGACGGAGCTGATTCAGCACATCCTGGAAGTCGCACTAATGATGACCGGCGAGCTGACTCGTCCCGATACCGATTTCCACCGCGCGCCATGGCCGGAGCTGCTCGACCTCTACGCCGCTCATGTGAAAGACGCTGGGACGAAGGCGGAGCTGCTCGACCTGTTGCGATCGTCGATCCGTGAAGCCGAGCAGAAATTCCGCGCCGCTGGCGAGCTCGCCATGCTTCAGCTGATCACGCGCTTCGACGGGGAGCAGGGGACTAGGTTAGCGTGGCTGAATCACGGGATCGCACAGGAGATGTACCACCGGGGTCAGTTGGTGCTCTACCAGCGCCTCATGGGGATCGAGCCGGCTCTGACTCGGAGAATCAGGGAATCGTGGGATGCGCAGGACTGAGCGCCTGCGGGGGAGCGTAACCCACCCCTGGGCTTCCCGTCAGCCGGTGAAACCTGTCCCGACTGCTCCGTCCGTTGCCTTACTCGAACGCTCGCCTTAGGGTGCAGCGGTTCCAGAGGCCCAGGGCCAAGGCGGAACCAGCAACGGGAGAAGGATCATGATCTACTTCTGCTATTTCCTCTTCCTGGTCGGTCTCGGCTTCTACATCGTCGCCCTCTTCTATATCGGGAGTGACACCGGACAGACCCTCTTCTACATGGGAACTGGTGCCTTGCTGATAGACACCATCCTGCTGCTACTGCGCGCGAACCGGTTGATCGAAGAGAAGAAAGCTTGAAGCTGCTGTACGGGACGGGACACACTAGGAGCGTCGAAGCCTAGGTAGAGCGCCCGGTCGCTCGCATCAAAGTGAGGGCCTTGCCGCACGGTTGGCTTGCTGGCCAACGAGTGTCGAAGATACCTTTCGGACCGCGAGCGACCTAAGGGCATGAGCGACATACCGAAGAGCCTCAGTTCCGCCCTTCCGGAGCGGTACGAGCTGCAGCGAGTGCTTGGGCGCGGTGGCATGGCCACCGTCTATATGGCCGAGGACGTCAGGCACGAGCGCCCGGTCGCCCTGAAAGTGCTGCACGCGGAACTCGCCGCGTCTGTCGTCGCGGAGCGGTTCCTGCAGGAGATCGGCATCGCCGCCCAGCTCACTCACCCGCATATTCTCACGCTCATCGACTCGGGGCAGGCGGGAGGTTTCCTCTACTATGTCATGCCGTTCGTGGAGGATTCGCTGCGGGCACTGCTCGAGCGGGAGGGGTGCCTATCGCCGGGGACTGCCCTCGAGTTCGCAGGTGAGGTGGCGGACGCGTTGGGCTATGCCCACCGAAGGGGCATCGTGCACCGTGACGCGGTGAGCATCTGACACGCACGGGGTTCCCGGTGGGCACGCTGGGCTACATGAGCCCGGAACAGGCCGCCGGGCGCGCCGACCTGGACGAGCGGACAGACATCTACAGTCTGGCCTGCGTGTTCTACGAGGCGACTATCGGTGAGAACCCAGGCATGTGGGTTACCGAGCAGGCTGGCAAGTTGGGGCGCTTTGTTGACGCACCGCCACACCACCGTGAGAGACTCGACCTGCTTCCAGGGCTCGTGGAGCAGACGCTGGTACGGGCGATGCGCTTGCGCCCGGAGGACAGGTTCCTGACTGCCGGCGAGTTCGCCTCGGCCCTCGCTGACGCGTTCAAGGGCACACGCAGGTACAGCGAATCTGAGGCGCGGGAGATCGTCAGACGCGCGGCCGAGATAGAAGCCGGGCCAACGCTGGACGGTGCGCTCTCCCTGGGCGGCATCCAGCAGATCGCTGCCGAGGTCGGCATCCCGCCGGAACGGGTGAGAGAGGCGGCCAGAGCACTGGACCGGCCTGCTGGTGGCATGGTTCGCGGCGGTTACTTCGGTGTCACCGGGAAGATCGAGTTCGAGCAGATCGTCGATGGAGAGGTGCCGCGGGAGGATCACGGGTGGCTGCTGCGGGAGATCCGCGAAACGGTAGGACAATCTGGACAGCTGAACGAGACTCTGGATGAATCACTCTCCTGGGACTCCAGTCCCGGCTCCCAGGGCTGGACGGAACGCCTGCAGGTTAATGTGATTCCGGGGGGTGGAGAGACGAGAATCCGCATCGTGGAACACCCCGGCTATGACGAGCAGTTCCTGGGCATCCTCTCGGTCATGGTTGGTGGCCTGGCCGCAGTAGTCGTCGGTGCCGCCGCTCTCTCCTTGGGAGGCGGCACCGTGGTCGCTGTCCTCGGCGGGGCGGCCGTCTGGGGCGGTGGCTACGCCGCCTTGCGCGCTCTCCATCAGCGGAAGGTCAGGAAACGCTTCCGCATCCTCTCTGGGCTGCGGGATCGATTGTCAGACTACGTCCTCATCGGCGCGAGCCGGGCAGTGCCGAAGGGAGCAGACGAGGACACGAAGGACATCTCCCAACTCTAGCCTCTGCTCGCTGCGGGGTACGGGCCTTGGGAGACCGAAAGCACCTGCTTGGATCCGTGTTCGTAGACTGATTGATCGGACGAAACTGGAGGTGGATAGGGATGACAGAAGGACCTCTGGGGCTCACCGCTACGGAGAGGCTGCTGCTCGAGCGTAGCTCGGACCTCTCCATCACTCGACGTCGGGTGCGCTATGTCGTGGTGAGTGCGCTTGTGCTGGCGGTGGCCCTCGTGGTCGTGTCGCCTCTCATCCAGTCCTGGGTATTCCTGCTCTTCTTTGCCGTTGCCTACGTTCTGATAACCGCCTGGGAGAGATTGGCGTGGGTTCGCACCATCATCGCATACAAGGGCCTCATCCAGAAGCTGGCGAGCCGCGTTGAGGAGCTGGAGACCGCCGCTGCGGGCGGGCGTTGATCTCTTGACACCATCCCCGAACCACCGATAGGTTACTGGCCCTTTCAGCGAAAGACTTCTCGGCTGGATCGCTGGGCTAGAGAGCCAGGGATGGGGGAACTGCCGGTTAGGGCAGGGGCTCAGGAGCGGTGGTTGGCTTTCTTAACGGCAGCGTGAGAACATTGAGATGCTCGAACGTAAGGTAGCTGACCAGATTACGCTGGAAGAGGCCAACACCCCCGCACTCGCACCCGTCGAGGCCGGGTCCGCTGGAGTCGACGGCAAGCGCAGACGGTCCAGAGCCTGGCTGCTCGGCGCCTACACCTTCCTCATCGCCTGGGGGGTGGCCTATCTGATCCTGTTTTTCACCGATCGACTCCCCGTCTAGTCTCGCCACCGGCATGATCTCTCAGGAGGGATGTTGAGCGAAGTCCTGATCATCGTGGCCGTCGTCGCGGTCCTCGGGGTCATTGTGGCCGTCGTACTGCTGCGTCGTCGCCGACCTGCCCGCGTCGGGGAGCCGACTGCCGCTGAACCGTCGGCGCCAGGGCCTGCCGTCAGGGCGGAGACGGTGACGGCGCCGGCGGAAGTGGCAGAGAAGGCCACGGTGCCGGCGGTCGCGGGGGAAGAGGCCGCTGCGGAGCCGGCGGCTGCGCCAGCGGTCAAGCCAGTGCTTTCGAAGGATGAGCTTCGTTCGCGAGTGGAGAATCAGCTTGCGGAGTCGGAGCGTATGCTGGGGGAGTTGAGGGAGTCGGCGGCTGGTGCTGCGGGCGCCGAGCTGGCGCTGGGCACGGGCTCGCTGGAGATCATGGCAGAGGGGCTTGAGGAGGTGCGGGCGCTGGCGGGACGAAAG
The DNA here is from genome assembly GCA_039586495.1 of Gemmatimonadota bacterium. Taxonomy (GTDB): domain Bacteria; phylum Gemmatimonadota; class Gemmatimonadetes; order Palauibacterales; family KS3-K002. The sequence goes on along the minus strand of JBDHKG010000011.1, from coordinate 18,368 downwards.
CAGTGGAGTCAGGCAAGGGACAAATGTGGGGCTCTACACGCTCAGCTGTCGCTGTTGCTTCGCAGCACGCGCCGGGAGCGTTCTTCCTGACCTGGCCAATCCGCCGTAACAAGCCGATATTTGCTGGAGGTCGCGCGGGCCGCTCGTCTGTGCGGGCGGTTTCCCTCAGGGGAGAAACCCCCGGCCCCACGGTGCCGTAGTTGCTGATGATGCCAATATTGTACCTGCTGGTGCTCGTTATCCTGGCCAAGATCATTCTGATCGACTCGCCGGTAGGTAAGGCATTGGGGGAGGCGGTTCGTAACCTTGTGCCGCCACGGGCGCCGGAAGGGTCGGTCTCGCACACCGAGCTGGAGACGCTGCGGCGGGACGTGGAGGAGCTCCGCGACCGTCTGGACCGGGTGGTCGAGGAGCAGTCTTTCCTGACGCGGCTGCTGTCGGAACCGCGACGTCTCAGTCTCGGTCCTGGCGAGATCGAGGACGTTGACAATCGAACATAGGCGGAGGCCATGGTCACGCGCGAAGACGTAGAGAACTTCATGCTCAGGCTGGAGCTGCCGTACCAGGAGCTTGAGGAGGGGCTATGGGTGGTGGGCGACGTCCAGGAGGTCGCGCCGGTTTTTGTCACCCATGACCCTCCGGTGCTGCTGATGCGGGTCACCGTGATGGATGCGCCTGACGACGAGGAGTTGCGGAATGGGCTTTTCCGTGAACTTCTTGAACTCAATGCGGCAGACCTCCTGCACGGTGCCTACGGCCTGGCCGAAAACCAGATCGTGCTGACGGACGCACTGCAGCTGGCGGATCTTGATTTCAGCGAGTTCCAGGCCTCACTGGAGAGCATCATGCTGGCCTTGCGGTCGCACTACGAGACGCTGTCCCGTTACCGGACGCCATAGAGAGAGAGCCATGAGTATCTGGAGCAGGCTATCGACGATGATCCGGTCGAATCTCAACGACCTTATCGCTCGGGCAGAGAACCCCGAGAAGATGCTGAACCAGATCATCGATGACATGCGATCCCAACTGGCGCAGGCGAAGCAAGAGGTCGCGGTAGCGATCGCTGACGAGCGGAAGCTGCGGCGCCAGGTTCAGGATGAGCGAGATCAGAGCGCCGATTGGGAGCGGCGCGCGAAGCTGGCACTCCGCGAGGGTCGCGAGGATCTAGCTCGTCAGGCTCTACTGCGCAGCCAGGAGCACGGCGGGCACGCGGGGACGCTCGAGGACCAGTGGCGAGGCCACGCCTCCGAGACCGAGAAGCTGAAGGATACGCTGCGGCAGCTGAGCAGCAAGATCGAAGAGGCGAAGCGCAAGCGGAATCTCCTAATTGCCCGACAGAAGCGAGCCGAGGCTCAGAAGCGCATCCATGAGACGATGGCGGGTCTCGCCGATCGCAGCTCGTTCGAGGCTTTCGAGCGTATGGCAGAGCGGATCGAAGAGGCAGAGATGCGGGCGCTGGCCGCTGCAGAGGTGGATGAGGAGCTCGGTGGTGACGAACTGGAACAGCAGTTCGCGCGTCTTGAGGGCGGTGACATTGATGTGGAGCGCAGACTGACTGCCTTAAAGGAAGAGATGGGCCTATTGCCGGCGGCGGGCGCCGAGTCGGAAGTTGCCCCCGACGAGGTGCGCGAGGCGGAGATCATCGAGGAAGAGGGGGCGGAGGAGGAAGAAGCTGGCTGACACTCCGCGGATCTTCACTTCGCGCCAGGCCTACGGCGTTCTGGCGACGACTGTATTCGTCGTCCTCATCCTGCTGTTCATCTACAGCGTCGCCGAGATCCTCTTCCTGCTGTTCATCTCGGCGCTCTTCGCCATCTACCTGGCCGCGGTCACGGATTTCTTGTCCGTCCGACTGGGTCTGGCACGCGGGCTCGGGCTCATCACAGCGTTGCTCGGTACTGTACTCGTGATCGGCCTGGTCGGGCTGCTGATCGTTCCGCCCGTTATCAATCAGTTCGAGGGGCTCATCAGCGCTTTGCCGCGGCACATCAATGCGCTGGAGCTTGAGCTCCAACGGCTGGCTCAAGAGGACAACCTACTCGGTCGCATCCTCAGCCCGACGATCAGTGAGGGTGGCCAGGAGGGTCCGGGCTTTGTGGACCGAGTCTACCAGCAGGTCAGCGAGTTCTTCGGCGACGTCGTGCCCTACGTGTTCTCCGGGATCGGCGTTCTGATACACGTGGTCTCGGTTCTGATCATGGGAATCTACATGGCGCTCAAGCCGTCGCTGTACCGTGAAGGTGTGATCGCGCTGACGCCGCCCGCGTACCGTGAGCTGGCCCGTGACATTCTGGCCGATCTGGGACACACTCTGCGGGCCTGGCTGGTCGGGTTGGGCATATCAATGCTGGTCCTCGGCTTGCTGACGTGGATCGGACTCATCCTGCTCGAGGTCCCCTACTCGCTCGCCTTCGGTGTGTTCACGGGCCTGGCTGTGATTGTGCCCTTCTTCGGCACCATCGTATCGACGCTGCTTCCGGCGTTGTTCGTCCTCTCCGGTGGGGGGCTCACGAAGGCGCTCTTGGTGATCTTGCTCGGCGTCATCGTGCATATCTTCGAGGCCAACGTCGTCGCCCCGATGGTCTTCGAGAAGAAGGTAGAGCTCCCGCCGGTGCTCACGATCATCTCCGTGCTGGTGGTGGCGAAGCTGCTTGGCTTCGTGGGTCTCTTGGTCGCCGTGCCGGTGCTGGCGAGCGTCATGGTATTTGTGCGGCGCATCTTCGTGCACCGAATTCTTGAAGGGAAAGGCTTCCATAGAATCGAGAAGGATGCGCCCGCCGTCATCAGCCTGCCTACTGGGGACGGTGTGCTCGTTCACCCGTCAGCTTCCGAGGTGAGCATCCCTTCACTACTGGAGGGGTGAGGTAAAACATCCCGGCATTCTCAACATGATTGTCGGCATCGGTGTCGATCTGGTGCGTGTGGAGCGGCTTCGCTCGCTGGTCGAGCGGCACGGCGAGCGTGCACGTCGGCGCCTCTTCACGCCAGCTGAGCTGGCGGACTGTGATCAGCGCGCTGACCCGTCGGAGTGCCTGGCGGCCCGCTTCGCCGCTAAGGAGGCCGCACTCAAGGCACTGGGCACCGGCAAGATCCCCGGCACGCGTTGGACGGACTTGGAGATCACGCGGGCCGAGTCGGGATCTCCAGCTCTGAAGCTCGCTGGCTCGGCGCGAGCGCGGGCAGAGCGCGTGGGTGTGGACAGGGTTTGGGTGAGCCTGAGCCACGAGGCGGGGTTCGCCTGCGCGCTGGTCGTCATGGAGGGGAGCGCACCCTAGCCCCTCAACGTCTTGCCACCGTCGACGACGATCGTCTCTCCCGTGATGTAGTCGGAAGCGACGAGGAACAGCACCGTGCGAGCCACGTCCTCCGGGGTTCCCCACCTCTTCAACTCGGTCAGTTGGGCTAGCTCCTGACGCTCGCCGTCGGTTAGGCCTTCGGGAGGCAACACGGGACCGGGCGCGACTGCATTCACGCGGATCTCCGGAGCCAGCGCGCGAGCCAGCACGCGGGTCATCATCACGAGTCCAGCCTTCGAGATACAGTAATGAGCATGGGCTGGCCAGGGCTGGAATGCAGCCACATCTGCGATGTTGACGATCACGCCAGTACCGCACCCCATCATCAGACGTGCCGCCTGCTGGCTGCACATGAAGGCGCCCCGGAGGTTGAGGTTCATCACGCGGTCCCAATCCGCCGGCGTGATGTCGAGCGCTGGCTTGCGCTCGAAGAGCGCAGCGCTGTTGACCAGGATATCGAGATGGCCGAAACTCGTTGCGATCTCGTCGAAGAGGGTGGCGATCTGCTCGGGTCGGCGCAGATCGGCCTGGAAGACCTCGGCCCGGACTCCGAGTCCGCGGAGTTCACAGACAGTGACCTCGGCGTGCTCAGGCGCGGCGTGGTGATGAACGGCGAGATCGCTGCCTGCGGCCGCGAGGGCGCGGGCGATCTCGCGGCCTAGCCGGCGAGCGCCGCCCGTCACGAGAGCCACGCGTCCGTTGAGATCCATTCGAATGCGTCCCGGGTAACGTCGTGAGAACCGTTGCTGGAGCTGTCAACTTAGCACGGGCCACTTCGGCACGGCCAGGCTCTGACGCCGCCCGTCGGGAGTCGCGGGCGGAAATCGCCGCGCTCGTGCCCGTCCTAGCGCGCACGTACTGCGGATCGGTAGTATAGGGCGGGCAAGGCGCAGCTGGTGGGCGCCCGCTTACGGCAGGAAACCTTGTTGTCGACCCATGAATCCTGTGCTCCGTACCCTACTGCTGGCCGGGACCGTCCTCGCCGCCTGTCTGTGCGGCTGCGGCGAGGATGGGCGGTCGCCCGCTGCTAAGGAGGAGCACCCGAGCGGCGAGTTGGCGCGGGATGGCCCGTACGCGATTCGCGACGGCGTTCTCTACAGGGTGCAGGGTGAGTCGTTGAAGGCGCTTGCCGTGCTGCCCGGCGCGGGATCAGCGCAGGATACGCTGGTGGACTGTGTTGTGCTGATCCCCGAGCTCGGGCGATCCCGCTTCCGCCGCCTACACCTCTCACCCGACACGCTGTGGGCCGCTTGGGAGACAGCTGGCCCCGGTGCCTGCGTCGGTGTCGTAGGGCCGCGGCAGCCACCCGTCAGTGTAATCGGCCGCTGGTCGGCGGCATTGCCTGACTCGGTCCTCTGGGCGCCGGCGGGACGCTATCTGGCCATCTGGCTGGCGCACCCTGGTGGGCGGCGCAGCCTGTTGGTGTTTGATGCGGGAGAGGGCCAGCGACTGGAGATGCCATGGGAGTTGGACTGCGCGTACGCGGAGGACTGCGATGTCGTGCGTGCCGCGTGGTTAGGTGGGACGCTGTTGGACGTTGAGATACGCTTGGGACCGGCCGAGCTCTCGGTACCGTTCGAGGTGAATGTGGGAGGCGGTGCGTCGGTCGAGCCGAGAGAGGAGATTTGAAGATGGCGGATGCGTTTCTGCGCCGGCGTGTCTGGCGCAAGCTGGAATCGTTGCCTGACGAGCGGCTCTACCAGGTGCTCGACTACATCGAGTTCCTGGAGGAGAGGTACGGTGAGGAGCCGCCGGAACCAGACAAGATGCAGCGCTTCGCGGAAGGGATCCAGGACAAACTGCGGGCCAGGCGGGCAGCGCCTTGGGCACTGAAGGGTGTCATGAGCGCGCTGAGCGTTGTTGATCGGGCCGTCGGCACTGCGGCCAAGACGGCTCGGGATGTGGCGCAGGAGCTGGCTGATGTCCGGCGCAAGCCTCGTAAGGCGGACACAGGTGAGGGACCGGAGGACCGGTCCACCAAGATCATCGTTGACTGAGATGGCCAGGTCGCGAGGTCGAATCCGCGCTCTCTTAGCGGGCATACCACGGTTCCTGCTGCTGCTGGCGCGGCTGGTAGGCGACTCGCGTGTCTCCCGTGCCGACAAGGCGATTCTGGTGGCGGCAGTGGCCTATACGCTTGCACCCCTGGACCTGATCGCGGATCTGCTGCCGCTGCTGGGCCAGCTTGACGATCTCTTCTTCGTTGCTTTGGCGATCGATCGGCTGCTGACGAACGTGGGCCCCGCGCTGGTCCGCGCTCACTGGGACGGCCCGGAGGAAGCGCTGGAATCGCTATGCGGCAGCATCGAGGATCTGGCCCGCCGGATACCCGTGCTGGTACGGCGCAGACTGAGGGAGGGAGTGGAGGACCGTTGACACCCGACTGAGCTGCGGTCTATCTTGTGCCATGAAGAGTTGTGGAGAGTGGACACCGCCCGAGCGCGCGCGAAGCAGTGCGACTCGGGCGTTTGCTTTTTGGCTGCTGAGCGCAGGCGGCTATGGGACGACGAGAGACTGAGATTCCGCTGGCCTTGACGTTCGATGATGTCTTGCTGGTCCCACGGCACTCGACTGTCCACCCCCAAGATGTTGACGTGAGCACCAGGCTGACGCGCAACCTCCTTCTCAATATCCCGCTGGTCTCGGCAGCGATGGATACGGTGACTGAGGCCGAGATGGCCATCGCGATGGCACGGCAGGGGGCGATCGGCATCATTCACAAGAACATGACGATCGAGCAGCATGTCGCCCAGGTGGACCGGGTGAAGCGCTCGGAGAGCGGGATGATCCTCAATCCGATCACGCTGAACCCAGATGCGTCCTTGCGCGACGCTCACAGGCTGATGGCACAGTTCTCGATCAGCGGTGTGCCGATCGTCGAGCAGGACGGGCGGCTGGTGGGGATCGTGACGAACCGGGATTTGCAGTTCGAGACGGACTTGGATCGGCCGCTTAGGGACGTGATGACCCGCGAGCGGCTCGTCACGGTGCCGGTCGGCACCTCGCTGGATGCCGCGGAGAGAATACTCCACGAGCACAAGATCGAGAAACTGCCGGTGGTCGACGACGCGGGCTACCTGAAGGGACTGATCACCGTCAAGGATATCTTCAAGCGCCGCCAGTTTCCCAAGGCGGCTAAGGACCACCACGGTCGCCTGAGAGTGGGTGCAGCCGTCGGCACGCGGAGCTCAGATCTGGAGCGGGCGGGCGAGTTGGTGCGCGTGGGTGTGGACTTGCTGATGATCGACAGCGCGCACGGTCACTCGCAGGGCGTTCTCGACGTGGTTAGCCAGCTGAAGAAGAGCTTCCCCGATGTGGACGTGGCCGCCGGCAACGTGGCCACACGGGACGGGGCAGCGGCACTGGTGGAGCGGGGTGCAGATGCCGTGAAGGTGGGCGTCGGACCCGGTTCCATCTGTACCACGCGCGTCGTCACAGGCGTCGGCGTGCCGCAGCTCACGGCCATCATGGAGGCGCTGGAGGGTTGCCGTGGCGAAGTCCCAGTGATTGCCGACGGCGGTGTCAGGCACTCCGGCGATATCGTCAAGGCAATCGCCGCCGGCTCGGACACCGTGATGATGGGATCGGTGTTCGCCGGCACCGAGGAGAGCCCCGGCGAGTCATTCCTGTTGGAGGGACGCCGGTTCAAGGTGATCCGTGGCATGGGCTCGCTATCCGCTATGGAGGAGGGCTCGGCCGATCGCTACTTCCAGGAGGGCGAACTCGACGGCCAGAAGCTCGTGCCTGAGGGAATCGAAGGCCGTGTGCCTTACAAGGGGCCCGTCGCCGATGTCATCTACCAGCTCGTGGGCGGGCTGCGGAGCGGTATGGGCTATAGCGGCGCCGCCAGCTTGAAGGAACTGCGCCGGAAGGCGCGCTTCGTCCGCATCACGGTAGGCGGCCTGCGCGAGTCGCACCCGCATGACGTGACCATCACTCGCGAGGCGCCGAACTATAACCTGTGAGCGTGGCAGCGGGGACGTTGACAGGGGTCGGCCGCGTCTCTAGCTTTTGTACGCTGGCTGACTTCTGCGGCCTAGCAGGCTTCCCCCCGCGGCGATGCGAGCTGAAGCACGGCCGAATCCTGCCGGAGCTGCAATGAACAACTCGTGGCAAGACAGCCTTCCGCGCGAGCGCGTCAGGCTGGTAGAGGCTCAGCTGTCGCACGCCGCCGATACGCGTGCCCAGGCTGAGATCGCTCTCGAATGGAGAGCCGTGGAGTACCGCGGCAAGGCTGCAGCCGTGGGGCACGGCGCCGTTGACCTGCGCGTGTGCGCGGAGGCCACGCTTGATGCGCTCCACAGGCTGTTGGGCGCTCGCGTGAGCTTTCGGCTCGTGGGTGTGAAGGCCGTCAGGGCGTTCGACGATCTGGTGGCGATAGTCGCGCTGAGCGTGCTCGACCCTGAGACGGGTGGTCACCGCCGGCTCGTCGGCACCGCCCCCACCGATGACGGCAGCTTGCCGCACGGAGTGGCCCGGGCGGTGCTGAACGCCACCAACCGCGTGTTGGGGAACTTCCTCGCGACTGGCGAATAGTAAGTGTTTGAGCGTCACCCTCCCCTGACGCGGTTTCTCTCCCCTCTGAGCGAACTCAGGCGAATGAGCGCGCATTACCCGCCCTTTGAGCCACCGCGACGTATCCTGATGGGCCCCGGGCCCTCAGGGGTCAGTGCACGTGTGCTGCTGGCGATGGCGCGGCCCACGGTCGGGCACCTGGATCCGGACTTTCTGGGCCTCATGGACGAGGTAGCGGCGCAGTTGCGGGAGATCTTCGGTACGGAGAACCGACTCACCGTGCCGATCTCAGGCACGGGCTCGGCAGGGATGGAGACGGCGTTTGTGAACCTGCTGGAGCCGGGCGACTGCGCCATCATCGGGGTCAACGGTGTGTTCGGTCAGCGGATGAAGGATGTTGCGGAGCGAGCCGGTGCCCGGGTCGTGGCAGTGGAGGCGGCCTGGGGAGAGCCGCTGGACGTGCGCCGATTGATCGACGCGCACAAGGCGAATCCAAGAGCGCGGCTGCTGGCGGTGGTTCACGCCGAGACTTCAACCGGGGTGCAGCAGCCGCTCGATGAGCTTGCTGGGTACCTGCGCCGCACGGACACGTTGTTCCTGGTGGACACGGTGACGAGTCTTGGAGGTGTTCCGGTGAACGTCGATGCGCGGGGTATCGACGTTGCATACTCGGGCACGCAGAAGTGCCTCAGCGTGCCACCCGGCTTGGCGCCGATCACCCTATCGGAGCGCGCCGTGGAGCGGGTGCGGTCCCGATCCGGCAAGGTGCAGAGCTGGTACCTCGACCTATCGATGATCTCCGCCTACTGGGGGTCCGAGCGGGTGTATCACCATACGGCGCCGATCAACGCGCTCTACGGGCTGCACGAGGGGCTGTGCGCGATTCTCGAGGAGGGTCTGGAGGCGCGTTATGAACGGCACCGTCGCTGGGGCGGTCTACTGCAGAGCAACCTGATGGAGCGTGGACTCGAGTTGCTGGTCGAAGAGCCGTACCGACTGCCGCAGCTCACGTCGGTGCGCGTGCCGGCCGGTGTCGATGACAAGAGGTTTCGACGGGCTCTGCTGGAGCGCTACGGGATCGAGATTGGAGGTGGGCTGGGTCCCTTAGCCGGGAAGGTCTGGCGGATCGGGCTGATGGGAGAGACGTGTCGTGAGCAGAGCGTCATGCTCTTCCTGAGCGCGCTTGACGAGCTGTTGGAGGGCAGGGGATGAATCGAGCAACCCGGCTGACCGTCGGGATCGCAGCGACCACGGCGCTGGCGGTGGGGTGTGCGACGAGACGCCCTGCCGCTGAGCCGGTGCCTGCCGGCTGGGAGGGTGAAGCCGACCTGACCTCGGTAGAGGATAGCGTTGGGACACTCCTGGCTCAGGTCGTGGAGAGCGTGACGGCTGCGACGGACGCCGAAGTCGAGGCGGAAGTGCGCGAGATGTTCGGCGAGCAGGATGCTCGGGAACTCGAGTCAGAGGGTCCGAGTTGGGATATCCCGATCACGATCAACGAATCGGTCGAGCGCTGGCTCGAGTATTTCCAGACCGACGGGCGTGGTAACTTCGCTATCTATCTGTCTCGCGCCGGCAGGTACGAATCGATGATGCGCGCGATGTTTCGCGACGCGGGTCTGCCGGAGGATCTGGTCTATGTCTCACTGATCGAAAGCGGCTTCAGCCCGCGGGCCTATAGCCGGGCACGCGCAGTTGGCCTTTGGCAGTTCATTTCGAGCACGGCGCGGCGCTACGGCTTGCAGATCTCTTATTGGGTCGATGAACGACGCGATCCGATTCTTGCCACGAAGGCGGCTGCTGCCCACCTGAGAGACCTGTACGAGGAGTTCGGCTCGTGGTACCTGGCGGCGGCGGCGTACAACGGCGGCGCGACCCGTGTGCGTCGCTCGATCAGCCGATCCGGCAGCGACGACTTCTGGACGCTGTCCCAGCGCCGCTACCTGCGGAGGGAGACGCGCAACTACGTCCCGAAGCTCATCGCCGCGGCATTGATCGCGAAACAGCCGGAACATTTCGGCTTCGTGGAGATCGAGCAGCAGCTGCCCTTGGCCTACGATGTCGTCCAGGTGCCCGATGCGACGAGTCTGGATGTGATCGCCGATGCTTGCGGCGTGTCCGTCGCCGAACTGATGGAGCTGAATCCGCAGATTCTGCGCGGCGTTACCCCACCGGGCCAGCGGCATTCGGTGCGTGTGCCACCCGGCCGCAGTCACCTGTTCGCGGTCAACTACGCGACCGTTGCGCCATCCGAGCGGGTCACTTGGGTGCTGCACGTGGTGCGGCGCGGGGATACGCTGAGCGAGATCGCTCAGGCCTATGGCGTGAGCGTGTCGGCGATTCGAGCGGCAAACGGGGGCGTCAACCCGCGGCGTCTACAGGTCGGCCAGCGCCTCATCATTCCCAGGGCGGGGAGGCTGCCTCGGTTCACTGCAGCGCCCAGAGTGAGCCCGAGGACAACCCGGACGGTCATGCCGCAGCGGCCGGATGGGCCCTATATCACCTACCGTGTCCAGAACGGTGACAGTCTTTGGGTGATCGCCCAGCGCTACGACGTCACTCCCCGGGATCTGATGCGATGGAATGGGCTGACCAGCAGCCTGATTCATCCGGGAGACGAAGTCAGGATTTACGTGGGGCCGGACAACTGATGGGCAAAGCCAACGGGCCGGAATCGCAGATCCGGCCCGTTGGCTGCCTGCGTTTTTCCCTTCGCTCTACTCGCCCAGCACCGCCTTCGCATACCCGTTCGCCGGATCGATGCCCAACGTCAGCAGATCACCGACACGACCGGGACCGCGGTTATAGGCAAGCAGCGCCAAACGGGTGTCACCGTTGTACTCGTCGAGGAGATAGCGGAAATAGCGGAATCCTAGGTGCAGGTTCATCTCCGCATCGAACAGGTCTCTTGCCTCGACCGTTGCATCGAGCCAGCGCGCGGTGCTCGGACGGATCTGCGTGTAACCGATCGCGCCCGCGGAGCTCACCGCCGTGCGACGGAAACCGCTCTCCACCCTGACGAGGTTGAACGCAAGCTCGGGGTTCACATCCTCTGCCAGGGCGATGTCATAGACCTGCATGGCCCGGTCGGCCGGAATCCCGAACGCGCTCGAGTAGCGCTGGATCTGCTCCAAGCGCTCCATCTCGAGACCGCTGAGCTCCAGCTCGCTCCGCAGCCCGCGCACCTCGCCAGTGAGGACCGCAAGCTCGGAGCCCAACTGCGCCGCTGCCGGGTTGCTCATCTCGGGCGCCACGTCCAGCACGCCGGCTGTACCGAACACGGTCGCGATCAGCACGAGCGCCCAGACGGGTAATGGCACAGTCGCCAACCTGGCGTAGTTGAGCGGCCACCTCAGCGGGACGGCCTCGCTTTGCCACGTCGATGTATGATTTCGCATACCTCTCCTATCCTGGCCCATTCGTTCCGCCGCCATCGCCCCTCCACACGCGGCGCAGCACTCGGCTGCGCTGCCCTCAGGCCCCTGAACCCTTACGGCTTGGCTACGGTTCCGGTTTCTGCGTGGGACTCCACTCGGCTGAAAGGCGCTCGCGTCCCCCTTCGACGCTCAACTCTGTCCCGGAAGCACCGCCCGAGCATTGCCTTCAGCCGGGCCAAAGGCGGGCACTGGAAGATCGTAGGAAATCCTACAGCTTTGGCCCACACCACGTCCGCTTCCGCCACCACCATAGCGCTGCGCACCTCGCTTCGGCGACTCGTGCTATCTACGTCGCACGCCGTTGCCAGGTTCCACTCCGGCCGCCGCGCTTCTCGACCAGTCGGATGGCGCTGATCTCCATCGTGCGGTCGAGCGCCTTGCACATGTCGTAGACGGTGAGCAAGGCAGCGCTGACAGCCACCAGCGCTTCCATTTCGGCACCGGTCCGGCCAGTGACCCCGGCCCGGGCCTCGATCCTCACGCCTGGAAGGTCCTCTTCCAGCGTCAAAGATACATCAATTAGGTCGATCTGTAGAGAGTGGCAAAGTGGGATCCACTCGGCGGCTCGTTTACCAGCGGTGATACCGGCGATCTGAGCGACGGCGAGCACGTCGCCCTTCTCGACGGCGTTCTGGCGTATGGCCGCCAGCGTTGCAGGTTGCATGCATATCCAACCTTCGGCGCTGGCGGTCCGCCGGGATGGCTCTTTCCCTCCTACATCGACCATCTGTACCCTGCCGTGCGCGTCGACATGGCTTAGTTTGGGCTTTCTCTCCGCCATTTCTAGCGGCGTCCTTCTAGGGCGCTGGAGCCGATGGGCGCTGTGCCGGGTGTGAGGCTCGCCCGACACAGAAGGTTCACGACGATGAGCTGCGGGTTGACGTTACGATCGGCGAGCTCCCGGGCTTCATCCACAGCTGCGAGGGCGCTGATGATCTGCTCGGGGCTCGAGGCTGTGCCGCCCGCCAGCGAGGCGACCAGCTCTGGGTCCGCGGCGGCGCTGTCCGCGCCGGCGGCGACGGCGAGGAGGTCGCGCAGCAGGCTGCGGGTCTCGCTGAGGGCCCGGCCGAAGGCGCCGCGCGCGCCGAAGGAGCGATAGGCGTGGGCTGCGGCAAGCCGCGCGGCCGGGCTGCCATCGAGGAGCGCGCGCACCAGAGTGACGCCGCCCTCCTGTAAGTTCTCGCGGGCCTCATCCAGGAGTTGAAGGGCCCTGCCAATGGAGCCGCTGCTCAGGCTGGCCAAGCGACGGGCCTCGGCGGCCGTTGCGTCAAGCTCTGATGTCAGGAACTCGGCGACCTGTCGCATCGGCAGGGGGTGCACACGCACAGCCTGCACGCGGGAGCGGATGGTCGGGAGCAGAGCGCCGGGAACATCGCTGGTGAGGATGAGCGTGGTATCGGCGGGCGGCTCTTCCAGCAGCTTGAGCAGGGCGTTGGCGGCCTCCGGGTTTCCCAGCTGCGGCACCAGCGCCTCCGCCTGCCCGATGAGGAGTACCTTGACCGGCCCCATCGCCGGCGCCTTGTAGGCGAGTCGGCGCATGGTCCGCACCGCGGCGACGTAGATACCGGTAGCGCCCTCTTCCTCCTCATGGTACAGCCGGTTCGTTCGCCGTTCCTCCAGTAGCTCGGCCCGGTAGTCTTCCAGCTTCTGCTCGAGCTGATCAGCGCTGGATACCCGCTTCGGGCGGGGAAGCGGGAAGAACCAGTGAATGTCCGGGTGCTCGAGACGTGCCGCGAGCCGGCAGGCGCGGCAGGCGCCGCACGGGCGGGGCGAGCCACCGGTGCAGTTGAGCATGGCGGCCGTCCAGAGCGCCAGTCTCTGCTTTCCGACTCCGCGGGGACCGTAGAGGAGGAGCGACTGGGGCAGCCGACTCAGCTCGGCGGCGCGGGAGAGGCGCAGTCGGATGTCCTCATGGCCGATGACGGTGAGGTAGCCGAGCTCAGCCACGCCGCCTCCGCAGCCAGGGTAGCGGGTCGATCGCCCGACGGTTACCACGGATTTGGAACTGGAGGTGTGGGCCCTCCGGTGTACCCGCTCCGCCGACTCGCCCAATGACCTGGCCCATGGCTGCGCGCGAACCCTGGGTGACCAGGATCTCGGAGAGGTAAAGGTACACGGAGTAGTATCCGCCGCCGTGGCTCAGGATGACGGAGGGCCCGTAGCCGAGGTAGGGCTGTGCGAAGACGACGGTCCCGCCGGCCACCGCCTTGACCGGTGTCCCTTCCGCAGCCGCGATGCCGATACCGTTCCTGAGGATGACGGTGCCGTCGCTGTTGCGCTGCTGGCCATAGCCGTAGATGACCCGCCCCTCCACGGGCCAGTCCAGTTGCCCCATCTCGGCCGGCGTCAGCGTCCCCCGGGTGGGACCCGTGGCGGCGAGCGCTTCCGCCGCTTCACGCTCCCGCTCTAGTCGATCGACCAGGCCGGTGAGCTCGCGCTCATCTCGTTCCAGCTCTTCCAGTCGGCGCCCCGTCGTCACCTGCAGGCCGCGAACGGCTCTCAGGCGTCGTGTGCGCTCACGCTCTAGGTGATACAGATCCTGAATCTCGCGGACCTTCTCGTCGCGGACCTCCCGCAGGCCTTCAACCTCCTGGCGCAGCTTGTCGTGCTGCGACTCCAGCAAGTTCTTCAGCTCCTGAATCTGGCGGACGAGCATCCGGTCGTGGAGCGCGACGAGGTACAGGTACTGCCAGCGGTTAATGAGATCCGAGAAACTCTCCGCCGCCAACAAGATCTGCACGTTCCCAAGCGGTCCGCGCTTGTAGAGATCGCGTGCCCGCCGGGCAAACAGGACTCTCTTTTCCACCAACTGATCCTGCGTGCGCAAAAGGTCCGCGGTCGTCGTGGCCGCCTGTTGGTCGCGGATGGCAAGCTGATGGTCCATCTCGCGCAGCAGCGCTTCCTGGTTCCTCGCCTGGAGGTCGAGGTTCTCCAGCTCGGCCCGCACATCGTGGACCTGGGCGGACAAGGCATCCATATCCGAGCGGAGGCGCCGCTGCTCCTCGCGAATCTGCGCCAGGCGCTGGCGGCTGAGGCGTATCTGTTCCTCGAGAGGCTCGATCGGATCCTGGGCCGCGAGCGTTGCGGCGAGGCACAGCGTCGCCAGGAGAGCGAGCGCCGTGGCGCCACGAGCGGAGACCGCGAGCCTACCCATACGTGGTCAGGTGGCGCCGGAGGGCGGCCCCGCTGGCGGCGAGCCCCAGAAGGCCACCTGCCAGGGTGCCCCCGGTCGCCCAACTGGCCGGCACCCACTCCAGGTCGATGAGCGAGCCGTCCACAGCCAGGAAGGCGGCATAGGTCAGGAGCAGGGCGAGCAGGCCGCCGCCCAGGCCGGTGATGAAGCCTTCGAGCAGGAAGGGGCGCCTGATGAAGCCGTCAGTGGCGCCGACCAGGCGCATGATGGCGATCTCCTCGCGCCGCGCCAGCACCGCCATCCGGACCGTCGTGCCGATGATCAGAATCGCGACCACGGCGAAGGCGATGCCGAGAATGGCGGCGACAGCGCCGCCGAGTCGACGCAGCTGGTAGATCTTGTCGACCCACTCGCGGCCGTAGCGCACATCCTCTACGAAGGGGTAGAGCGCAATGAGTTCGGCGACGCGGGCAACCGACGTCGGATCGCGGAAATCGGGTCTCAACTGTACCTCGAGCGAGGCGGGTAGTGGATTCATCTCGAGGTCCGTGAACACGTCGTGGAACTCCTCGAGCTGTTGTATGGCGTTCCGCATCGCCTCGAACTTCGAGACGTGACTGACGTTCTCAACTTCCGGGAACGAGCTGACGTCGTTCTGTAGCACCTCGAGTTGAGCCGCCGAGAAATCATCGCGCAGGTAGGCCACGACCTCGACGCGCCTCTCGACCGCCTGGAGAGTCACCTTGAGGTTGTACGCCACTACGCCGAAGATCCCCAGCACGAAAAGGCTGAGCCCGATACTGGTCGCCGAGAGGATGGCGAGCCCGGGCGCGCGGCGGAGCGCGGCTATCGCCTCGCGAACACTATGGTATGCCATCCGAGTTGCCCGAGTCGTACACGATCGCGCCCTCGGTGAGTTCGATCACCCGATACTGGGAATAGCGGCGCACGAGATCGAGGTCGTGCGTCGCCATCAGGACCGCCGTGCCCGAGGCATTGATGTTTCGTATCAGCTCGAAGACGCTGCGTGCGGCTCGCTCGTCGAGATTGCCCACTGGCTCGTCAGCAAGCAGAACGACGGGGTCGTGTATCAGGGCGCGCGCGATGGCGATGCGCTGCTGCTCACCACCGGAAAGCTCGTCGGGGTAGGCCCCCGCACGCGCGGCGAGGCCAACCTGCGCCAGCAGCCGCTGCACTTTCCCCTTGATCTCGCTGCGGCGGGCCCCGGTGACCTCGAGGGCGAAAGCCAGGTTCTCGGCTGTCGTGCGGTCGCGGAGCAGGCGGAAGTTCTGAAACACCATCCCCACGCGGCGGCGCAGTTTGGGGACATCGCGCCGCCGAATCCGTCTCGAAGAGAAGCCTGAGACTCGAACCTCGCCGTCGGTTGGCCGTTCGGCCATGTGAATTACCTGCAGGACGGTGGTCTTACCCGCGCCGGAGGGTCCTGTGAGAAAGGCGAACTCACCCTTACGCAGGTGGAACGAGACGTTCTTCAGGGCGAGCCCCGAGCGCGGGAACTCCTTGTAGACGTTGATGAGCTTTATCACGGGACCCGATCCCTGGGGGTCGAGCGGGAGGCAGGGGTGGCTGCCTTCATGTGTTGGGCAATCTATTCGAGTTCTTTTGTGCCGTCAAAGCGCGCCGCGCAAAGGTCGAAGCGGCTTGCAGCGCGGCCCGCATCGACGCTGGATCCGCACGCCCGCTCCCGGCGATGTCGAAAGCTGTGCCGTGATCGGGCGAAGTGCGGGGAAAGGGCAGCCCCAGTGTGACGTTGACTGCTCGACCGAAGGCTGCGGTCTTGATCGCGGTCATGCCCACGTCGTGGTAGGGCGCGAGAACGGCATCCGCTTCGCCCTGCATGGCGCGCACGAAAACGGTGTCAGCGGGGTAGGGCCCGCGAACGTCGATCCCCTCAGCCTGCAGCCGCGCGATCGTCGGCGCGCAGACACGTCCCTCTTCGTCGCCGAACAGGCCATCATCCGATGCGTGGGGGTTGAGCGCGCAGACGGCGAGGCGTGGCTCTTCCAGTCCCCACCAGCGCCTGAGGCCCTCGTGGGCCAGACGGGCGGTGCGTTCCAGCCGCTCGGCGGTATAGGCCTCTGGCACCTGGCGCAGGGCCACATGACCCGTGACCAGGACCACCCGGAGCGGAGCGCCCAGCGCTGTCTGGTCAGTCGCCAGGCAGAGAGCGGTGTCCGGCACGCCCACCAGATCGCGCAACATCTCCGTGTGACCGGGCCAAGAATACCCAGCCGCGGCCAGAGCGGACTTGGAGATCGGCGCGGTGACGATCGCGTCCACTGCGCCGGAACTGACGAGTGAGACGGCCCGCTCTACGGCTCGGGCTGAGATGCGGCCCGCGGCCGCGTCGTCCCCTTCGCTCTGCCAGCACCCCACGGAGACGAGCTTGAAACCCTCAGTCAGAGGCAATCCTTCCGGGCCCACGAGGGTTATGTCCGCGTCGACGGGCGTCGGCTCGCCCAGGGCACGGACGGCGATTTCGGGACCGACACCCCGGGGGTCACCCAGGGTGACCGCGATCCGCGGGCGCCGTGCGCTTACACCGTCTGTCCGGAGTCCGCTATCCAGTAACAGAGCCGCTTTCTAGTCGTACGTCGATGAAGGTTGCTTCACGTAGATCGTCCACGATCTTCTGAATTGTCTTGTCCTGCTGAATCTGCAGGCGAAAATGCTCCCTCACGTCGTCCAGCGTCCACTCGCCTCCCGCGCTCACTTCGATGAGCTTGGCGACGACCCACTTGCCGACACCCGGGAGACCCGGCACCTCGAGCCGGAACGGGTCGATCACATCACCCTCTTGGGCGCCTTCGATCGCATCCCGGTAATCCTGCGGTAGCCGATCTCGGGGGAAGTCTGTCAGACTGCTGCGCTCTTCCGGGTCACCATACTGGTTGATGAGCGAATCCACATCGGAGCCACTGCGCAGGGCGGCGGCCACTTCTTCCGCCAGCTGGCTCGCGCGTTCACCGTCTTCGTCGATGTAACCAGGCATCATCAGGATGTGCCGCGCCAGGCGTTGGCTACCGCGGACCCGTTCCAGCTTGATGACGTGGTAGCCTATAGCAGTCTCCACGATGTCGCTGATCGAACCTGGCAGCATGCTGAAGAGCGCCTCCTCGAACTTCGGTAGGAGCTGACCCGGCTGGATCCAGCCCAGCTCGCCGCCGTTCTCACGGGTGGCGATGTCATCCGAGTACTCGCGGGCGAGCTGCGCGAAATCCTCTCCGGCCCGGGCTCGTGAGAGCGCCTGTTCCGCTCGCTCTCGGGCAACGAGCGCCGAGTCCGGAGAGGGTCGCGTTGGGATGACTACCTGCTTAAGGCTGATGGTCGCCGGTCTCGGGCCGAGGGCCTGCCTCTGAGCTTCGAAGAGGGCGCGTATCTCGTCCTCGCTTACGGGCAACGGCGGCATTTCGGAGGCCTTCTGCTGCAGATAACGCTGCTTGAGAAGTTCCGCGTGCGCCTGCTCGCTGAGCTGTATACGGAACTCGGCAGGAGTGATCCCTCGGCTGAGAAGTGCCTGCTGGAAATCGCTTTCCGAGGAGAAGCGCCGCCGGATCTGGGCAAGCTGCTCGTCCACCGCCTCCTCGACCTGGCTGTCCGTAATCGTGATCCCTTCGCGCTGAGCGTGGATGACGACCAGGACCTCGTTCACCTTCTGGTCGAGGGCCTGTCGCATGAACTCGTTCAGCTGCTCAGGATCCTCGGGCACCTGCGCGCCGCGAGCCTGGAGCTGGAAGAGGAACTCCTGCAGCTCGCTCCGCAGGAGGACCGTGTCGCCCACGATCGCGACGATGCGGTCGACCAGCTCGGAAGGGTCTTGAGCTGCGGAAACGCCGACCTTTAGCCCGAGGGAGAGCAGGGCGGCGACGGTCAGACTGCGTCGCAGCGTGCATCGGTTCATCAGCGGGGCTCCGGGGTCGCGTCGGGTTCGGAAGCCTGCTCGGGGCTCACTCGCCCCGCCTGGCG
>JBDHKG010000097.1:7096-31243 GCA_039586495.1 Gemmatimonadota bacterium | reverse complement strand
AGCGCTCGCTGGATGCCGCGAAGAGGTCGTAGCCCCGGAGGCGCGACACGTCCACCAGCAGGATCTCGAGCTGGCCGTTGCTCACATCGTAGAACGCCAGCTCCTCGACCGGGGCGGTGCGGTCGTAGTAGACCTGGGGCTCGCCGCCGAAGTTGGCGAAGACGATCGGCAGATCCTCTCTGATCACCGTGTGGCAGTGGGGGCAGGTGGGCGAGAAGAACAGAATCGCGCGGACCACGGGGCTCTGAACCAGCGCCAGCGCGGCGGCAGGCGCCAGCGCGGCGGTGAGCATCAGCAGGCTGGCAACGAGTCGCGGCAGAGACTTGATCATGATCCTTCCGCTTAGCTCAGGCGCGCCCCGGTTGATACCACCTTAACGTGAGTAGCGTTCCGCCACAGCCCCAGGCCGGGCTCTGGAACTAGGCCTTGAGCGTTGCCTCGACCTTCTCCACGACGTTCTTGCTGCCGAGGTAGAGTGGCGTTCGCTCGTGGAGCTCGCTCGGCCCGACCTGTAGGATCGAACGCGTACCCTCCGACGACGCGCCGCCCGCCTCCTCGATCACCATCGCCAGCGGCGCCGCCTCATAGAGCAGGCGCAGCTTGCCCTTGGGGCTCTTCTTGTCGGCGGGATACATGAAGATGCCGCCGTACAGCAGCGTGCGGTGGAAGTCGGCCACCAGCGATCCGATGTAGCGCAGGCTGTAGCCCTCGTCCTTCAGCACGTCCACCGCCTTCTGCTGGCCGGGCGACCAGCGCTTGTAGTAGGCTTCGTTCACACTGTAGATCTTCTTGCCCGGGTCGGGAATTCGCATGTCCGGGTGGGAGAGCAGGAACTCGCCAATGGAGGGCTCGAGGGTGAAACCGTGCACGCCCGCGCCGGTCGTGTAGACCAACATGGTGGACGATCCGTAGACGATATAGCCGGCGGCCAGCTGCCGGTGCCCCGGCTGCAGCAGGTCCTCCAGACTGCCCCGCTCGCCCTTCGAGATCTTGCGATGGATCGAGAAGATGGTACCGAGCGAGACGTTGGCGTCGATGTTCGAGGATCCGTCCAGCGGGTCGTGGAGCAAGACGTAGTTGCCGCAGGGGAACTCGTCCGGGATGGGTATGGGATCGTCCACCTCCTCGGAGGCCATCACGCAGAGGTTTCCTGTGTGGTCCAGGGCATTGAACATGACGTCGTTGGCGAACTCGTCCAGCTTGCGGACATCGTCGCCGTGGATGTTGAACTTGCCAGCACTACCGACGATATCGACCAGGCCGGCGCGGTTCACCTCGCGGCTGATGATCTTCGCGGCGAGCGCGATGTCGTAGAGGATGTTGGAGAAGGCGCCGGTCGCCTCGGGGTACAGCCGTTCCTGCTCGACGATGTGGCGACCGAGCGTGATCACGGCTCCTTCCTGCATCGCAAGCCTCCTGAGGTTGGCAAGGCAGGGCCGCCGTCAAGCTACGGCGTTTCTCCGCGGACGCCAGTGGGCCGATAGCGAGGACGTCTCGGCTCGACCCGTGCTCCGGTGGTCCGGCCGGCTAATGCACGCTCGCCCCCTCGACTGCGACCTCGATGTCGGGCAACGGAGTACCCTCGGTGTGGGGCGGCAGCACCGGATACGCGACTATAGGCTGCTCGCCCGTGAGCGTGCCGAGGAACGCGGCGATCGCCTCGGTCTCCTCAGCGCTGAGCCGCTGGCCCAGCTGAGCCGAGCCCATGATCCCCACGGCCTGGTCGAGGTTCCACACCTTTCCCGAATGGAAATAGGGTGGGGTGAGCGCGACGTTGCGCAGCGAGGGTGCCTTGAACACGTACTCGTCGCTGGCCGTCTGTGTTACGGCGAACCGGCCCTTGTCGTCCCGCGGCAGGATATCGGCGCCCGGCTTCTCAACCACACCGAAGGGGAAGTAGCCGGCGCCTCCCACGTTCATGCCGCTGTGGCAAGCGGCACAGCCTCGGTCCATGAAGAGTCTGAGTCCCTGCGTCTCCCGCGCGCTGAGCGTCCCGCCGTTACCCTCCAGGTACTGGTCGAAGCGAGAACCGGGGGTGAGCAGTGTGGCCTCGAACGCCTCGATCGCCTTGGCCATGTTGTCGAAGGTCACCGGGTCAGCCTCCCCGGGGAACGCCTGCGCGAACCGCTCCACGTACTCCGGGATGCTCCTCAGAGTCGCCACCGCCCGGTCGATCGAGTTGTTCATCTCCACCGCCGCCTGGACCGGGCCTTTCGCCTGCTCTTCCAGGTCCTTGGCCCGCCCGTCCCAGAACTGCGCGATGTTGAACACCGCGTTGAGCACGGTCGGCGCATTGCGCGGCCCCTTCTGCCAGCCGTGCCCGATCGAGGTCTCCAGCAGGTCGACGCCCCCCAAGCCCAGGTTGTGGCAGGTATTGCAACTGATCAGCCAACTCCGCGAGAGACGCGGATCGAAGTAGAGCATCTTGCCGAGCTCGATGGTCTCGGGCGTCATGGGCGTGTCTTCGAGTGCTGGTGGAGTCGCCGGAATCGGCTTGAACATGACCTGTGCCCGCTGCATGAGCTCGTCTTGGCCACTCGAGGCGGCCATGACCGCGAGCAGCGGCAGGACAACAGCGAACTTCCTCATGATCGATCTCCGGGTCCGCGTGCCGCTCCCTCGGGCACGATGCTGAGTCTCACGACTACCCCGGTGGCCCGACCAGGCCGTAGCACCTGTACGCGGCAATCACGGTAATCGCGGCAACGATCAAGACGGTGCCAAGCCGGAGCAGCCCAGCTGCGTGACCGCGCAGCCAGAGCCCCACAGGACACAATAGCCGGTGTGCGATGCCCACGCGTCAACCTCCTGCTGCGTCCACGACTCTATGCCAAACCTGCGGCCGTGCGACCTCCCGTCGCAATGCGGCTACGATGAGAGGTCGCGGCCCGCTACTTTCTGCTGTCTATTGGCTGTCCCGCTCGCCTTGCCCGGTCGTGGAGCCGAGACTCTCGGGGTTTCCTGCCAACGCCCCGACGCCGACTTGCCGCTCCCGGATGATCTGCTCATACCAGCGTGCGTGATGCCGCTTGACGGATTCCTCAGCCATCCTGCCGGTGAGCCAGGTCCAGCTCATCGGGTACTCCTCCGGATGGAAGATCACGAAGAAGAAGTGCCAGACCAAGATGGCGAGGGTCGCCAACCAGGCCTCGTAGTAGTGGATGGTCTGAGCGGCGGGGACGATCCAGCTGGGGAAGATCTTCACGGCCCAGGTGGGGAACCAAAGGATGAATCCCGTGAGAATCATGAAGATGGTGCCCCAGATCAGCGCCCAGTACTCCGCTTTCTGCGAGTAGTCGTAACGCCCGAACTTCACCTTCCTGTCACTGTTCCACGTGTAGTAGCGGACGTTGTCGTACAGATCCTTGAAATCCCGCCAGGTCGGCACGATCGACCGGAACTCCTCCCTGCCGCGCTTCGTCAGGAACACGTAATGTATGTGCGAAAGCGCGGTGGCGATCAAGACGACGGCGAAGATGCGGTGCAGGTCGCCGCGTACCTCCTCGGTCATCCCGAGATCCGTCAGCCATCCCACCCACCAGGCGTCCGGGAAGCGAAGCGCGAACCCGGTGATCGCCAGCAGCACGAAGGCGACTGTCAGCAACAGGTGCTGGATGATCTGCACCCGATCGAACCGCATGATCCAGCTGTGATCCTCCTCCTGTTTGCGCCGCTCGATCATGAAGTAGTTCATGATCACCAGGTTGTGGAGGACCATCGCCCCGATGATAACGGCAATCGCCACCAGATAGATGCTGCGGATGATCCGATTGATCGGATTCGCGACGATCGAGGCAGCCTCGTGCGTATAGCTGGCGGCGAACCGGATGTCGCCGTTCTCGTGACACTGCCTGCAGGTGGCGACCACGTTGGCCGGATGGACGGTGGACGCCGAGTCGGACTCCGGAAGCACCGAATGCGCGGTATGGCAGCTCACGCAGGTTGCCGAGCCCTCGTACGCCCGCCGCGCCGCCCAGCCGTGATAGCTGTCCACGTAGGAGCCCACCACACCACCCTCGAGGTTGTACTTGGCGATGATCACCGGATCATCGTGGCAGGTGCCGCAGGTCTCGGTCGCGAGCCTGGCGGCGTAGGTCTTGGCGTCCGGATCCCGAGGGCTGAGGATAAGATGCTCACCGTGGCAGTCAGTGCAGGACGGGCTGTCGTGCACGCCGGCATTCAGGGCCCGGCCGTGAATCGATGCCTCGTACTCCAGCTCGATGTCAGGGTGGCACTGCCCACACGTCCCCGAGACGTTCCTCGGGTTGATGTTGGACTCGGGATCGGCCGCGCCCCGCAGACTGTGCACGCCGTGGCAGTCGGCGCACGACGCGGCCGTCGCGATCCCCCGCTCTGCGCCCTGACCGTGAATCGACTGGGCGTAGTCGGTGAATGACTGCGGAAGCTTGACGATCTGATCGGTGAGCAGCCCCGCCGTGCCGTGGCAGGTCGCGCAGGTGTTCGGCAGCCGCACCTTGTGGGTCGGGGAGCGGGGATCCGAGCTACGCAGAATGACGTGGGTTCCGTGGCAGCTGGAGCAGGTCGGGGCACGGGGATTGCCACGGCTGAGCCCGTACCCGTGGAGACTCGCCTCGTACCTCTGGGCGACTCCGCTGTGGCAGGCGCCACAATTCACCGCCTCCAGCTCCGAGGCGTGCGGAGGCTGGGAGCCCACGAGGTCCTGATGGCAGTTCACACAGGACAACCCCACGGCGCCATGCACAGACTGCGCCAGGAATCGCGCGTCAACGACCAACCGGTCCGCGTCGCTCCGCCCCTGGAACATGGAGGCCGACGAGTGACACATCAGGCAGGTCGCGTCCTCCTGGGCCAGCCCCGAGCGCGGCACCATTGCAAGCAGCGCCACGCCGAGGGCTGTCGACGCCATAACGCCCCAAAACGCTCTCATTCCGGCACTCCCGGTTGGGGTCGCGATCTATCGGCACCTGCCAGCAAACTTGGGGCGCACTGCCTCACGGGCAAGCGCTGGCAGCGGCTCCAAGCGGCTGTCGGTAATTCGTATTGTTACTTCGGGCAAGCTCCATGCCATTCATGCTGGGTCGGCCTGACCCGCAGCATCGCCGTCACGCAGCTCCCGACAGGGCCCCCTGGACTCCAGTCGCTGCTGTCAGACCCGCGCTCGCCAGTCGAACCGAATGGCACGACAGCCTGCTGGCGAGCCGTGTAGCTCAGCGTACGCCTAATGGAGGTTCAATGTCTCGCCAGCGACTCCCGACCGACCCGGTTCGGGCAGTCGGGCTGAGGCCAGACGTACGGGACTCGCCCCGGTCAGGAGCCTCCCGATCCTAAGAGGCGGAAGAGGATCTGGTAGGGACTGATGCTCCCGCGGTCCACCACCAGATGCTGGTAGCCGAGGTTAGGCCCACCGGTCCGCACGTAGTCGCTCGCGCCTCCGGACTTCACGTCGGCCCGATAGCGCTCGTGCAGGTACTGGCTGAGCTCGAGCGCGGAGACGCCGCCGTCGTCGTCGGCATCGGCCAGCCCATCGCCGACGGCGTCCGCCAGGAACGCCGCCAGGTAGCCGCCGGCGCTGAACTTGCCAGCCACGGAGGAAGTCACGTCCTCCTCCGAGGAAAACAAGCCCATACGGCCAGGAGCCGAGATGACGTCCTTGGCAAAGCCACCGCTGAAGCAAGCATCCAGCACGATGAGCGAGATCTCGGCATTCACGCCGGCGAACATCGCGCTCATCTCATCGTCGCTGATCGGCCCATCGTATAGCGCGATGGTCTCGTCGAGCGCGTCCGGGTCACTGGGCTGGAACTCGGAGCGATCCACGCGCCCGCCGTGCCCCGAGTAGAAGAGGACGAAAAGATCGTTCGGGCCTGTGCGTGCGGCGAGCGACTGGAACCCACTCTTCACGTTGCCGACCGTGGCGTCGGCGTCCGTGAGGATGATCGCGTCCTCGGGCCGCAGCCCGGCGCGAGCCAACGCCTCGCGCACCCGCACCGCATCGTCAGCGGTGTAAGACAGGTCACGCATACCGCTCTCGGCGGGGTAGTCGCTGATCCCCACGAAAAGGCCGACCCGGCTTCCGCCGCCACGACGGGGACCTCGGGGGCCGCAGCGGCGCTCAGAGCAAGTTCGTAGGTTCCCGCCTCGCCGGCCCGGTAGGAGGTACTGAGAATCCGGTGACGCCCGCTCTCCCGCAGAGTGAGATCGATGCGGGAGTCCGACCGGCCGCCGTAGTCGTCGTTGTCGATCTGCTCGCCGTCCGGCGTGGTCAGCTGGAGATAGGTATCGAACTCGGAGGAGGCCATCTCGATGCTGATGCCCTGCCCGGCCGAGCCCTCGAACACGTACACGTCGCCGTACTCGCCGGTACCCAGCTGCCGGTCGCCCGGCTCCAACCGACCCGTGGTGCGTTCGCCGAGCGCGATCGCTGCCACATCGCGCTGGCGCGTCGCCGTCGGGCGCGCCGCGCCGAAGTCCATGGTGAGCTCGTAGGCGCCGGTCTCGCCCGGCTCGTACGAGGTCACCACAACCCCGTACGTCCCGACCTCGGTGAGGTCCGCTTCGATCACGCTGTGGCCCGGCATGCCTTCGGCATCGTCGTTTTCCGTGTGCTCGCCGTTGGGGTCGATCAGCATCAGGTAGGTGTCGAACTCGCTCGAGCTCACATCGAGTCGGACATGCTGCCCGGGACGGCCCTCGAATTGGTACGGATCCGCGTACTCACCGCTGCGCAGCGAATCGTCGCCCGCTGCCAGCGTGCCCTGCTCCACGCGTGCGCCGGGGGTGCCAGCAGCGCCTGTCCTGTCGATCCGCACGTCGTAGGCACCCACCTCGCCGGGCTTGTAGCTCGTCACCACGACTCGGTACTCGCCATCCTCGGGCAGTTCCATGGCCAGCTGGGAGCGTTGCGCGTCACCCTCGTAGTCGTCGTTCTCGAACTGCTCATCGCTCGGCGCGATGAGGATCAGGTAGGGGTCGAACTCCGCCGAGCGCAGGTCGATCACCACGTTCTCACCGGCCCTGCCGCTGAGCTCGAAGGCGTCGTAGTACTCACCGCTCGTGAGCTCGCGGTCGCCGCTGGCGAGCCTGCCGCTCTCGAAGCGCGCGCCCGGGCCGGCGGCCGTGGATGGCGCGCCGCGCATCGTCGTGATGCTGACCTCATAGGCGCCCGTCTCACCGGCCTCGTAGGAGGTAACGACCACCCTCCATTCGCCGCTCTCTTCCAGCACCTTCTCGATGCGGGAGCGGACCGCCGAGCCCTCGTAGTCGTCGTTCTGGGTATCGTTGCCGGAGGGCGAGAGCAGGATCAGAAACGGGTCGAAATCGGTCGCGAAGAGGTCCACCAAGACCACGTCACCGGCGTTCCCCTGGAAGGAGTATCGGTCGTAGTACTCCCTGCTCGACAGTTGCGAGTCGCCCGACTCAAGGCGCCCCTGGTAGTTCTGCGTCGAGGGAGCCCGGGCGGTCGCCTCCTGTGCGCCCACCGCAGCGCTGGTGAACACGCCGACGCCGTAGAAGCACGGCTCGGTCCCGCAGTTCGCCATGTAGACCTGCACCGTGTAGCGGGCCGTACGTGTCGGCGCGGCCTCCACCATGGGTACGTCATCATCCTCGTAATCGGAATCGACCTCCTGGCCCGACTCATCCCTGAGCATGAGGTCGACATCCGTACAGTCGTTGTCGCAGACACCGACCAGGATGTACCGCACGCCGCCATCGAGAACGATGCTGAAGTCCTCCGAGCTCTCGTTCTTGAGCGACCCGGTATGGGGTTCGCCTCGCAACGTGTAGCCGTCGGGGCCGAGCACGTCACCGGCTGTCCGCAGCTGATCCTGCACCTGCTGCTCCCACTCGCTCTGCGCTCGTGCCTGGGCGGCGAGCAGGAGCCAGGCTCCCAGGACTAGAAATAAGCTGCCTCGGCGCATCGGGGATTCTCCGCTGTGGGGTGGGACTACGCGGGGGGAGCGGCCGACGGAGACCCGGGCTCAGAACCGCCGGCGACTCAAATATGTGAAGAGAACGCGAAGAGCGGTAGAGGCGGCACGGCCCTCGGAGGGCCGAGGTCGTCGGCGCTGGGAACTCGAAGGCGGCCGCGGAAGGGTCTCTACTCTCCCGCGGCCGTTCTCCTCGAGTGCTGGCGAGACTGCCGTCCTCGTGGTGCGGAGCTGTAACGCAGTTGCTGTCCGGTCAGCCGCCGACAGTCGTGATGCTGACCTCGTAGGCGCCCGACTCACCAGGGCGGTAGGAGGTGACCAACACCCTCCACTCCCCGCTTTCGTCCAGCACCTGCTCGATGCGGGAGCGGTTGGCCGAGCCTGCGTAGTCATCGTTCTGGACGTCGGCACCGGACGGCGCGACCAGGATGAGATAGGGGTCGAACTCGGACGAGAACAGGTCCACCACGACCACGTCGCCATGACCTCCCCAGAACGTGTACTGATCGTAGTACTCGTTGCTCGGCAGCTGCGAGTCACCCAGCTCCAGCCGGCCGCGGTGGTTCTCGGTGGAGGGAGCCGCGGCGACCGCCGGGCGCGCGACCCCACCGGCGAATACGCCGACGCCGTACCAGCACGGCTCGGTGCTGCACTCCGCCATGTAGACGTGCACGCTGTAGCGGGCCGTGTACGGCGGTGTGACCTCGACCACGGGGTAGTCATCCAGCTCGTAGTCAGAATCGATCTGCGTGCCCGAATCGTCCATAAGAGCGAGGTCGACATCCGTGCAGTCGTTGTCGCAGACGCCGACCAGGGCGTAGTGCACCCCGCCATCGAGGACGAGGGTGAAGTCCTCGGACGCCTCGTTTCGGAGCGTGCCGGTGTGGGGATCGCCTCTGAGCGTGTAGCCCTCGGCCCTGACGGCCTGGCCAGCGACCTGTAGCTGATCGAGCACCTGCTGCTCCCACTGGCCCTGCGCCGCCGCCTGGACGGGCGCCACCAGCAGGAGAGCCAGAAGTAGGGTGAGACTGACTCTGTGCATGGGGATTCTCCGCTTTGAGGGGGGATTCGGGGAGGGAGCGGCCGGCGGATTGGAGACTAGCCTCCGCCTCTGCGGCCTGTATACCCGGTAGCGGCCGGCAGGGTCCAGGCGGCGGGAGACGGACCAGCCTGGGCTGCGCGGCAGCAAGCCTGGATAGCCCACAGTCCCGGCTGGCATGCGTGGTCAGGCCTCCACGACGGTGGAATGCCTCGATCTCAGCGCAGCCGAAGGCCGGTTGTCCAGCTGATGTCAGGCCCTGGTCACAGACAACGCGAGGCGACCGGGAGTCTTGCCACGCGTCGGGGGCCGTTGGAGCAGCACCTGGAACCCCCAGGGAACCCCGTCCCGGCCGGCGGCGGCAAGAATCGGGGCCTTCTTGACGTCTCGGCGCGGAGACCCCATTTTGGCAGTGCCCTGCACCGGACAAATCCAGCTGAGGCCCGGGGGAAGGTTGCCGGATCGCAAGCTGTACCCGTGTACGCAGAGGCACGAGAGTACTCTTGTGAGTTGAGGTTCCGGGGCACTAGGAGCCTAAGCTTCAATCACGTACTGACTCCTTAACAGCGATAGGAGGAAGGAGCCATGTTCAAGCGCGCTACGGTTCTTGTGGCCATGGCCCTGTTCGCGCTGGCGGCCAGGCCGGCGCTGGCCCAGCAGCTCATGGTCGACATCAACCCCTTCGGCGGTGTCTATCTGCCGATCAGCGACCTGATCGAAGAGGACGTCGACGGCATCGTGACGGGCAAGTACAAGCTCGGCTTCCTGTTCGGCGGTCGGGTCACCGTCTGGATCAACGAGTCGTTCGGTGTCGAGGGCGGCTTCGGCTACGCCATCAATGAAGTGGAATCTGAAGAGTTGGATGAGACAGAGGATGCCGCCGTCATTCTCGGCACGCTGAAGGGTCTCTACCAGTTCGCCCCGAGCCCGGATACGCCGTTCATGCTGCATGTCGGTGCCGGTCTCGCGATGATCAGTCATGGTGGGGATGCCTGGGAGGACGTTGAGGGCACGACGGACATCGGCGGCACGCTCATCGTCGGCGGCACGTATGACGTGTCGGACATGGTCGCGATCCGCATTGACGCCCAGGACTTCATGTATTCCGCGAAGTTCGGCGAGGACCCGTTCGAGACGGACGCCAAGTTCCAGAACGACCTGGTCTTCACGGGCGGCGTTGTGATCAAGCTGGGCCGCTGATCTCAGCTGAAGTAGGTTGAAGCAGAGCCAAACGGGGCGCGGTCTTGGAGGCCGCGCCCCGTTTCTTGTGGTTTCCTGAAGCTGCCGGCCGCGCTCGGTCTCGGTCGTTCCGCCGGTGCGGGCGATGTGCCCGTCGCTGACGCAGCGCCTCTGGGTCCTGCGCGCCTTTCCCAGTCAGTCGGCCGCGTCCTCAGACGCGAGCGACGGCGTGGTCCCGCCCGGCGGCTCGACACATACCTTCGCCCAACCCCATGCCGGTGGCGGCGGCGCAGAGAAGAGGAGGAGCGCCACCCCAAGATCGGCCATGGAACGCACCTCGCCCACCGCCCGTAACAGCCCCAGCCCGTGCGGCCCGATCAGCACGCCCGCCAGCAGGTACCCGACCACAGGGCTCTGACCCAGACGGGCCAGCAGCAAACCGATGGTCAGCGCCGCGCCCAGGGCGATAACATCTGTCGAGTAGCAGAGAGAACATGTCCATCCGTCAGGGTCCGGCGCCCTGCCGATCGCGGCCCATCTTCACTCCAACCTGCGGTGCCGGCGGCGACGGACCCGCACGGCCAACGCTGCCCAGGTCACGGCGCCGGCCAGGAGGAGAAGCACGGCAGCCAGGAGGACGACGTTCGTGGGCGGGGCTCCGCCGCCCCCAAGGCGCAACAACACGGCGCTCGGCAGCTCGACCGGGGCTGCGAGCAGCGAGCCGTCGGGCTGGTGCTCGAAACCCGGGAAGCCGGCCTCGGGGACGGCGCCCTGGGAGCCAGCGACGATCCGAAGCCGGATAGTGCTCTCCGGTACGGTTGCCCCGTTGGGCGTGAACACCGGGATGCGAGAGAAATCGCCCTCGACCTTGTAGCGCATCCGGACGTGCATGACCCCGACCGGCCCGGCGGGTGCGACGAGCTGGTGCCTATCCACGAGCTGTCGCGAATCCAGCCTGAACCCCGGCCCGAACGCGTCGTGGACCAAGATCAGCTGATCGGGCATGCGGACCGCTTCGAGAATCAGTGGCTCGCCGCTACGGTTCACCCGGTATGTGGCCACGACCGTCGCATAGTCCCCTTCCACGATGATGCTGACGTGCGCGGCCTGCAGGGTCCCAGCGGACCGGGCCACTTCCTGGGCACGAGGCGGAGCGTTGCAGATGGCGAGCGCCAGCAGGATCAGGAGCGCATTCATCGCACCGACTCCAGCCGCGCGGCGAGCTCATCGAGAAACTCGACGTTCGACCTCAGCACCTCCGCGTCACAGTACGTGGTGTAGATGTTCACGCTGCTCGGCGTGACGTTGAGCTCGTACGGGTACGTCCGACGGGCAAGCCGCAGGAATTCCGCGAGCGTGTCTCCATTGAAGACGCGGGCAAATACCTCCGGCTGTGTCCCGATCGCCGTGAAGCCGTGGGACGAGATCTCCGGAAGATTATCGTACGGAAAGAGTGCCGCCACGGCGCCGCCCGTCGGCCGGCCGCGATCGCTCTCCAAGCCCAGCTCACCGAAGGCGAGGGAGAGGTATTCACCCTGGATGACGTGCGTCGCGCGCCATTCCCGCTCGAAGTACCTGGGCTTGTCCCAGCCCAGCATCAGCGAGCAGTGGAACGGCGGTTCCCGCTTCAGCTCGATGACGAACGCCAGCATGTACCCGATCCTCACCCGCTTCACGCCCGGGTGGATCGAGCCCTGGTGAGTGAGCACGTTTCCTACCCAGGCCTTTTGCCCGTCTTCTTCGCGGACCACCTCCCAGCGGCCGCTTTCCCTATCCTCACGCAGCTCCGCTCCCCAGCGCTCGGCGAGCTGCCGCAATCCAGTGCGCGTGCGCGCCTTCATGTAGGCGATCGCCAGTCTGCGGTAGGGAAAGAGCAGAACGGGGGAAGCGACGAGAACGATGGCCAGGCCGCTCCGGCTGTGGCTGGCAAGGGGTAGCGTGAGGGCCGCGCCGATCACCGCCAGCAGTACGCTGCCCAACGAGCGATGGCCCCAGCCGTGTGGGTAGAGGAACCCACGCAGGAGCAGGAGGCCCACGAGTGCCACCGGGATTCGCAAGAAGTAGCCCATGCCTGTGTCCAGTCCCTCCTGCAGGGACGTGTCAGCCTCGTTGCCGCGCGCGGCTGGCCCTAATAGTGGCGCATCGATGCCCCGCCGCGCCAGCGCGGGCGAGGGCGCTGGCTGTGGGCCGGCGATGAAGCGTATTTTGAGGCTCGGACCGGCCAGTACACACTACGGACTTCATCCGGATGTTTCGACCGGCTTACATCTACCTGGGGAGCGAGGAACTCCACGAGCGGGCCCGACGGGCGGTGGCCGGGCTCGCCGATTGCCGGGCCTGTCCTCGCGATTGTCGGGTGAACCGCCTGGAGGACAAGTGGGCCGCCTGCAAGACCGGGCGCTATGCCGTAGTGAGCAGCTGCTTCCCACATCTCGGAGAGGAGGATCCCCTGCGCGGCTGGAGCGGCTCCGGGACCATCTTCCTGTCGCACTGCAACCTGCGCTGCGTGTTCTGCCAGAACTACGACATCAGCCAGTCGGTCAAGCCGGGGCCGGCTCGGCGAGGATCTCCCCCGGATGAGCTGGCCGCGATGATGCTGGAGCTGCAGCGGCTCGGCTGTCACAACATCAACTTCGTCACGCCCGAGCACGTGGTGCCGCAGGTGATCGAGGCGATCGCCATTGCGGCCGATGCCGGCCTCACGCTCCCGATCGTCTATAACACGAGCGCCTACGACTCGCTGGAGAGTCTGGAGCTGCTCGACGGCATCATCGACATCTACATGCCCGACTTCAAGTTCTGGTCTCCAGAGCTGAGTCAGAAGTATCTCAAGGCCGGCGACTACCCGGAGGCGGCACGCGCGGCGCTCAAGGAGATGCACCGACAGGTGGGACCGCTGAAGATCGACGCGGATGGCCTGGCGCAGCGCGGGGTGCTCCTCCGCCACCTGGTCATGCCCGGCCACCTGGACGACACGCGTGCTATCCTCGAGTGGATCGCCTCGGAGCTCGGCACCGACACCTACATCAACCTGATGGACCAGTATCGTCCGGCCGGCCGGGTCTGCGCCGAACAGTATCCGGAGATCAATCGGCGGTTGACATCGGCGGAGTTCCAGCAGGCGGTGAAGATCGCGCTCGAACTCGGGCTCACGCGGCTGGACGAACGCAAGCTTGGCCCGCAGGCTGCGGCTGTTCTGATCCGGCAAACTCACCAGAGCTGACGGAGGATCACGACGATGGCCGCGACCGTGGCCGCCGTCAGGACGGCTACGCGGGTGTAGCCCCGGTCCAGCCAGCGGGCCGTTCGGCCCGAGATCGCGTAGCCCAAGAGGATCCCGGGCAGGAGGGCGAGCGCTAACAGAAGCTCCTGGCGCCCGAAGCGGCCCACCACGACCAGCGCCAGCAGCGAGACGCTGGCCCCGACCAGGAAGAACCCTGACAGCGTTCCGCGCAGCCGCGCGCCGGACGAGTGTTGCAGCACGAGCGCGATAGGCGGGCCGCCGATGGCAGCCGTGGTGCCCATGACACCGGAGAGGAGACCTGCGCCGACCAGGCTGAGCGGCGTGGGGCGAACCCGCAGCCTTGACGCGCTCATTCCGACTGCCAGCAGAACCAGAACGCCGAAGACGAGCGACAACTTGTCCTGAGGCATCACCACCAGCGCCGCAGCGCCCAGAGCCGTGCCCGGAACCCGACCGGCCAGTCCCCACGTCACGCCGAAGAGATCGATGGAGCCGCGCTCACGATGGGAGAGCAGGAGAGTGAGCACGATCGCCACACAGAGGACAGGTCCGGGAACCAGGCGCGGGTCGATGATCGCGAGGATGGGAACGGCCACCAGCGACAACCCAAAGCCCACCGACCCTTGCACCGCGGCGCCCGCCGCCGCCGCCAGGCTCGCCGCCACCAACTCGATCGCCGTCAACGTTGATTCGGAGTGATGACGGCCTTGGTGACCGCCAGCGCCTCCACGTCCGCCAGGGCCGCTCCTGCCTGCTCCAGCGGATAGCGCCCGCCGATGATGCGTGCGAAGGGGAGCCTGTCGCGGTGCTTCGCGAGCAACTGAAGCGCACGCTGGACGTGATGGAACTCCGTCCCCCAGCGACCGCGCACCTCGGCGTGCTTGCGGTTGATGTCCACATGGGGATTGATCGTCGCGGTGCCCGTATCCGTGTAGTGGCCGGCGATGACGTAGGTGCCGCCGTCACGCAGCAAGCGCAGCCCCTCGGGAACCGCCGCGGGAGCGCCCGCCGCCTCGATCACCACATCGGCGCCGCGACCGCCGGTCAGCTCACGGACTTCCGCCTCCCGCTTCTCCGGCGGATCCCCGCTCAGAGACAGCACGACGTCGGCGCCCAGGGCCCGGGCGAGCTCGAGCCGGTCCGCGGGGTCACCGATGGCGACGACGACGCCGGCGCCACGGAGCACGGCGAAGGCGATCGCCGACAGCCCCACCGGGCCGGTCCCCTGCACGAGCACCACATCTCCCAGCGACAGGTCGCTACGCTCCACGGCGGCGAAGCCAGTGAACAGGCCACAGCCGCCGCCGATCACGTCGTCGACCCCGAGCGATTCGGTGAGCTTGAGGATCTTGACGCCGGGCTTGAGGTAGATGCGCTCCGCCCAGCCGCCGAGCGGGCCCTCGTGCGCCGAGTAGGTGATCCCGTAGACCCGGCGGTGAGGACAACGGTTCGGCTGCCGCGCCACGAGGCAGAAGTAGCAGGCGTAACAGGCCTCGTGGACGTCGTAGAAGGTGACCAGGTCGCCCGGCCCCACAGGCAGGCCCAGGCTGTCGGTGCCCACGCCCCTGGCCTCGAGCACGCGACCAACGCTCACGTGGCCCGGGATGATGGGATACGGGACACCGGAGAGGCGCCCGTGATAAAGGTGCACGTCCGTTCCACAAACCTCGCTGGCCACCGTCTCCAGCAGCACGCCACCCGGCTCGATGGTCGGATCGTCAAGCTTCCAGAGTTCCAACGCTGTGTGAGGACCGGGCATGACTGCCGCTCTGATCGGCATGGCATCTCACTCCGGGGTTCCGTTAGCCGGCAGAATTGCGTAAGAGCTGGACGTAGAACCTCACCATATCGGCGCAGCCATCGACGGGGATGCGCTCGTTCGTGCCGTGCACCCTCTTGAGGTCGTCAGCGCCGACGGTGAAAGGCATGAATCGATACACGTCCTCGGCCAGGCCGACGAAGTAACGACTGTCCGTACCTCCGATCACCAGCGACGGCGCCACGATGACGCCCGGCAAGACCTGCCGAATCGTCCGCTCCAGGAACCGGAAGCTGGGAGACTCGACATCCGACATCGGCGACGGCTCACTCCGGAAACCGAGTGTCGTGATCTCGACGCGCGGATCGGCAACTGTACGCCGAACGTGCTCGATGACGCCAGCCGTACTGTCGCCGGGCAACACCCGGAAGTTCACCACGGCCCGAGCTGACGATGGCAGCACGTTTTCCTTCACACCTGCCTGGAAGGTCGTCGGCGCCGTCGTCGTGCGCACCATCGCGTTGCCCTCAGGACTCGCGGCGAACTGCCGCTCGACCAGCTTGCCGAAGAGCCAGCGATTCGCGATGAACAGGCGCCCCAGGAAAGGCATCTCCGGGCCGAGATAGTCGACCATCGCGGCCGTGGCCCCGCGGATCCCTCCCGGGACCGGGTGCGTCTCGAGTCGGTGAACGGCGGTACTGATGACTCCGACCGCCGTCTGCATCGGCGCCATCGAGGAGTGGCCGCCCTCCATGCGAACGGACAGCTCGAGGCTCAAGAAGCCCTTCTCGGCGAGTCCCAGGAGGGCGACAAGGCTATCGATGCCCGGCACCATGTCGGCGATGACCCCGCCCTCATCTAGAACGAACTCCAGCTCGACGCCTCTCGAGGCCAGTAGCTCGGCGATACGCGCCGCGCCCTGGCGACCGCCGACCTCCTCATCGTGCCCGAACGCCAGGTAGACGCTCCGGCGTGGCTGGAAGCCCTGTTGGAGTAGCGCCTCGACGGCCTCGAGGATCGTGATCAGGCAGCTCTTGTCGTCCAGCGCGCCCCTTCCCCACACATAGCCCTCAGCCACACGGCCGTCGAATGCGGGATAAGTCCAGTCGGACTCGGTTCCAGGCTCGACCGGCACCACGTCGATGTGTGCCATGAGCAGGAGTGGCCTCAGGCTCGTATCCGCTCCGTCCCAGCGGTAGAGTAGGCTGTAGTCCCCGACGATCTCTCGGCTGAGCGCGGAGTGCACGCCGGGGAAGATATCTTCCAGATAGGCGTGGAAGCGGAGAAACTCGTCGCCCTCGAACAGCGCCGAATCTTGATAGGAGATCGTGCGGAAGCGGACGACGCCGGCCAGATGCTCGGCCACCGAGCCTGCGTCGACCGAGACACCCGTCACGGGCTCGACCTCGATCTGCCTGGACTCGAGACGCAGCGTGCGAACGAGCAACACGCCCACCAGGGTTGCGAGCCCGGCAACGAGCGCCAGCAGGATCTTCTTCATGGACGGGACCTTCAGTTTGCCGGCTTGAGAGTCAGCTCGATGCGGCCCGTCTTCGCGTTGAGCCTGAGATCCGCGCTGAACCCGTAGGAACAAGCGGCAGCCTTGATCATCGTGGCCTCATTGTCGTGGAGCACGCCGTCAGCGCCCGCGATATCGACCAGGTCCCTGATGATGTCCTTCAGTCTATCCCTGTGGTCGCTCATGTACTGCGCGATGTTGACCGTTGACTGGAGGTAGAGAGCGTAACGGTTCTCGCGAGAGCCGAGAGAGTTGTTCAGCGCCAGCACCTCCTCCCAGATCTTGCCGAACTGCTCGAGGGTGACATCGGGCATCCACTCTTTGAATTTCAGCAGGAACGTACGCTGCTCCTCCGGGTCGAGCTCGCTGTCCGCGAGATGAGCGATCCCGAGATACATGTTCACCAGGTCATGAGGGTAGCTCCATTCACCCGACATGATTTCCCCCTTCGATATCGCTTCCGGCCGGCGGGCCTAGCAGGCTGTTGAAAAAGGGACGCGGTCCTTGGTCGGCGCCGGGGCTCCCTGGAAGACGGAAGAGGCATTCTTTCAGCAGCCTGCTAGTCCTCGTGCGCGCGTTCCGTGACTTCTTGCTCCTCCGGGTCGCGCCGTTCCGGCCACCCAGCTCGCAGGTCATCCCAGTGAAGAATCGTGTTGAACACCAGCGCGTGGCTCCCGTGCGTCTCCCAGCGCCAGAAGGGACACAGGGCAAAGAGCACGACGTGCCCCTCCCCCACGGGCGCATCGATCACGGCCGGCGTCCCAGCGATCTCACTCTCGCCGCGCAGCATACCGCTCATCAGGACGTCCTTCTTGGCGAAGCTCAGCACCACCCGCGGGACCTCCTTCTCCCATGTCTCGTCCTTGAGCCAGTCCGGCATGGACGGGCTTCGCAGGTCGCTGCTGACCTCGAATACCGGCGCCTGGTTGAAGTAGACGGCCAGCGAGTCCGTATAGCCGTAGACGATGGGACTCGCTGCATCCTCCACGACGGCTTTGAGGATCGTTCCGCGTGCCTGAAGAGTGTCCGTCTCCTCAACGCTGACCCGGCGTGTGATCGCCATCTCGATGGGAAAGCGCGCAGTGCTGCCCTCGGTGATGAAGACGCCGCCCCGGTCGATGAACTCCTTGAGGTTCTTCAAACCATCGTAGCCCATGCCGCGCCGGACGTCGTCAGTCTCGTCGATGATCCCGATGCTCGGGTAGTCGGCACTGCGCTGCCAAGGTATCGGCTCACCGGCGTCAGTCGTGCCTGCCACAAGCGTCTGCGGGCTGGCCCGGCTGCGCGGCATAACGATGACGTCGAAGCTGGAGAGGTCGGCCGTGGCGAAGTCCTGCTCTGACAGATAGGTGTAGGGGATGCCGATCCGATCGAAGGCGAACTGCCACCAGCCGCAGTCCTGCGGCGTGGACACCCAGGTATGGACCAGGGCCACGCGCGGGACCTCGACCACGTGGGTTGCCACGTCCGGCCTCCTGCGAGCGCCACGAACCTGAAGGCCCAGCTCCTGCGCCACGCTCTCGAGCCGGTCGGCGAGGTCAGCCGGGTTCCCCTCGGCGGGGATAATGAAGCTGCCGGCATTGTAGGTCTCGCCATCCGCCTCGAAGCCGGACTCCGCCGCCAGCATCTCCACATCGCCTAGCCGAAACCGAAGCACGGCGAAGTTATCATCCGTCGTGTTGTTGACCAGGTAGAAGCGGCGTCCCCTACCCTCGAGCTGCCCGGTCACGCCCAGTGGTTCGGTCACCCGCCGCATCCGCGCCGACAGAATAGCGGGATCGCCGACACGGTGCGCCTCCACCTGTTGCAGGAACGGCAGCGTCCAGCCGGTATCGTCGTAGGGCGGCCGCGCATCCGTTGGGAACCGCTGCACGTCCAAGAGCACGCGCACCAGAGTCCCGTACGGCTGGTCGAGCCGCACGACGTAGGACCCCCTAGGCGCACTGATCTCCTCGCCCTGCCCGCTCGCGCCGCGCCGCGCCGACTCAGCCTGGCCCGTCTTCGCCGCCGACCAGCGGAGATCCTGCTCGGCGACATGGACCTCGACCCCCTGCTCCAGCAGCAAGGCGACGAGATCCTCGGTCGCGAGCGGCCGGCGCTGCTGGCGCGGGATCACCCAGGCGTGGGGTGCTTCGCTCTTGCCCCGCTCCACCGCTCGTACGCCGCGGAGGTAGAAGTTCTCGAGGAAGTCCACACCGTTGTCGGCCACGTACTTCAGGGCGACCAGCACACCGCTCTGCATGTAGTTCGTGTTGTTGCGGAGCGACCAGGTGACCTTCTCCAACGGCGGGTTCGGTCGATACCACTCCCGCGACGTCTGGGACGGACGGAGGGCGCGCTCCTGCGTGTCGGCACCGCGGTTGCCAAGCGTCTCGTAGAAGCGGCCGACGCTGTTGCGCGTGTTGCCGATCCACAACAAGTAGTTCGCCGCCCAGCCGGTGTAGAAGGCGTGGGTCCAGACCCCGGGCATACCGCGCTTGGTCAGCTCCGTGACTTCCTCGTGAGCCAGGTTGTGCCACTCATCGATCGTGAGCGCGTCGAGCTGCTCGTTGTACGGACCCGTGCCGGTGGACACGTAGAGGTAGTAGCCCGACTCGTGAAGATCGTGCAGCACCGTCGGCTTCCAGTAGAGGTAGTCGTTCAGGATATTGCG
The DNA here is from genome assembly GCA_039586495.1 of Gemmatimonadota bacterium. Classification (GTDB taxonomy): domain Bacteria; phylum Gemmatimonadota; class Gemmatimonadetes; order Palauibacterales; family KS3-K002. Next base: position 11,940 of record JBDHKG010000097.1, on the reverse strand, counting down.
TGTGAGCGCGAGGGCGAGCCCGAAGCCGTCGCGGTTGTTGTCGTGGGCGACGTACTTGCCCCAGTACGGCAACCCTGGGCCCACGTCCCGATGCGCCTTCGTGTAGTTGTAGGCGTCCACCATGCGGTCGCGGCCGTCGGGCTCCAGCACGGGGACGATGATCGTGATGACGCTCTCGCGGATCGCCTGGATGAACGGTGACTCCTCGACGGCCAGCCGGTAGGCCAGCTCCATCAACATCTCCGGCGCCCCGGTCTCCGGCGAGTGGAGGCCGCCACCCAGGTAGTAGATCGGCTTGGCGCTGGCGATTATCTCCCGCGCCTCGGTCTCTGAGAGCCCCCGCGGGTCGGACAACTCGTTGAGGTATCCCCGGTAGCGTTCGAGGTCAGTGATCGTTGCCTCGTCGGCGACGATCACCTCGATCATCTCCCGACCCTCCTCCGTCGTCCCGATGGAGCGGATGTCTATGCGCGGAGACGCCGTAGCCAGGGCACGCATGTAACCGTAGATCTGCTCCGTGTTGTGCAGGATGTCGGGAGCACCGATGATCTCGCTGAAGTGCTCGAGCGGCGAAGGCACCGTCTCCGAGCTGGGAAGGTGGTCAACCAGCTCGTTCAGAAACCGCGGATCGGTCGTGTGGCGCCTGATCCGCTCTCCATACTCGGCATCGTTCTGGGCCCAGGCGGTCGGGGCACCCAATGCGAGAATGGCGGCCAGACCGGCAGCCAGAGCCAAGGAAACCCGGCGAAGCATTGCACTCCTCCGTTCTGCTGGTGAAACCGCGATTACGGGGCTGGAGAGGACCAGGGTAATCTAGGGCAGCAGCGGAGAGGCGGCTATCCGCACGGCGGCGCGATCAGCGTCACTCGTAGCGCAGGGCGATCGCCGGGTCGACCCGCGCCGCGCGCAGCGCCGGCACCAGGCTCGCCGCCACGGCGACCGCCGCCAGCAGCAGTGTCACGCCAGCGAACGTGAGCGGATCGGAGGCGCTTGTCCCGTAGAGCAGACCTGCGAGCGGCTGGGTGGCGACGAATGCCAGGGCGAGACCGATGCCCGTGCCGACCACCACCACGGCCAGGGCTTGCCGCAAGACGAGGTACACGACATCGGTTCGCCGCGCGCCGAGCGCGATCCGGATCCCTACCTCGTGCGTGCGCCGGGAGACGCCATAGGCGACGACACCGTACAGGCCGACCGTGGCCAGCAGCACCCCCAGGGCTCCGAAGACGGCGAGCAGGATGCCGCCCATGCGCGGCGGGAAGAGCATGATGGACAGGTGCTCGCCCATCGTCTTGAGCTCCATGATCGGCATCGTCTCGTCCAGCGCCATGACCTCGTGCCTCAGGCCCGCCAAGATCGCTCGTGGATCGCCGCTGGTCCGCACGAGCAGAAACATCCAGCTATCGTAAGTCTGCTGGAAGGGTTCGTACACGTACGGCCGCGGCGCTTCGCCCAATGTCCGTACCTTTGTGTCACGAGCCACGCCGATGACCGTGCGAACCGACCCGTCGGCGGAGTGGAGCCGCAGCCGTTGCCCGACAGCGTCTTGACCCGGCCAGAAGCGGCGCGCCGCAGCCTCGCTCACGATCACCACGCGTGGTGCTTCGGCGTGGTCCTGCTCGCTGAAATCGCGACCCCGCAACAGCGGGACACCCAGGGTCTCGAAGTACCCGGGGCTGACGGTGGTGAAGTCCGTCTCCGGGGCTTCGTCAGGCAGAAACTCGCTTCCCTCCGGGTAGATCTCGGTAATCTGGATCGAGTAGCCGAGCGGCAGGCGGTTCGCGAGCGCCACTGACTCGACGCCAGGCAGGCTGCGGGTCCGTTCCATCAGGTTGCGGAGGAACTCCTCCCCCTGCTCTCGCGTGTAATTGTTCAATTCGGCTGAGACACCCAGAATCGCGACCCTCTCGCGCTCGAAGCCCGGATCGATCTCCTGTGCTTTCACGAGACTGCGCATAAAGAGACCGGCCCCGATGAGCAGCACCAGCGACACGGCGATCTGCACGACCACGAGCGAGTTGCGGAGGTTCAACCTGCGACCTCTGAGCCGCAGGCCGGCCACCTCATCCTTGAGAGCGGGAACCAGCTGGGGCTTCGTCGCCTGCAGCGCCGGGACGAGCCCAAAGGCCAGGCCCGTGAGGACGGTGATGAGCAGGGTGAACCCCAGCACCCGGCCGTCCACGCCCAGATCGAGCGTGATCGAGAAGGGCAGCGGTGGGCGAAAGCTCACCAGGAACCCCGCCGTCCAGTAGGCGACCAGCAGGCCCAGCGCGCCGCCCAAGAGAGCCAGCAACATGCTCTCGGTCAGCAGCTGGCGCACCAGCCGCAGACGTTTGGCGCCCATCGCCAGGCGGATCGCCACCTCCTTGCGCCGGGCCAGGCCGCGGGCGAGGAGCAGGTTGGCGAGGTTCGTGCAAGCGATGAGCAGAACGAGGGCGACGACGACCATCAGCAGGGCCGCCGCGGGCATCATGGCGCGGTCGATCTCAGGGTGAAGTCGGACGTCGCTGGTGGGGATCACCACAAACGCCCGGTCTTCGTTGGTCTCGGGATAGGCCTCGGCCAGCTGACGGGCCAGGACATGCAGGCCGGCCCGCACCTCCTCGAGCCCGACGCCGCGGCGCAGCCGCCCCTTGACCTGCAACCAGCGACTCCCTCGCGTCTCCAGCCGATCGCTTTCCGGCGACGACGTCAACGGGACCCAAATCTCGCTCGCGAAGCCGACTAACAGGCCCTTGAACTGCGGCCGCAGCACGCCGACGATCTCGAACGACCGGCCGCCCAGAGCGATGGTCTGGCCGATGGCGCCGGGATCGGCACCGAAGCGACGCCGCCAGAGCGCGTGACTGACCACGGCGACGGGCGGCGCGCCGGGTGCGTCATCCTCTCCAGGAATGAAGACTCTTCCGCGCGCCGCCTGCACGCCCAGCACCTGGAAGTAGTCGCCGGAGACCGCCTCCCCGAACACGGCCTCGGACCGGGCGCCATGGCTCAAGCCGAAGAAACTGAGGGTATAAGCGGCGACGCCCGAGAAAAGATCGTCGCGCGCCCGGATGTCCAGGTAGTCGGGATACGACTGGGTGATAGGGAAGTCATCCTCCTCTTCTTGCGTGTAGATCTCGACCAGCTCGCCGGGCGACTCCACCGGCAAGGGGCGCAGCAGTACAGCGTTGACGACGCTGAAGATCGCGCTGTTGGCGCCGATGCCCAGCGCCATGATCAACGCGGCGACAAGCGTGAACCCGGGGTTGCTGAGGAGCCTGCGGACGGCGTAGCGGAGGTCGGCGATCAGCGCTTCCATAGGTGCCGCTCGGACTGTGAGGCGTACTGGCGCGCGCTTCCCGGCGGGAGGCCTGCTTCCCTATCGTCCGGACGATGTCAGCCTCGAGGAAGTTTCGGGCTAGCGCGCCTTCGACCCCAGCCAGGACGCCGATACCGGGGACCGGAAACGCGCGGAAGGGGAACCGGGAACTCCGGTCGGGTACTCACGCGTTGTATCAGCGTGAGAGCAGCGCCGTCCTCTCCGGCCCTGTACGTGCGCCTCTCGGGCTGGAGATGACACCGCTCACGCAACCAAGAGGATTGGGAGAACGCGCGCATGCTGATCAGGCGACCACCCGACATCAAGGAGTCGGAAGCCACTGACGAGCGGCTGTATCTGAACCGGCGCCAGTTCATACAACGGGCGGCCACGCTGGGTGCTGGCGTTGGACTGGCAGCGGCTTCCCCACTGCTGGCTTGCGGCGGCGAGGTCGGAGCCTCCGGCGACGCCGCTGGGGGCGAGTGGGCTTCGGCTCAGGAGGAGAAGCTCACGCCGCTACAGGACGTGACGACCTACAACAACTTCTACGAGTTCGGGACCGGCAAGGACGATCCGGCCAAGTACGCGCAGACGCTCGTTACGCGGCCGTGGACGATCACCGTCGAGGGCGAGTGCAACAAGCCGGGCGTCTACGACATCGACGACATCCTGAGGCGCTACTCGGCGGAGGAACGCATCTACCGCCTGCGTTGCGTCGAAACCTGGTCGATGGTGATCCCCTGGCTGGGGTTCCCGCTGGCGGACTTTATCAGGGACCTGGAGCCGACCTCTCACGCCAAGTTCGTGGAGTTCACAACGCTCTACGATCCGGGGCAGATGCCGGGTCAGCGGCGGCCTGTCCTGGACTGGCCGTACGTCGAAGGCCTGCGCTTGGACGAGGCGACGCACCCGCTCACGATCCTCGCTGTCGGCCTATACGGTGAGGTATTGCCCAACCAGAACGGCGCGCCGATCCGGCTGGTCGTACCCTGGAAGTACGGCTTCAAGAGCATCAAGTCGGTCGTGAACATCCGCTTCGTGCGCGAGCAGCCGCTGACGTCGTGGATGAAAGCATCTCCGCGGGAGTACGGGTTCTACTCCAACGTGAATCCCGAGGTTGACCACCCGCGCTGGAGCCAGAAGCGCGAGCGGCGTATCGGGGAGCTCCGGCGTCGCCCGACGTTGATGTTCAACGGCTACGCGGACCAGGTCGCTCGCCTCTACGCAGGCATGGACCTGCGGAAGAACTTCTAGCCGGGCTATGGAACGCCGGAAGCTGGCCGAGCGGATTCTGCGCGTGGGCGTCTTCGTGGCTGCCCTGATGCCACTCGTCCGTATCGTTGTGCAGGTGTTGACGGGCGGACTCGGCACCAACCCCATCGAGGAGCTCCTCCACCGCACGGGGTGGTGGGCGCTGGCGTTCCTCATGCTGACGCTCAGTGTCACCCCCGCCCGCCAGCTCACCGGCTGGGGCGCGCTGATCAAGCTGCGGCGCATGCTGGGGCTGTACGCCTTCTTCTATGCGAGCCTGCACTTCGGCATC
>JBDHKG010000097.1:0-7047 GCA_039586495.1 Gemmatimonadota bacterium | reverse complement strand
ACATCGCGGACCGGCCTTACATCACCGTCGGATTCGCCGCGCTGCTGATCTTGATCCCGCTGGCCGTGACGTCCACCAAAGGCTGGATCAGGCGGCTCGGGGGAAAGCGCTGGAGCCGGACCCACAAGCTGGTCTACGTCGCGGCGGGGCTCGGCGTGCTCCACTTCCTCTGGCTCGTGAAAGCGGATATGCGGGAGCCCGCGACCTTCGGTTGGATACTCGTGATACTGCTGGGCTATCGGCTTGTGGCGGAGCGGCTACGCCAGCTCAGAATCCGGCGCGCAAAGCGCCAGCGCGCCTCGGCGGCCCTCGATGCCGATCCCGCTCCGGCCCGGAGCCGCTAACGCGAGTCCTAAACGATGCAGCTCGCCCTACCTCTTGCGCACCAGGTCGCTGAACACGATCGCTGTGAACTGATCAGGACTGAGCCAGCCACCTCCCCACTCCGGGTCGAAGGCAGCGGTGGGCTTGGCGGCGATCACCGCATCCCGCCCCTTACCCATGGCGATCTGCTCGGCAACCGCGTCACGCACCCCGACGAGCATATCGCGGTACTCCGCGAGGCCTGCCTTGTCGGAGAGCGGGCCATGCCCGGGGATCACCTTCGTCTCGTCGTCAATCATCGCCAGCACCATCTCGACCGCCGCGATCATCCTATCGATGGAACCGCCGGACGACACGTCGATGAACGGGTACATTCCGTTGAAGTGGATGTCGCCCATGTGCAGGACGTTGCCTCTGCGGAAGTGGACGAGCGCGTCGCCGTCGGTATGGGCGTTGACGTGGAAGATATGAATCTCCTCGTCATTGACGTGGAAAGTCACGCTCTCGCCGAAGGTGACGGCGGGCAGCGCTCCTTCCGGTGCACGCGGTACCCTGCGGTCGAGGGCCTCGATGAATTGCTCGACGCTCATGCGCTCACGCACGTTCTCGTGCGCGACGATGAGCGCGCCGGCGGCACCCAGGTTCTCGTTGCCGTCGACGTGGTCCGGGTGCCAGTGCGTATTGAGCACGAAGCGGATGGGACCGTCGCTGATGGCACGAATCGCGGCAGTGATCTTCTCAGTCAGCGCTGCATACTGGTCGTCCACCAGGAGAACGCCGTCAGCTCCAACGGACACGCCGATGTTGCCACCGCCACCGACCAGCATGTAGACGCCGGGCGCGACCTCGATCGTCTGGATCTGGACGTCCTCCATGGCCTGAGCGTAGGCGTAGGGCACGACAGCGAACGGCGCCATGCTCAGGACGAACGCCGCGAGACAGGTTCGAACCGAAGGCTTCATTGGACCCCTCCCCGGGTTGACGTGTTCGGTAGGGCGGAATTCTACCATGCGAGCGACCACAGGCAAAGGGAGCCGTGGCCCCGGGCGCGGGACGCCGCGCGGAGGGCTCATCCGGGCTTGCGCTTTGATTTATATCTATAATTGTCTCGAGCTGTCGTCTCGAGCCTAGCTGAGAGGTACACCTGAATTGGGCAAGCCGAAGCTGCGTAGAAGCGAGGCCGAGTGGAAAGAGCTGCTTACGCCGGAACAGTACCGCATCACCCGACAGAAGGGCACAGAGCGACCGTTCAGCGGTGCCTATCACGATATGAAGCAGGACGGCGTGTACCGCTGCGTCTGCTGTGGCAACGCACTGTTCGAGTCGGAAGCGAAGTACGATTCTGGGACAGGCTGGCCCAGCTTCTGGCGACCGATCGAGCCCGACGCGGTACGGACCGAGCCTGACAACAGCTTGTTGATCCGCCGCACGGAGGTGCTCTGCGCAGTCTGTGAGGCACACCTCGGCCATGTCTTCGACGACGGCCCGCGGCCCACCGGGCAACGATACTGCATCAATTCGGCAGCTCTGGAGCTGGAGCCCAGGGAATAGGGGCTGCGGCTGCCGGACAGCCGGCGCATGGACGACGATCATCAGTCCACGTTAGAATATCGTCAAGGCCTATCGATCTCTGTTGCCGAGAGGGCGGCCATCGATGTTGCGCCTTAGAGATCTGATGCAGCGCGATGTCGTCGCGGTTTCCCCGGATCTCACGCTCCGGGAGCTGGTGGAGGTCTTCTCCGAGGAGGGGGTGAGCGGCGCGCCGGTCGTGGCGAGCGACAGGGTAATCGGTGTGATCTCCACCACAGACATCCTCGACTTTCAGGAGGAGAGCGCCGGCTTGGCAGTGGCCCCCGGGGCGCCAGAGGATGAGCCTGAGACAGCTCGCCGCAAGCGTGGAAGCAGTACCCCAGCGTCCGAGTTCTTCTCCGAAGGTTGGGAGCCCTCCGAGATCGACGCCCTGCAGTGGATGCGATCGGCCCGCACCCGGGATTGGGACATCCTTGATCAGCACAGCGTCGGAGACGTCATGACCCGAGACGTGCTGAGCCTGCCATCGGACGCGACCGTGAAGAGCGCAGCTCGCTTCATGCTGGAGGCCGGCGTACACCGCTTGCTGGTCATCGATGGGGGCGAGCTGCAGGGAATCGTGACGACCACAGATATCGTTCGCGCCGTCGCCGAAGGCAGGCTGAAGGGCTAGGAGCCTTCGACCGGCGCGGCCGAAGCCATCGAACCGAAGGGAAATTCAAGGTGACTATTCGGACCCCGAACTCCCTGAAGCCGGAACAGCTGCGAAGAGCCTGCGACCCGGCGACACTCAACTTCAAGACCACTGCTGAGATCGAGCCGCTGCGGGAAGCCATTGGCCAGGATCTGGCGATGCGGGCGGTGCGCTTCGGCCTCGACGTCGACCATCCGGGCTACAACATCTTCGCCCTGGGACTTCCTGGCTCCGGACGCACCACGATGATCCGGCAGCTACTGGAAGACCGCGCCAAGAACGAGCCCGCACCGTCCGACTGGTGCTACGTGTCCGACTTCGGCGGCGGCCGCGAGCCGAACGCCCTGGAGGTGCCGCCCGGACGCGGTCCCGAGCTTCACGGCGACGTCGACAGGCTGCTCGCCGATCTTCAGGTCTCGCTGCCCAAGGCCCTGCGCAGCGACGAGTTCCGCAAGAAGCGTGACGAGATCGCTGAGCGCGCTATTGAACAGCAGCGCAAGATGATCGAGGAGTTCCAGAAACAGGTTGAGGAGGAGCCGTACGTCACGCTGCTCCAAACCCCGACCGGTTTCGCCGTCGCGCCGGCGTTCGACAAGCAGCCCATCGACGATCAGCAGTTCCAGAATCTGCCGGAAGAGCAACGCGAGCAGATACTCAAGCGCCGACGCGAGGTGGAGAAGGCCTTCGCTGAGGTGCAGCGGCGCGTCACGGAGGCCGAGCTGAACGCGCGCAGCGAGGTACAAAAGCTACAGCGTACGGTGGCGTCCGACGTCGTGGACCACTGCGTCGGCAGGGTCGAGCACCGCTGGAAGTCGGTTCCAGACGTGATCCAGCAGCTGGAGCGGCTGGCGAAGGAGATTGTGGAGAACGCCGCGCAGTTCTCCGACACCCAGGACGAGTCGGAGTCAGGGCAGTCTCTCCCCATGGAGAGCGAAGACCCGCTGGCCGGGTACCGGGTGAACGTCGTCGTGCACAACAAACCCGATGGCGGCGCCCCCGTGATCCATGAACAGAACCCGACCTACCACAACCTGATCGGCCGCATCGAGCATCGGGTCCAGTTCGGCACTACGGTGACCGACTTCGGCCAGATAACGGCCGGCGCACTGCACCGGGCCAACGGTGGCTATCTGATCCTGGAAGCTAACAACGTACTCCAGAAGCCGCTCGCCTGGGCAGGCTTGAAGAACGCGCTGCGCACGCAAGCGATCCGGCTGGAGGAGATGATCGAGTACACCAGCCTGATCGCGACCACGACCCTGAAGCCGGAGCCGATACCTCTGAGCTGCCGGGTCATCCTCATCGGCGATCCCTATACGTACTATCTCCTCCACGCTTTCGACGATGACTTCCGCGAGTTGTTCAAGGTCAAGGCCGACTTCAGCCCGTACATGGCGCGGGACGTCGACGGCGAGCGGGCCTACGGGGCCTTTATCGCTGCACGCTGCGAGGAAGAATCTCTACCTCCCTTTGACGCTTGCGGCGTCGCGCGGGTCGCCGAGTTCGGCTCACGGCTGGCCGAGCATCAGGAACGGCTGACCACGCGGTTCGGTGCCATCGGCGACCTGGTGCGCGAGGCTGGGTTCTTCGCCAAGACCAACGCTCATGAGGTGGTCAGCGAGCAGGATGTGCAGCGCGCGATCGAAGAGCGCGAGGACCGGGTCAACCGCGCAGAACGCGAGTTACTGGAATTGATCGAGAACGACACGCTCAGCGTGGAACCTTCGGGCGAGAGAGTCGGGCAGCTCTACGGTCTCGCTGTGCTGGCCGCTGCCGAGCATACGTTCGCTCGGCCGATCAAAGTCGAGGCCAGCGCGTTCATGGGCACGAGCGGTGTTGTCGATATCGAGCGCGAAGTACGACTGGGCGGGCCGCTCCACAACAAGGGCGTGCTGGTTCTCTCCGGATATCTCGGCGAGCTGTTCGCACAGGATCACCCGCTGATCATGTCGGCAACGCTTTCGTTCGATCAGCTGTACGAGGAAGTCGAAGGCGATAGCGCGTCCGCGGCTGAGCTGTACGCCCTGGTCTCCGCCATCGCCGATGTGCCGCTCCGCCAGGGGATCGCGATCACGGGCGCGCTGAACCAGAAAGGCGACATTCAGCCGATCGGCGCCGTGACCACGAAGATCGAGGGCTTCTACCGAGCCTGCAAACGGCGCGGCCTCACGGGCGAACAGGGCGTGATCATACCGGCCCGCAACGTCCCCAACCTCGTGCTCAACGACGAAGTGATCGAAGCGGTCCGGCAGGGGCAATTCCATATCTGGCCGATTCGCCAGGTCGAGGAAGGCTGGGAGATACTGGCCGGCATGCCGGCAGGCGAACGGGACGAGCACGGAGACCTGCCCGAGAGCTCGGTGTACGGGCGCACCGCGGCCAAGCTGTTGGAATGGGCGCGTGGCTGGCGCGAGTTCGGCCGTCCGGTTCGGAAGGGGCGCCAGCCACCCGAGGAGGGTGCCGGCGCGAGTGAAGAGGAACCCAGGGAGGAGAAAGAGGCAGCGAAGTGATACGGCCATGATAGCGCGGACCCGGAAGTCGGCGCCATCCGACGACGCTGAGGCAGCCCGCAGGCGGATCGCTGAGTTGCGGGAGACGATTCGCCACCACGACTACCTCTACTACGTCCTCGATCAGCCCAAGATCTCCGACGCCGAGTACGACCGACTCCTAGACGAACTCAGGGCCCTCGAGGAGCGCTCCCCCGACCTCGTTACACCCGATTCGCCAACCCAACGAGTAGCCGGCCAGCCGCGCCCCGGCTTCAGCGAGATCGAGCACACGGCTCCCATGTTGAGCTTGGACTCGGGCGCCGAGGAGGAGGCGGTCCGGCGGTTCGACGCCCGGGTCCGCTCCGCCCTGGGTGACGACGCCGTCGCCTACGTGGTCGAGCCGAAGCTCGATGGAGTTTCAGTCGAGCTCGTCTACGAAGACGGGAGCCTCGCCTGGGCGGCGACGCGCGGCGATAGCCGGGTCGGCGAGGATGTGACCGCGAATATCCGCACGATCGGATCCGTACCGCTGAAGCTGCGGGCTGGAGCGCGTCCAGTGCCACCACGACTGTCGCTACGCGGCGAGGCGATCATGCTCATCGCCGAGTTCGAGCGCTTGAACGCGCGTCTGACCCAGGAGGACAAACCGGTCTTCGCCAACCCGCGGAACGCGGCGGCCGGCTCTCTACGCCAGTTGGATCCGACTGTCACGGCGGAGCGTCCGCTGACGTTCTACGCCTACGAGCTGATGACCATCGAGGGTCCCGAGCCAGCGAAGCAGTGGGAGGTTCTCGATGCGCTGCGCGGCTGGGGCTTCAAGGTAACCCACCCCACGACCAGGGCTCGCTCCATCGGCGAAGCGATTGAGATACACCACGAGCTGGAGCGAGAGCGAGACGACCTGGAGTACGAGGTCGACGGGGTGGTGATCAAGCTCGATGACCTCAGCGCCCGCAAGAGTCTGGGTGAGACTGCGCACCACCCCCGCTGGGCCTTCGCCTACAAGTTCGAGCCCCGGCGCGAGGTTTCGGAGATCCTGGATATCGTCGTGCAGGTGGGCCGCACGGGTAAGTTGACACCCGTGGTGATGCTGCGACCGGTCGACGTCGGGGGCGTGACGGTCTCTCGGGCGTCTCTCCACAACCGCGAAGAAGTAGAGCGCAAAGACGTCCGGGTGGGCGACAAGGTCCGCATCCAGCGCGCCGGCGACGTAATACCGCAGGTGCTCGAGCGAGTCGAGGAGCCGGGCAAGAAGCGAGGACCCGTCTTCAAGATGCCGGCTCGCTGCCCGTCCTGCGGGGCTCCCGTGGTGAGCCACGGCCCGCTGGACTTCTGCACCAACGGGCTTGCTTGCCCCGCCCAGCTCAAGGCGCGGATCCAGCAGTTCGCGTCGCGTGACGCGCTGGACATCCGGGGCCTGGGCGAACGCACCGTGGAACAATTGCTGGCGACCGGACTGGTGGGGAGCATCGCCGACGTCCTCAGCCTGAGCGAGACCGATCTCCTCAAGTTAGAGGGCTTTGCGGAAGTCTCCGCGAAGAACCTCGTAGACGCCATCCAGAGCGCCAAGCAGGTCACGCTGGACCGCTTCCTCTTCGCTTTGGGCATACCGGAAGTCGGCACCCAGACGGCGCGGGACCTGGCACAGCACTTCGGCACCCTGGACGCCTTCCTGGCTGCCACTCACGACGAACTGGAAGCCGTGGCCGGGATCGGGCCCAAGGTCGCGGAGGCCGTCTCCGACTTCCTGCGCAGCACCGCGACGCGGAAGACCATCGCCAGTCTCCGCAAGCAGGGGTTGAGGCTGATCGAGGCCGAGGCAGCGGGCGACGGCCGGCTCGCCGGACTGACCTTCGTGTTCACCGGCGCCCTCGAATCGATCACCCGCGGCCAGGCGGAGGAGCTCGTGCGCTCGCTGGGCGGCCGCACCTCCTCCAGCGTCAGCGCGAAGACCGACTACGTCGTTGTCGGCAGCGACCCGGGCAGCAAGTACGAGCGCGCCAGGGA
>JBDHKG010000096.1:0-11428 GCA_039586495.1 Gemmatimonadota bacterium | reverse complement strand
GTCCGTGCGTTCCACGAGCGGGGCATCGCCGTCATCATCGATGTCGTGCCGAACCACACCGGCGAGAACATGGACGGCCGGCACCTGCTCCTGAACTTCAACGTCCTGGATCTGACCTACTACTACCGCACCGACGAGGACCTGGAGCACATCGGTCACGTGGGGAACGAGGTGAAGTCGGAGGAGCGGCCCATGGTGCAGCGCTGGATCGTCGACCAGCTCAAGCACTGGGTGGAGGAACTGGGGGTGGACGGCTTCCGCATCGACCTGGCGGGACAGGTGGACAAGCAGACGCTGCTTCGGGTCAAGCAGGAGCTCTCGCAGGACCTCATCATCTACGGGGAGCCGTGGATCGCACCCAGCGATCCCGACGTCCGGTCGAACCCCGACTGGAGCTGGTACAAGGCCGACGCTCCGATCACCTTCTTTCAGGACGACGCCCGCAACGCCTTCAAGGGCAGCCCCTTCGACGTGAGCGAGCGGGGGTGGGCCGGCGGGAACGCCTCGCCCGGGACGCGGCCATGCGCGCGCTCGCCAACGACTATGCCGAGGAGCCGCGCTCCACGAACGGGATCTCCTACCTGGACATCCACGACAACTGGACACTGGCCGATCGCTACGCGCTGAACGACGATCACAACGGGCTCGAGGGCGTCGATCTTGCCGCCGTGCGCATCGCCGCCGGGCTGCTGCTCACCTCGGCGGGACCCGTGGTGATCCACGGGGGCACCGAGATGCTCCGATCCAAGGGGCTGGCGCCCCATGAGGAATTCGAGGTGGAGGCGGCCGGCGGACCCATCGAGTTTAAGGGCCGGGACGACACCTACAACCTACGGGCCCCGAACCGCTTCCTCTGGGACAGCCTCGCCCCCGGCTCCGATCACGCGGCCATGCGGGACTACTGGCGGGGGCTCCTGGCGCTGCGCATGTCCGAGTTCGGCCAGGTCTTCCGCGTCGCGGAGGTGCCGGACGGGCACTACCGCTGGATCACTCCGGGTGAAGGCACTCTCCTGGGGTACGTGGTCGGCGAGCGGGTCCTGGTCCTGGCCAACAGCGGCACGCACGAGGGCGTGTTCCGGTTCGATCTGCCCGAGGGCGACTGGCGACAGGTCGGCGACCGCGAGCGGGTGGACCTGGACGGCGTCGAGGGCGAGTTCGCGCGCCTCGGCGGAGGGACGCAAGAGGTGCGAGTGCCCGGGGGAGCGTTGTTGATTTGGGTGTCGCCACGATGACATCTCGTCCCGTTCTAGCGAATCGTCTGTTAAACCCCTTTGGAGGATAGATGAGAATGCAGATTCGCATCGTTCGCTGGCCTTGTCGCGTGGCAGCGGCACTCGCGATCGCCATGGCGGTCCTATACGCGGCGGCCGTCGGCGCCCAGGCCCAGGAGCCGGTCCAGGTCGCCTCTCCCGACGGTCGCAACGTTTTGACGGTCGATACCCTCCGGAGGGTCGTTGAGGAAGGGGAGGTCAAATGGCAGAGCGGTCTGTTCTACAGTGTCGAGCGCGACGGCCAAAAGGTCGTTCTCCCCTCGCGACTGGGCTTCGAGTTCAAGAACGCCGCGCCCCTGCGTGACGGTCTCACCATCACTGAAACAGCACGAGACTCGGTGGACGAGACGTGGGAGCAGCCTTGGGGCGAAGTAGCTCGCGTGCGGGATCATCACAACGAGCTGCGCGTGTCGGTGGTTGAGCGGGCGGAGTCGGGCCGCCGCTTCGAGGTGGTCTTCAGGGTCTTCGATGACGGCCTCGGCTTCCGATATGAGTTCCCCGAGCAGCCGGGCCTGGCCTCCTTCGCGATCGTGGATGAGCTGACCGATTTCTACATGGCCGACAACGCCCGTGCCTGGTGGATCCCGGCCGACGGTGACAACCGCTACGAGTACCTGTACTCGTCGTCGCGCATCAGCGTGCTGCCTTTGGTCCACACACCGCTCACGATGGAGACGAACGACGGGCTGCACGTGGTGATCCACGAGGCGAACCTCGTCGACTACGCGGCGATGAACCTGGTCGGCTCCTACGATCGCCGGCTGAAGGTGTCGCTCGCGGCGTGGGCCGACGGGGCGAAGGTGCGGGGCCAGACGCCCTTCGTGACGCCATGGAGGACGATCCAGATGGCCGACCGCGCGTCTGACCTGCACCCGTCGGTCCTCGGCCTGAACCTCAACCCGCCCAGCGTGCTGGACGATACGAGCTGGATCGAGCCGATGAAGTACGTCGGTATCTGGTGGGGCATGCACATCGGCAAGTACACCTGGGGCTCGGGGCCGAAACACGGTGCGACCACCGCGAACACGCGGCGCTACATCGACTTCGCGGCGGAGAACGGCTTCGGCGGTGTGCTGGTCGAGGGATGGAACGTGGGGTGGGACGGCGACTGGATGGACAACGCGGAACGCTTCTCGTTCACCGAGCCCTATCCGGACTACGACTTGGGGGGCGTCGCCGCGTATGCCAAGGAACGCGGCGTCGAACTCATCGGTCACAACGAGACGTCGATGGGGGTCGAGAACTACGAACGGCAACTGGAAGACGCGTTCGCACTCTACAACCGGCTGGGTATCAGAGCGCTAAAAACCGGCTACGTCGGCGACCTCACGGCTGAGGGCCATGCCCACCACGGCCAGTACATGGTCCGGCACTGGCGGAAGGTGATCGAAACGGCGGCGCGGCATGGCATCATGCTGAACGTCCACGAGCCCATCAAGGACACCGGTGAGCGCCGTACGTATCCCAACATGCTGACCCGTGAGGGTGCACGGGGGCAGGAGTACAACGCCTGGGGAGGGGAAGGGGACGGAGGCAATCCACCCGAGCACGAGGTGATTCTCTTCTTCACCCGTATGATCTCGGGGCCGCTGGATTTCACCCCGGGCGTATTCGACATCCTGGTCGCGTCGAGCGATGGCAAACCGCGCCCCCCCGAGGCGACGCGCGTCCGCACCACGCTCGCCAAGCAGCTCGCGCTCTACGTGGTGCTCTACTCGCCGCTGCAGATGGCGGCGGACTTGCCTGAGAACTACGAGGGCCAGCCCGCCTTCCAGTTCATCCTCGACGTCCCGGTCGATTGGGAGCGCACCGAGGTGCTCGACGGCAGGATCGGCGACTACGTGGTGGTCGCGCGCCAGGAACGGGGCGGCACCGACTGGTACGTCGGCGCCATCACGGACGAGGAGGCGCGGACCCTGGAGATCTCGCTGTCGTTCCTGCCCGAAGGCGAGAGCTACGTCGCGGAGGTCTACGCCGACGGCGAGGGCGCGCACTGGCTGCACAACCCTTTCCCCGTCGCGATCTCTGAGCAGTCTGTCAATGCCGAGTCGACGCTCACGCTCGAGCTGGCTCCCGGCGGCGGACAGGCCATCCGAATTCGGCCCGCACGATGAGCGTCAATCTCGAATCCACACCACCGCTGTCCTGGGCGGCAGTTCGGCGGTCAGAGATCCGTCCGTCACGTCAACGGCATCGCCGCTCGGAAAGACGACGCGGTAGGTGCCCGCTTCGACTTCGAGTGCGACGGTCTGCCGCTGGCCCGAGATGTTGAAGGCGACTACGGCCCGTTCGTCACCGAGGACGCGCTCGTAGGCGAGGAGGCCATGTGCATCGTCGGTGAGGAAGTAGGTCAGGGCGCCGTCGACGAAAAGACGCAGATGCTGCATCCGGAGGGCGATGAGATCTTTGTAGACCCGGAGAAGTGCCGTATCCGGCGCGACCGGATCGCGGAGGCGCGGCCGGCCGAAGGGATGGCTGGTCTCGTCTTCATACGCGAGGTCGGCCCAGACCATCGGCTTCCGCGCATCCGGATCGTCGGCGCCCCACATGCCGACCTCGTCACCGTTCCAGATGTGCGGCGCACCGATGTAGGTGAACTGCTGCACCAGGATCATCTGCTGGATCTGCCGCGTGCGCTCATCCGGTCGGTCGATCTTGTACTCGGGGTTCTCGCGAGGATTGACGTGGTACTTGTAGCGACCCGGGTTGTAGATCGACGTGGCGAAGCGGGGTGAGTCGTGGCTGGCCGTCAGGTTCATCATTGCCTGGAGGTGATCCGATCCGATTCCGGCGGCCACCGAGTCGAGGTGGGCGACGTATTGCGAAGCGCTCAGGTTGGGCGGCGCGTCGGCGAAAAAGCTGCGCGTCGGCATGTACCAGCGGTAATTCATCACCGCGTCGAATACGTCGCCTTCGAGCCAGGGCCCAGGGTCCATCATCTTGTCGGGCCACTCTTCCCACCACACCTCGCCGACGAGGTAGGCGTCGGGATTGATGCCGCGGACGAAGCGCCGGTACTCGCGCCAGAAGCCCAGCGGCACCTTCTCGGCCACATCGAGCCGGAATCCGTCGATACCGTCGCTGGGGTCGCCGTCGCCGTTGGGGTCTAGCCAGCGGCTGGTGACATTGTAGATGTGCTCTCTTACGGCCGGGATCAGTGTACCTTCGATGGCGCCGTGGTGCATTCCCTCCGGCCGGCCGATTTTCTTCCACTCCGGCATCTCCTTAACGTCTTCCCAGCCGGAATAAGCGAACTCGTTGGTGTCCGGCGTGGCGGGGTCGTCGAAGCGTTCGATCTCGTACCAGTCGGCGTACGGCGAATCCTGCTGGTTCTCGATAAGGTCTTTCCAGGCCCAGAAGGTGATGCCGGTGTGGTTCCATGAATAGTCGACGATGATGCGCATGCCGCGCCGATGGACCTCATCCACGAGGGCCAGGAAGAGGCTGTCGGCGGCGGTCCAACCCCAGGTGGCCGGGTCCAACGGATCCTCGGCGGCGATGCGGGCTTCGTCGCCTCGCGGATCCGGGCCGAAGTTGCAGTCGATGTGGCGGTAGTTGCGAGCGTCGTACTTGTGCAGCGAGGGCGCGTCGTTCACAGGGTTGAGGTACAGGGCCGTCACGCCGAGGTCCTTGAGATAGTCGAGCTCGTCGATGACGCCCTGCAGGTCGCCCCCGTAACGGCGGATCTGGACGGTGAAGTAGAAGTCCTGGCCGGTGGCCTCGGCCCAGGGCTCTTGCCGATACCAGTCGTGTGTCCAGGGCGTCGGCCCCCAGCCTTCGGGCTGCGCGTGCGGCCAGGAGCCTTCTATGTCACTCAGCGTCGGGTCGTTCGAAGGATCGGCGTTGCGGAAGCGCTCGACGAAGATCTGGTACCAGATCGCGTCTTTGGCCCAGGAGGGAACGGCGAGGTTCGGCGTGGTATCGGTGGGCTCCTCGAGAGCGTCGCTTACGCAGGGGACGGCGAAGAGCAGGAGAAGAAGGCTCAGGTATCTCATCGACCGCCGGTGGGGATGTGGAAGACGTACGCCGTGAGGGGCGCGAGCGAGGCGAGGGGCACATAGCCCCGCAACCGACCGTCCCGTCCGATCGGCAAGGGCGCCGCCGCCTCTCCACCCCGCAGGACCTCCGGCGCATACCGTCCGGCTGGCAACACGCGCGCATCGGCGGAAAGCGCCACGTCGGTGAGCGGTGTGGTCCCCAGGTTGGCGACGATGAGCGCGACCTGATCCCCCTTCCGCCGCAGGTACGCCGCCACGACCTCGGTGCCGGCATCCAGCGCGACCAGCTCACCCGACCCGAGCGCGGCGTTCTCCGCGCGCAGATGGAAGAGCTCCCGGTACAGGTTGAGCAGGGAGTTCGGGTCGTCGTCCATCGCCTGGACGTTGGCGGTGAACGAGTCCGGCTGTAGCGGCTCCCAGGGCACCCCCTCGCCGAAGCCGGCCGCCGGGCCGAGGCTCCAGTGCATGGGCGTCCGCAGGCGCGGGTCCGGCTTGTCCCCGGTCATGCCGATCTCCTCGCCGTAGTAGACGAAGGGGACCCCCGGGAGGGTGAGGAGAAGACTCGCGGCCAGCTTCGCCCGGGCGACGTCGCCTTCGAGCCAGGTCAGCGTACGCGTCTGGTCGTGGTTGCGCAGGAAGGGAGACCAGCGATTGCTTGGCACCAGGTCCTGTAGGCGCAGCACCGACGCGAGGAGCCCGGTGGAGGCGCCCGTCCGCACCGCAGCGAGGATCGCGTCGGCCACCTCGAAAGCGAAGTAGGCGTCGAGCTGGTCCGGGTAGTACGCCAGCAACGCGTCCGTGCTGTCAGACACCTCCCCGATCGTGAAGGCGTTCGGAGCCACGTCACGCACGTGCGCCGCATACTCGCGCAGCATGTCGTGGGTCGCCGGCACGTTGGCCGTCCGGCCGCCGTCTTCCATCAGGTGACGGATGGCGTCCAGCCGAAAGCCGTCGACACCCATCTCCTCGAGCCAGAACGTGGCGACCCTCTTCATCTCTTCCCGCACGGCAGCCGTCTCCCAGTTCAGGTCCGGCATTCTGCTCGAGAAGAAGCCGTAGTAGTACTCGTCGCGGGTCGGCGCGCGGTGCCAGTTGTTGTCTCCCCACTCGTTGGGCGGCCCGGGGGTCTCCGACCAGCGGAACCAGTCCCGGTAGGGAGAATCGGGATAGAGTAGCGCGTGCTTGAAGAAAGGGTGCTCGCTCGAGGTGTGGTTGATCACCATGTCAACGAGCACCCGGATGTCGCGCCGGTGGGCCTCTTCGATCAGGCGCTTGAAGTCTTCGTTCGTGCCGTAGTCGGGGTCGATATGGTAGTAGTCGGTGACATCGTACCCGTGATAGCTGGTCGATGCGGCTATGGGCATGAGCCAGATGCAGCGCGCCCCCAGATCTTCGCGGGTGTCGGGGTCGCCGTCGTTGACGTAATCGAGCTTCTGGATGAGGCCCTCGAGGTCGCCCACCCCGTCGCCGTCATTGTCATAGAAGGAACGGACGAAGATCTCGTAGCAGACCGCGCCGTCCCTCCAGTCGGAGTCGTCCGTAGCCGGCGCTTGCGCGGCGGCGGGGGGGACGGAGAAAGAGACGGCGGCGCAGAGCGCCGCGATGACGAAGCGTTCCATAGGCGGTTCTGGGTGGTCGAGGTCAACCGCTGCTCGAAGAGCACCAGAGTAGTTGCCGCGGCGGGAAGCGGCAAGGATCGACCGCAGGGCGGCGTCTATCCGGTCCGTGGCGCGACGAATGAGCTTTCCGGGTCTCACGGCACCCGCCGTGTGCCCTTGTTCCACACGAGCCCAGGGAGAAGATCTCGATGAAGCGATGCGGCCTGGCCGGATCGAGCACCGGTGGCTGCGCCGGGACAATTATGGAGAAAGTGAGGTAAGAACATGCTGCTGCTCGCCTCAAATGAATGCGGACACGGGCAGGCCGACGATGCTTCGAGTGATCATGTGCGGCGTGTCCGTGTCGTGAAGGACAACGGCAAATCGCGCTTGCCTGGAATAGTCGGAAAGAAAGATCTCCAGGTGCCGCACGTCGCTGAGGCGGACGCGGCGTGCGGCCTTTATTTCCAGCGGCAGCAGTCCGGATCCCGCCTCCACCACGAAATCGACTTCTGCGCCACCGGCTGTACGCCAGAACAAGATCTCCGGCTTTGGGCGGGTGACTTCTCGCCAGGCGAGTAGGCCGGAAAGGACGAGGTTCTCGAGTAGCGGCCCGAGGAGCCGGCTTCCACGCAGATCCGTGATACGATGCAGACCCACCAGGTAAGCGGCGAGCCCCGCATCACGCCAGTACAGTTTCGGGGCTTTGATCAGTCGCTTGGAAGGGCTGGCCGAGTACGCGGGTAGCCGATGCGTCTGGAACGTCGTCTCCAGCAGATTCAGGTAGCGATGGGCTGTGGCCTGGGACACCCCTGCATCTCGAGCGATCTCGGTCTGGTTCAAGAGCTGCCCAACCCGATGGGCCGCGAGGCCCATGAGGCGACGGAAATCGGGCAGAGACGAGACCTGGGAGATGTCTCTCAGGTCGCGCTCCAGGTACGTGGTTACAAATCCCTCGAACCAGGCCTCGCGTTCTCGCGCGGAGCGGGAGAGGACCGCTCGCGGCATTCCCCCTCGCAAGATCTCGCGCCTCCAATCGCCGCCCGAGATGCTCAGTCCGGTGAAGCGCTCCAATACTCCCTCGGCACTTCTACACGATAGGACCTCACTACAGGGCGGCACGCTGCCCTCTCCCCGCTTTTCACCACCGGTGAACGGCGAGAGCAGCAGATACACAGCCCTTCCGGAGAGCGAGTCGGCAACCTGCCGCATGAGCAGGAGGTTGGCTGAGCCGGTCAGAAGAAAGCGCCCTCGCCGCCGCTGCTGATCGACCTCCCTCTTGATCGCGAGAAGAAGCTCGGGGGCGCGTTGGACTTCATCGATGATCAAGCGCGGCGCCCGCGCCAGCAAGTCCTCCGGACGCTTTCGAGCGAGCTCGAGCGTGTCGAGGTCGTCAAGAGTCGCGAAGCCCCGCCCTCCGGCGCTCGGCAAGTTCTGGACGAGTGTTGTCTTTCCGGTCTGTCTGGCTCCGGAGACGACGACGACGGGGTGGGCTCTGAGAGCCTCTTCGACGGCGGGCGCGAGCGCCCTGGGGCGATAGCGGGGAGGATTCATGCTCTGAATGATAATCATTCAGGCAGTGAAATCAAGACGGCAGTGGGCGAACCTGCGAGTGCCACTAGCTGCGGTGACGATCGTGGTGACGGCGCCCACCGGCGCTGGCTGGCGCCAGAATGTGCCCTTTTAATCCGCAGGCCCTGGGTGGAGATTCGCGCCGCGCAGCAGCGCTCAGTATGAAGGTGCCTGAAGGCGCCTTCAACGCGAGGTGTGCCAGGCATGTCATGTCTCTGAGGTGAGAGTCCTCAACGGGCCGTGGCAACCGGAACCGGATAGCCAAAGGCAAGGGTGCCCACCGTGAGGTGGGATCTGAAGGAAGCCGGAGGCGAAACGCGGACCCGACGAACAGAAACCGGATAGGAGGCCGGCGCGGCGGGGTAACCCGGCCTCGGACGGGGATGCCCGATAGTTGTCCGGAGGTGCGCGCAGGTAGATCCGGCGGGGACCGCGGGAAAGAGGCAGGACTTACCCTGGGAGATCTCCACGTCTGTCCAGGCGAACTGGACTACCGTAGCGGTGACGGTGTGGGAGGGGCGTGGAGAAGTCAGCCGAGGCCATAATACTCGGGGAGTCATCCGAGGAAGGGCCGAATCTTCTGGTGCAGGGAGCAGACCGGACGACTCGATGGACATGGAGCGGCAGCAAGGCACGGACTACCAACTGGACCTCTTCGAGGGACTGGAGCCCGTGTGTTAGGCTTAAGCAGCGCAAGCGGACCAAACCGATCGCCGATTTTCTGCGGGGTCTGGGCGTGCCGGAGTGGCGTGCTTGGTGGCTCGCGTTGTCGGGAAAGGGTTGGTGGCGCATGGCCCAGAGCCCTCCAGCGACCGAGGCCATGTCCATCCAGTGGTTCACCCATCAAGGTCTCGTGAACCTGACTGCGAGGTACACGTCGTTACAGCGCTAGCAGAAACCGCCGGATACGTTAAGTACGTCCGGTGGTGTGGGAGGACGGGAGCCGTGAGGCTCCCTCCTACCCGATTCCCAGCCCGGTCATTCTCTAACCTCAATTGGCTTGCCCAGTAAGGTCGCGAACGGCTGTCTCTCCCGCGGTTCCGCGGGCCTTTGGTGACCATCGTGGTGACGGAATCACTTGACACCGCCTGGGTCACCACAGGCCTGAGATCCTTCCTAAGCGCGAGCACTACGCCGTCGAAAGCCGGCGCTCGGATCACCTCCCACGCAAGTTGCGCTTGTTGAATCAGGTGGCACGGATGTGGTTCAGGCTTCGCCCAGAGCAAGTCGTAGCGGTGTGGTCAGATGTAGCCAGCCGCCGCGCTCGTTACTGCCCTTCGGGGGCGCCTATCCGAGCACCACCTGGACCTGGTGCTCGCGACCGTCGTCGGACAAGGGTACGAGCGCTTCTCCCAGGAGCGGTGTTCCGTCCAGGCTGACCCGGGATACCCCCCGGCAGACGCCCTTCGGGTTCTCGACGGTGATCCGGTAGAGGGTATCACCATGACGGTAGGTGATCTCGAAGCGTTTCCACCCCCTGGGAATGCACGGATCGATGCAGAGGGCGGGACCTCGCTTCCGGAATCCGAGAATCCACTCCAGCCCCGCGCGGTAGAGCCAGCCCGCTGCCCCGGTGTACCACGTCCATCCACCTCGTCCCACGTGGGGAGGTTGCGAATAGACATCTGCGGGTACGGCGTACGGCTCCACCTTGTACCGGTGAACGTCCGCACGACGGCTCGCTTGGTGGATGGGGCTCAGCAGGTTGAAGAGATCGACGGCTTTGTCTCCCTCGCCGAGCACGGCGAATGCCACGACCGACCAGATCGCGGCGTGGGTGTACTGCCCGCCGTTCTCCCGGATGCCGGGGACGTATCCCTTGATGTATCCGGGATCCAGCGGTGTCCGGTCGAATGGCGGGGAGAGGAGCAGCAGGAGCCGGTCCTCCCAGCGGACGAGCCGCCGTTCCACGGATTCCATGGCCTGGCGTGCCCGCTCCTTGTCGCCCGCGCCGGAGAGCACTGCCCAGGACTGGGGAATGGAGTCGATCTGGCATTCGTCGTTCCCCGCCGATCCGAGCGGCGTACCGTCGTCGAAGAAGGCGCGCCTGTACCACTCCCCGTCCCATGCGTCCCCCTCCAGCGAAGCCTTGAGAGAAGCGGCCCTCTTCCGCCACCGTGCTGCACACTCCCCTTCCGCGCGGAGCTCGGCGACTTGGGCGAACTCCCTCAGGTTGACGAGGAGAAACCAGCCCAGCCAGACGCTTTCTCCCCGGCCCTCGTGGCCGACACGGTTCATGCCGTCGTTCCAATCCCCGGCCCCGATCAAGGGGAGACCGTGGCTGCCCACGTCGAGGCTCTGGTCCAGGGCCCGCGCGCAATGTTCGTAGAGCGTCGCCCGCTCCTCCGACTCCTTGGGCTGGAAGTGAGCCTCTTGCTCGTGCTCCTGCAGGGCCGCCCCCTCGAGCCACGGGACCTCTTCGTCGAGCACCGCCCAGTCCTCGGTCGTGCGGAGATAATGGACCACCGCGTAGGGCAGCCAGAGGCGGTCGTCGGAGATCCGCGTCCGCACCCCGCGGCCCGTTAAGGAGTGCCACCAGTGCTGGACATCCCCTTCAGGGAACTGCCGGGCAGCGGCGCGGAGGAGGTGCTCGCGCACGATATCGGGCCTCGTCACCGCCAGGGCCAGGACGTCCTGGAGCTGGTCGCGGAATCCGTAGGCCCCTGAGGACTGGTAGAACGCCGAGCGGGCCCGGACTCGGCAGGAGAGCGTTTGATAGAGAAGCCAGCGGTTGAGGAGTAGGTCCATAGAAGGATCGGGAGTCTTGACTTGGACCGAACCCAGCACATGGTTCCAGTGATCCTGGACCTCGCTGAGAACCGCGTCGCAATCCATCTTGCGGTAGCGTTCCACCAGGGATCGGGCTTCCTCACGGCTATCCCCCTGGCCCAGCAGGAACAGCACCTCGGCGCGCTCCCCCGGTTCGAGCTCCACTTTGGTCTGGAGAGCGGCACAGGGATCCAGCCCCGCGCCGGTCTTTCCCGATAGT
>JBDHKG010000095.1:0-11246 GCA_039586495.1 Gemmatimonadota bacterium | reverse complement strand
AAGACCTGCCGAATGTCCTCCACCAGCAGCTCGTTCTCATAGCCGCTCGCAGGCTTGTCCGATTGGCCCACGCCACGCCGCGCGAGAGCCAGTACCCGATACCGCCCAACGAATTCGGGTGCGATATCGTCGAAGATGTGCGGTGAATCGGCGAGTCCGGGGAGAAACAGCAAGACATCGCCTGTGCCACCCCAGTCGAGGTAGTTGAGGGTCACACCATTCACTGTCACAAAGCCGCTCTCGTGCGGCGAGTCATCCACCCACTCTGCTTCAGATCTCGCACCATCCGTGGCGCAGGCGGCAAGCGCAAGCGACAGAACGAACGCCCAGCCGCGAACCACGCGACCCCGCACGTCAGGTTCCTCAGGCAGAGATGGCAAGGGACGGAACGGAAACAGACCAAGCAGTAGCATAGGCTTAGCCTCCCAATCTTGCGCGCCGGCTTTGACGGCCAGCCAGCTCGTAATGAAATGCGGCTATCCAGGCGGCCGGACCGCCGAGGGCCGAGCCGCCGTCACTCGCCTGGATCCTCGTCCGCGATCCTCCGCACCACCGCCTCCGCCAGCCGCGTCATGCGCGCCAGCAGCGCGTAGTCGATACGCTCCGCGTCGTCTCCCGGCCCGTGGTAGTCGGGAAACCACCCGCAGCCGATGTTCAGCGCGGGGATGTCGGCGAGGTAGAAGCTGTACTGGTCGGCGCCTCGGATATGCCCCTCGCGGAACGTGACCCGGGCGCCCGGCGTGGCCCGGTCGGCCGCGCGCACTGCCCCTCGCAGGCTGCGCGGCCCCGTCGCATCGCAGGTGTTCCCCGACTCCAGCCGGCCGTAGTGCTCGAGATTCACGTCGGCGACGATCCGCTCGAGCGGCACCGGCGGCCGGCCGACGAAATGCACCGAGCCCAGGTGCCCCGACTCTTCGCCGGTGAAGACGGCGAAGATGACCGACCGGCGCGGCGGCTCCGCCGCGACGGCCGCGGCGATCTCCATCACCGCCGCGCTCCCGCTCGCGTCGTCGTTGGCGCTGTTCAGGACCTCACCGGCCCGGATCCCCTGCCCGTCCAGATGAGCGCTCAGCACGATGTACTCATCCCGCAACTCGGGGTCGCTGCCGCGCACGAGGCCCACAACGTTCGGCGACTCCAGCGGCTCCGGCACCGCTGTCACCCGGAGGCCCAGCTCGATACCGTCGAGCGTGAACGTCCCGTAGCGACCCGCGCGCCGTAGCGGGTCATAGGGCCGTCCGGCGAAGAGGCGGTCGATGAGCTCGGGGCCGAGTAACGCCATCGGCACCGGCACATCGGGCGGTACGCCGCGCTCGAGACCCGCCGGGACCGAGGCGAGCACCGGCAGGCCACGTTGCGCGACGGCGGCGTCCCAGTCCGCGAGCACCAGACTGTCGGGTACGGCCAGGATCGCCGCGACGCCCCGGGCCAGGAGCGCTCTGCCTTTCGCCATATTCGCGGCGCCGGCGCCGCCGAGGCGGCGGCGGAGCGCGCGTGGGATGGCCGGCTCGCCCCCCGGCTCCGGTAGGCCGGAGATGACGATGGCGATCCGCCCCTCCAGCTCGAGCCCGGCGAGGTCGTCCCAGCCCAGATCCGGCGCGTGGAGTCCGTAGCCAACGAAGACCGGCGCAGCCGCCGCCACGGAGTGTGGCGGCGTTCCCGGGTAGACGAGCTCGAACCGGGTCGCGCCCGGCGCGATCGTGTCTTCACCCTCCGACGTCCTCACGATCAGCGCCTCGCGACCGTCGAACCGATAGCGCACGAGCGGCACCGGCTGGAAGAACGCCTCGGCGCCCTCCCGGTCGCCGCCGAGCGGCTCGAGCCCCGTCGCGGCGAACTGCCGGGCCGCGTACGCGGCGGCGCGGTCGTGGCCCGCATCGCCGGTCGCTCGCCCGCCGAGACTGTCGTGCGCCAGGATCTCTATGTGTGTCTGAAGCGCCTGGCGCAGCGCCGAATCGGCCTCTTGCTGTTCGGCGCGCGACTCGCAACCGCTCGTGGCGAGCGGGACCGCGAGGGCGCAGGCCGAAAGGCGGACGAGTACGGATGAGCGGGCCGGCATCAGGATGGGAAGCCCATGCGCCGCACGAGCTCTTGGAATCGGGGATCGGAGCGCACAGCGGCGAGCCGCGGATCCACCATCAGGCCGACCATGCCTTCGGCCCGGGTCTCGTACGCGCGCTCGAGCAACTGGAGCGCCCGCTCCGTATCGCCCAGCGCCTCGTGGACCAGCGCCAGGTCGTAGGGTGAGACGTAGCGGTCCGCGGCGATCGCTTCGAGCTCGGCGAGCAGCTCCAGCGCGCGCGCCCGGTCACCGGCCTTCGCGTGCGCGCGAGCCAGAAACGCCACGATCTCCGGGCTCTCGTAGATCCGGCGTGCCCGCTCGTACTCGCGGACGGCCGCACCCGGCTCGCCCAGCTCCTCGTAGATCGCGCCCAGCCCCGTGTGGCTGAGGTAGAACGTCGAGTCCAGCTCCAGCGTCCTTCGGGTCTGCTCGAGCGCGAGCTGGTAGCGACCCGCCAGGTAGAAGGGCAGCGCGAGCCTCGCGTTGACGTCCAGCGACAGCGGATCCAGTGCGAGCGCTTGCTTGATCTCCTGAACTCCCTCGTCGAAGCGGCCCAGCAGCGACAGCAGCGTGCCGTACCAGCCGTGCGCCTCGGTCGAGCTCGGCTGCAGCGCGATGGCGCGCCGGAACTCGCGCTCGGCACCGCGCCAGTCCCAATCGTAGAACGCACGCACCAGGGCGAGCGCGACGTGGGCTTCGGCCGACCCCTCGTCGAGCTCGAGGGCCCGGAGTGCGGCCGCGCGGGCGCGGGTCATCGCGGTGTCGGGATCGAGCTGCATGTTGGAGAGCACGTAGTACGCCATCGCCAGGCCGGCGTAGGCCGCGCCGTACTCGGGATCGTGAGCGATCGCCTCCTCGTAGAGCCCGACCGCACGGATCGCGCCCTCGGCGGTCAGTCGGCGCAGGAAATAGCGGCCCCGGAGGCAGGCCCAGTAAGCGTCGTGGTTGACCGTATGCGACTCGGCGAGTCGCGCGCCTTCCTCGGGCGTCAGCTTCACCCCGATCTCTTCCACCACGTCACGCGCCACCCGCGCCTGCAGCGCCAGCATGTCACCCACGTCGCCCTCGTAGCTGTCCGCCCAGACGTGGCTCTGATCGCTGACCTGGATCAGCTGCACGCTGATCCGCACGCGATCCCCGGCCCGACGAACGCTCCCCTCCATGATGTAGTCCACGCCCAGCTCGCCACCGATCTGCTCGACCGTCTTGTCGGCGCCCCGGTACTGCATCGCCGAGGTGCGCGCGATGACACCGAGCCGTTCGGGTCGGAAACGACCGAGCTGGGTGATCATCTCCTCGGTCAGGCCATCACTGAAGTATTCCTGATCCGCGTCGCCGCTCAGGTCCTCGAACGGCAGCACGGCGAGCAGCACGCGATCCTCGGGCGGCGCCTCCCGCAGCTGGAGCCAGCCCAGATACGACAACGCCAGCACGACGGCGAGCCCCGCCACACCGGCTGCCAGCCAGCCCCAGCGTCCGCCACGCCTTGCCCCGATGCGGTCCGCCGGCTCGCGCACGATCTGCTCGACCGGCGCCACGAACCGGTAGCCGATGCGCGGTACGGTCTCGACGAAGCGCGGGGCCTGGGCGTCGTCGTTCAGAGCCGAACGGATCTGCCGGATGCAGAAGTTCAGTCCGTGCTCCGCATCGACACGCGACTCGCTGCCCCAAACCTGTTCCTGGATCTCTTCACGCGTGAGCAGCTGGCCGGGCCGGCCGGCGAGCAAGGCGAGCACTCGCGCCGGCTGGTGCTGGAGCTTGACCCGCACGCCCGCCCGGAACAGCTCGCCGCTCCTCGGATCGAACTCGAAGGTGCCGAAGCGAAGGACGACGGGCGAGCTGCCGGCGTCGCGCTCGTGACGCGTCTCTGCCGTTTCGTTCCCCATACCGCGAATCAACCTGAGCGGGTGCGCGCCCGAATGGCCCCATTCGTCAAGACAAGCGATTGGGCCAGAACATCATAGCTCTGCAGATGCGGCTCTTCAAGAACTCAGACGAATCTCAGCCGCTCTCCATTGATACCGGTCGCGTCGCCCGCCTTAGTGGATCGCGAGAACGCCAGCGGAGCACTCGACGACCGGCATCGATCATGTGGAGTTCAACGCTCTTCGCGCTCGCCCTGGCGGCGGGCCTCAGTGCCGAGCACCCGCCCGCGCCAGCGAACAGTCTCGCGATCCCGCGCCTGGAGCGGCCGCCCGCACTGGAGAACTTCCTGGGCATGCGGCCGGCCGGCGCGGTGGAGCACAGCATGGCGCGAGTGGACGGTCTGATCCAGCGCCAGCCGCGCGACGGCGCACCGGCCAGCCAGCGGACCGAAGTCTATCTGGGCTACGACGACGAGAAGCTGTACGTCGTGTTCATCTGCTTCGACTCGGAGCCGGGCAAGATCCGGGCACGTCGGGTGAAGCGCGAGCAGATCCCCGGCGACGACATGGTCGAGATCTACCTCGACACGTTCCAGGACGAGCGCCGTGCCTACGTGTTCGCCGCTAATCCGCTCGGCATCCAGGCGGACGCGATGTGGTCCGAGGCGCAAGGCGAGCTGGACGACTCGTTCGACACCTACTGGGAGTCGAGCGGCAGGTTGACCGACGCCGGGTACGTCGTGTGGATGGCGATCCCGTTCCAGAGCCTCCGCTTCCCCGCCGCCCAGGTGCAGAGCTGGGGCATCCTGCTGGACCGCATCATCCCGCGTGCCAGCGAGTGGTCGTCCTGGCCGCACGCCACCGCACGGATCGACGGTCTGATGAATCAATCGGGCCGGCTGACGGGTCTGGAGGGCGTGACGGGCGGCCGTAACATCCGGGTCATCCCCTACGCCTCGTTCCGCGCCTACCGCAGCCTGGACACGCGTGACACCGCGGCGGTCCGCTTCATCGACGACCCGGCCGAGCCCCGGCTCGGGCTCGATGCCAAGTACGTCTTCAGGGACGCGCTGGTGCTCGACCTCACGCTGAACCCCGACTTCGCGCAGGTCGAATCGGACGAGCCGCAGTCCACGGTCAACCGGCGTTTCGAAGTCTACTTTCCCGAGAAACGACCCTTCTTCCTCGAGAACGCCGACCTCTTCACGACGCCAATCGACCTCGTCTTCACCCGCCGGATCGCCGACCTGCTGCTTGGCGCCCGCGTGACCGGCAAGCTGGGACCCTACACTCTCGCCGCACTCGTGGCCGACGACCGCGCGCCGGGGCACACCGTCCCGGAACACGATCCACGCGCCGGCGCGCGCGCCTGGTTCGGCGTGCTGCGAGTCAGTCGCGACATCCTGACCCAGTCGAGCCTCGGGCTCAGCTACTCGCAGCGGGCGTTCGAGGGCGCCGTCAACCGCGTGGCCGGGCTCGACGGCCGCCTGAAGCTGAACGACAACTGGAACGCCGACCTGCAGGCGGTCTGGTCCTGGACCCGCGAGCCCGACAGCATGCGCCGTGACGGTACCGCCCAGAAGCTGCGGCTGGAGCGTAACGGCCGGCACCTCGAGTACTGGCTCGACTTCTGGGACATCAGCCCCGGGTTCTCGAGCCTGGCCGGCTTCGTGCCGCGCACCGACGTGCGCCAGGCGAGTCAGTTCGTCGCCTATTATTTCCGGCCCGAGCGTACGCTCGTCTCCTGGCAACCCGGGTTCTGGTGCGACCTGGTCTGGGACCACGACGGGTCGTGGCTCGAGCGCACCTACAACCCCCTCATTTTCTTCAATTTCACCGGCCAGTCCTATCTCGCCGCCGGCTGGATGGCCACCCGCGAGCGGCTGCGGCCCGAGGACTACCCCGCCCTCCCCGAGCCCCGCGAGTACGGTTACGGATACCTGATCTTGTCCGGCGGCACTGAGGCCCTCTCGCAGCTCACCGCGAGCGCGACGATTCACGCCGGGGACGTCCTGAACTACGTGCCGCCCGAGGGCGCCCGGCCCTACGTGGCGCGCCGTCTGTACGGGGTGTTCCGTGCAGAGCTCAAGCCGACCAGCTCCGTCCGCATCGACAACCGCTACATCTTCTCGCGGCTCGCCGAGCGCCAGACCGGCGCAGAGATCTTCAGCCAGCACATCCTGCGCTCCGGCTGGTACTGGCAGGCCACGCGCGAGCTGTCGTTCCGCTTGATCACGCAGTACGAGACCCTGACGGCCGACGCGGCCTGGACCTGCCTCGAGCCGACGAAGCGTCTCAACGCCGACTTCCTGCTCGCCTATCAGCTGAACCCGTGGACCGCGCTGTACGCAGGCGTCGCCAGCAACTACCAGAACCTGGAACTCATCGCGACCGAGGCGGCAGGCAATTCGCTGCTGCGCAGCGGCGGCCGCCTGCTCAACGATTCGCGCCAGGTCTTCATCAAGTACTCGCACCTGCTGCGCCTCTAGCGGTGGACCCGGCGCCGGGTCACGTGTCTGACCGGCCCGGCCGCCGAGCCTGGACGCCGAGGCGTAACTCATATATATTGCAACGAAACATGTATCAACGCAGCATAGGGAGGCCAGCTTGTTCAGCCCGGCACTGAAGAAGGGGAGCGTCGAGCTGCTCCTGCTCTCTCTCCTGGACGACGAGTCGCGACACGGCTACGAGATCGGCAAGCTGATCGAGGAGCGCTCGGGCGGCCGTCTACGGTTCCAGATCTCCTCGATCTACCCGATCCTCTGCCGGATGGAGGGCCGCGGCTGGATCAAGGGGCGGTGGGTGGAAAAGCCAGGCGAGCGGCGCAGGCGCTTCTACCGGCTGACCGACAAAGGGGTGGAGGCGCTGGCGGCGCAGCGGAAGACGTGGAAGGAGTTCACCCGCGCGGTGAACCTGGTCCTGGAGCCGAGCCATGCGTGACTGGACGCGATACGTCCGCGAGCATATGCCGCTCCCCGACATCGAGGGGAATCTCGAAGCCGAGGTGGTCGAAGAGATCGCCTCCCAGCTCGAGGACCGCTACCGGGAGGCGCTGGCACGCGGTGCGACAACGGAGGAGGCCGACGCCGAGGCCCGGGCGCTCGTTACGGATTGGAACAGGCTAGCGAGCGACATCCTCGGCTCGAGGCGATTCGGCAGCGCGCCGCGGCTCGAGCGACGCGTCGAGGACTCGGAGACCGCCATCCGGAACAGGGGTGGACGCTGGGCTCCGGTCGCCGATTTCCTCCGCGACCTGCGGCTCGCCGTTCGCCGGCTGCGCAGGGCGCCGCTGTTCGGCGCGGTGGTCGTCCTGACCCTGGGCATCGGCATCGGCGCGAACACGGCGATCTTCAGCCTGGTGAAGGGGATCCTCATCGATCCCCTACCCTACGATGAGCCGGATCGGCTGGTGGAGGTGCTCAACACGGCCCCGGGCGTCGGCGAGGACGTCCTGCCGCAGTCCGCCGCCATTCACTTCACCTACGAGGACGAGGCTCGGCTGCTCGAATCGGTCGGCCTCTATAATCGTTTCGATGTGACGCTGCTGGGCCTCGGGGAACCGGTTCGGATCCCGTCCATCTACGTCACGGCGGGGACACTGCCGACGCTGCGCGTCCGGCCGCTGTTGGGCCGGCTATTCAGCGTCGAGGATGCGACGCCGGGCACCCCCTTCACGGTCATCCTCAGCTACGGTTACTGGCAGAGCCAGTTCGGCGGGGATCCGGAGATACTCGGCCGTACGATGAACATCGGCGGAGCGGCCCGTGAGATCATCGGTGTGCTGCCCCGGGGCTTTCGCTTCCTCGAGCACGATCCGGCGGTCTACCTCCCCTACCGCTTCGATCGCTCGAGCCTCACCGTCACCAACTTCACGAACCCGAGCATCGCCCGCTTGCGAGAAGGGGCGACGATCGAAGCGGCCACGGCCGACCTGGCCCGGCTGCTGCCCGTCGCGGTGGAGAAGTTCCCCGGCGGCCTAACGCTGGAGTTCCTGGAGGAGGCGCGAGGGGCGCCGCTGCTACGGCCATTGAAAGAGGCGGTCGTGGGCGACGTGGGTGATGTGCTCTGGGTGCTCTTGGGGACGGTGGGGATCATCCTGCTCATCGCCTGCGCCAACGTGGCCAACCTGTTTCTGGTACGGGCCGAGGCGCGTGAGCGGGAGCTGGCGGTGCGCACCGCCATCGGAGCGAGGCAGCGCCAGATCACCGGGCAGTATCTGGCGGAGAGCGTCCTGCTGGGTCTGCTGGGCGGCGCCGCCGGGCTGGCCCTGGCCTATGGCGGCCTGCGGCTCTTGGTCGCGATCGCGCCTGCCGATCTCCCGCGCCTGGACGAGGTCTCGCTCGACCCGGTCGTCCTCTCCTTTACCCTGGGCATCTCGATCCTCTCGGGCGTCTTCTTCGGGCTGTTCCCCGTCCTGCGCTGGGGGCATGTAAATCTGGTGAACGCGCTCAAGGAAGGGGGACGCGGGTCGGGCGTCGGTCGCGAGCGTCACCGGACGCGGAACGCACTCGTCGTCGGACAGATCACTCTGGCGCTGGTGCTGCTCATCGGGTCGGGCCTCATGGTCCGGAGCTTCCAGGCGATCCGCCGGGCGAACCCCGGTTTCCGGAATCCCGAGGAGATCCTCGTTCTGGGCGTCTCGGTTCCCAGCGACGTGGCGGAGAGCCCGGACGAGATCGTGCAGACTCACGAGGCCATCGCTCACCGACTGGCGGAGGTCCCGGGCGTAACCTCGGTGGGGTCGTCGAGCTCGGTAACGATGGACGGCAGGGCCGGCTGGGACCCGATCTTCGTCGAGGACTTCCCGCTCCCCGAAGGTCAGCTGCCACCCATGCGCCGCTTTAAGTGGATCGCCGCCGGATACTTCGAGACGATGGGTAACCCGATCGTCGCGGGCCGCACGCTAACCTGGGCGGAGATCTACAACCGCGCCCGAGTGGTACTGGTGACGGAGAATTTCGCCCGCGAGTACTGGAGCGATCCGGCCGCTGCCATCGGCAAGCGGATCGGAACGGGGACGGCGCCGGGCAGCTGGCGCAAGATCATCGGCGTCGTAGGCGACGTGCGAGACGACGGCGTCACCCAGGATCCTGTGGCAATCGTCTATTGGCCCATGCTGGTCGAGGATTTCTGGTCCGAGATCCGCGGGGTCGCGCCCTTCGTGGCGCTGACCCAGTTCTACGCGATCCGCAGCCCGCGAGTCGGGACCGCCGGCTTCCTGCGCGAGGTCAAAGAGGCCGTCTGGTCATTCCTGCCGGACCGGCCGCTCACCAACGTCCAGAACCTGGAAACCATGCTGCGGGGTTCCACGGCCCGTACCTCCTTCACGCTGGTGATGCTGGGCATCGCCGCCGCCGTGGCCCTACTGCTCGCCACCGTGGGAGTCTACGGCGTGATCTCGTACGTGGTCAGCCAGCGGACCCGCGAGATCGGCGTCCGCATCGCCCTGGGCGCCGGATCGTCGACGGTGACCGGGATGGTCCTCAGGCAGGGCCTGCTGCTGGCCGTAATCGGGGTGGTGCTGGGGCTCGCCGCCGCCTACGGGCTGACCCGCTTGATGGAGAGCCTCCTCTTCGGGGTGAGCGCGCTCGACCCGATCACCTACGCCACGGTCGCCGTCTGCCTCATGGCTGTCGCCCTCCTGGCCAGCTACCTGCCGGCGCGCCGCGCGGCGCGCGTCGACCCCATGCAGGCGCTTCGCGCCGAGTAGCGGTTCCAGACCGGCCATGCCGCTCGGTCCTTAACGACCGTCCGCTTCTGGGACCCCCGGATCCCACATGCGAACGCCGGAGCTGTGGCCTGCCACGCGTAGCGAGTCGAACGCCTGTCAGGACACCTCGCCCGCTGCACTCTCGTCTGGCATAACCCGTGCAACTGTCGCGCGTTTGACAACCGCGACCGTCATCGCACGGAGATGACCCCCATGGCGCAGATTCCCAACGACCTCCGCTTCGCAGCGCGCTCGCTGGCACGTAATCCCGGGTTCGCGGCGGTTGCCGTGATGACCCTGGCGCTGGGGATCGGCGCCAGCACCGCCGTGTTCAGCGTGGTGAACGGGGTGCTGCTGCGGCCGCTGCCGTACCCCGACCCCGATCGCGTGGTCATGGTCTGGTCCGTGAACCAGGAGCAAGGCTGGGATCGAGCGGGCATGTCGCGACCCGACGTCGCGAGCGTGCGTGAGCTCGACGCCCTGGAATCCGTGGAGGGATACGCCTCGGGCGTCTTCGCGCTCACGAACCCCGAAGGGGCCGAGCTCGTGAGAGGGGCCTACGTCACCGGGGGGATTCTGCACGTGTTCGGCGTGGCGCCGACCCTGGGGCGCGATCTCCGCCACGAGGAGAACCACCCGTTATCGGCCGAGCGCGTCGTCGTCGTGAGTCACAACCTCTGGCGGCGACATCTGGGGGCCGATCCGAACGTGCTCGGGACCCTGCTGCAGCTGTCGGAAGAGAGCTACGAGATCGTCGGGGTGGCGCCCGCCGGGTTCGATTTCCCGCGCGGGGCGGAGCTGTGGACACCCCACCGCCACCCGTGCTACGCGGCCCGCGGCTGCCGCAACTTGGAAGCAGTCGCGCGCCTGGGGAACGGTGCCGATTTGACCCAGGCCCAGGCCTCCCTCGCCGCGCTCGCCTCCGCGCTGGGCGAGGAGTTCCCCGGGACCAACAGCCAGTACGGCTTCCGGTTCGAGCCCCTCCTGGATTACGTGGTGGCGAATGTCCGGACCGGGCTCTGGGTGCTGCTCGGAGCGGTCGGGCTGGTGCTTCTGGTGGTGTGTGCCAACGTGGCCAACCTGCTGCTGGCCCGGGCATCGCGCCGCCGAACCGAAGTCGGGGTCCGGGCGGCGCTCGGTGCCTCGCGCTCGCGGCTCATGGGCCAGTTCCTGGTAGAGAACCTGTTCCTGGCGGCGATCGGAGGCGCGGCTGGGATGATGCTCTCGCTCTGGCTCGTGGACGCCTTCAAGAGCACCGTCTCCGACAGCTTTCCCCGCCAGCTTTCCCCGCATCGATGCGGTCGCCGTCGACGGGAGCGTGCTCGTCTTCTGCCTGGGGCTGACCGCTCTCGTGGCCGTGCTGTTCGGCCTCAGTCCCGCGCTTCACGCGACACGGCGCCCGATCGCCGACACCCTCGCGGGCAGCACACGCGGCACGTCGGGACGGCGCGAGAGCGCCGCACGGACCTGGCTCCTCGTCGGCGAGGTGGCCCTGTCCGTGGTACTCCTGGTTGGAGCGGGGCTGCTCGCCCGGAGCCTCGGAAAACTGTACCGGGTCGACCTGGGGTTCTCCAACCGCGAGGTCCTACGCTTCGACCTGTACCTGCCC
>JBDHKG010000094.1:0-11247 GCA_039586495.1 Gemmatimonadota bacterium | reverse complement strand
CCTTCGACGTCATCAACCAGGACCCGCAGGCCTTTGCCAAGAAGGTGGGGTCCCGGGCCAAGGTGGTCGTTCTGGAGCCCGGGCAGAGCCATGGGTTCTAGCACTCGACCACAGTGGTCCTAATGGGTAATCGCCGCGCCGAAAGCATCGTCTCGCTTCACCGCTCGCGAGTTACGCTCGGAGGACCCCGCTGGCTACCCGTCCCGACCGGTGTGCTCGACTACCGCGTGACCCAACGTTAAAGAGGCGATACGTTAAAGAGGCGATCTCAGCCCAGGAAGTTCACGACGATGAGCGAAAAGGACCCACGAACACAGACGACACCTCTCATCTTCGAGCGCTCCTCGCCGGGGCGGCGCGGGACCGCCGTGCCGCAGCCCGATGTGCCGACTCGGCCCATCAGCGAGTTACTGCCAGCGTCAGCCCTGCGGACGGCACCGCCGGCCCTGCCGGAGCTCCCCGAGCACGAGGTGGTCCGGCATTTCACCGCGATCTCGCTCAAGAACCACCATGTGGACAAGGGTTTCTATCCGCTCGGCTCCTGCACGATGAAATACAACCCGAAGGTCAACGAGCTTACCTGCCGAATGCCGGGGTTCGCGAACCTTCATCCCTTCCAGCCGAGCTCGGCGGTCCAGGGAGCACTGAAGCTCATGTGGGAGCTGGGCGAGATGCTGAAGGAGATCGCCGGCATGGACGCGATCTCGCTGCAACCGGCGGCGGGTGCGCAGGGCGAGTTCGTCGGCGCGCTTCTCATGCGCGCCTATCACACGGCGAACGGCGACCCGCGCAAGAAGATCATCATCCCTGACAGTGCCCACGGTACGAATCCGGCGACGGTGGCGATGGCAGGCTATGACGTGGTCAGCCTGAAGTCGAACGCCGAGGGGCGGATGGACCCGGCGGCACTGGAGGCCGTGCTCGGGAAGGATGTCGCCGGGGTCATGCTCACCAACCCAAACACGTTGGGCAAGTTCGAATCGGACATCGAAGAGATCGCCGGGCTCGTGCACGACGCCGGCGGCCTCATGTACATGGACGGGGCCAACCTCAACGCCCTCATGGGCATCACACGGCCGGGTGACATGGGCTACGACATCGTACACATCAACCTCCACAAGACCTTCTCGACCCCTCACGGCGGTGGCGGACCCGGCGCCGGTCCCGTGGCGGTAAAGGAGCACCTCGCTGCCTATCTGCCGTTGCCGATCCTGATGCACAGAGAAGACGGGACGTATGCTCTCGATTGGGAGCGGCCCACCAGCATCGGGAAGGTGCACGGCTTCTGGGGCAACTTCGGCGTCCTCGTGCGTGCCTACACGTACATTCGCATGCTGGGCCACGAGGGTATCGCAGAGACCGCACGAGCATCCGTGCTCAACAACGCCTACGTCTCCGCACGGCTCGCCGATACCTACGAGCTACCCTTCGGCCGCGGCCTGCACGAATCGGTGTTTTCCGGCGCCTTCTTGAAGAAGCGCGGCGTCCGCACGCTCGATGTGGCCAAGCGCCTGCTCGACTTCGAGATACACGCCCCGACGGTCTACTTCCCGCTCATCGTCGCCGAAGCGATCATGACGGAGCCCACCGAGACCGAGACCAAGGAAGAGTTGGACCGTTTCTGCGACGCCATGTTGCAGATCGCCGAGGAGGCGGCCAAAGACCCGGAGTTCGTCAAGAACGCGCCCTATGTCACGCCGATCCGGCGGCTAGACGAGGCGAAGGCAAGTCGCCAGCTAGACGTGGGCTACCGGGGTGGTGACGCTCCGGCCTCCTGAGTCCGGTTGAGATAGTCTCCTCGCGGCGCGGCACTTAGCTTACCCCTAGTCAAGGGGGGCTGAGCGGATCGTGAACAAAGGGAAACCACCCGCAGCCAAGCGCGAGGTGAAGGTACAGGGGGCGCACCGGCCGCCGCCGATTCCCACCAGCTGGCGCCTTCTGGAGACACCTGCCGACAGCGGCGCGCGCAACATGGCCGTCGACATGGTACTCGTCGAGTCAGTACGCGATGGTGGCGAGCCGGTACTCCGCTTCTATCGCTGGTGGCCGGCATGCATCTCCCTGGGCCGAAACCAGCCAGCCAGAGGTCAGTACGACGAGGCGGAGGCAGAGAGGCGGGGCATCGAGTTCGTGCGCCGACCTACAGGCGGCAGGGCGGTCTATCATCATCACGAGGTCACTTACTCGGTCGTGGTGCACGACCGGCAACTTGGCGGCCCCCGGCGCGCCTACGAGACGATCCACAAGGCCTTGCTCGCCGGTCTGCGCCTCCTTGGAGCTCCAACCGAGCTGGTCACGGACATCAGGCAGCCCCTGCGACCATCCACCGTACCTTGCTTCCAGGAGCTGGATGGCGGCGCGATCGTGGCCGGTAAGCGCAAGCTGGTGGGCAGCGCACAGCTCCGGGAGGGCGGTGTGATCCTCCAGCACGGCTCGCTGCTCTTGACGGGCGACCAGTCGCCAACGGTCGAGCTGCTGCGCGTCAAGTGGAAGGACGATGCCGCAGAACGGCCGGCGGCACTCGACGAGCTCTTGCCAAGGATACCGACCTGGGCCGAGCTGGTGGACGGCCTAGCCAGCGGCTTCGAGCGGCTCCTGGGGATCCCCCTGATCGAGTCAACGCTGACCCCGGAGGAGAAAGCGCGGGTGCCTTACTACAGCCGCCGCTTCTCCGACCCGGAGTGGACATGGCGATTGTGAGCGCACGGCCAGCCCGGACCCTCGGCTACCTCGGGCTAGCGGCGGCCTTCGCCTGCGCCGGCGAGCGACCGGTCGTGGAGGGCCCGGGAGAAGACATCACGCCGGGCGGCACGGCGAGAAAGGGGCAGTTGATGTTATGCGCAGAGCACTGATCGGCTCGATAGGCGTGGCCCTGCTGTCAGCAGGGTGTGGAGAAGGGGGCGAGCGAGCGCAGGTCGCCGACATCGTCCCGGACTCGCTGCGCTACGGTGGCACCGTGGTGGTTGCCTACATGGCGGAGCCCAGCTCGATGAACCAGTTCGCCAGCGTCGATGAGAACGCTCGGGAGCTGCAGAACTTCGTCCTCTTTACCACGCTGATCCAGTACGACGAGAACCTCCAGCCGGCACCCTACCTGGCGGAACGTTGGGACACCGCGGCGACGATCGAAGGGTTGGCGCTGACTTTTCATCTGCACGACGGCGTGCGCTGGCACGACGGTGCACCCACAACCGCAAACGATTTCAAGTTCACCTTCGACCGCATCAAGGATCCACGTACAGGGTTTCCCAGCGCCTCGCTACTCGCGCTCTACGACAGCGCCGTCGTCCGTGATGCCTTCACGATCATTTTCTACCTCAAGCGGCATCCCGGCTTCCTCGACCCCTGGCGCAGGATCTCGCCAATGCCCGAGCACATCCTCGGCGACGTGCCTCCCGCCAGGCTCCAGCAACATCCTTTCGGCACTGAAAGTCCGGTTGGCAACGGACCTTTCAGATTCGTGGAGCACCGCTCCGGCGACCGCTGGGTATTCGAGGCGAATCCGGACTTCCCCGAGTCGTTGGGCGGACGGGCATACCTTGATCGGCTGGTCTACCGGGTGATCGAGGAGCCAACGACGCGCCTCAGCGAGCTGCTTGCGGGCGAGGTCGACGTGTATCTGTCGATCGAGCCGCCGCAGCAGGCGTCGGAGATCGAAGCGAATCCGGCAGTTCAGGTCATATCGCTCCCGACGCTCAGGTACACGTTCATCAACTGGAATGGCCGGCGACCACTGTTCCAGGACGCACGGGTCCGCCGCGCACTGACCCTCGCGATCAACCGCGAACAGATCGTGCAGACGGTCCGGAACGGGCTGGGTGTGGTGGCCAAGGGCCCCGTGCCGCCTTTCCATTGGGCTTACCATAGAGAACTCGAGCCGCTGCCCTACGACCCGGACAGCGCGCGAGCGCTTCTCGACGCGGCTGGGTGGGTGGATCGAGATGGCGACGGGATCCGCGAACGCGACGTCTACCGGGCCTCGTTCGAGCTCCGAACCAACCCCAATGCGACCCGCGAAGACATCATGACACTCGTGCAGGCCGACCTGAGGAAAGTCGGCTTCGAGGTGCAACTGCGTGTGCAGGAAGCCCAGAGCCTGCGCCGGGACATCACGAGCAGGGAGCGGCCGTTCGACGCCTTTGTGCTGGGATGGGGCACCGATTTCCGCCTCGACGATAGGATCCTGTTCGCCTGCTCGCAGTTCGACGGCCCGTTCCAGTGGGCCTCGTACTGCAACCCGCGGGTCGACGAACTGCTGGACCAAGTGACGCGCTTAGAGGATCGTTCGCAGGCCCTCCCCCTGTGGCAGGAATATCAGGAGATCCTGCAGTGGGAGCAGCCCTACACCTTCCTTTACTACGACGTGCGGCCGAACGGCCTGCGTACGCGACTGCGCGATGTGCAGATGGACATCCGAGGCGCCCTGCAGAACGTCAAAGACTGGTGGGTCGAGCCGACGGCTCGTCGCTTCACTCCCTGATGGCTGCATACATCGTTCGCCGTCTGATACAGGCGATCCCGCTGCTGCTCGGGATCGTCACGCTGGTCTTCATCATCGTGCACGCCGCGCCGGGCGACCCGACGGCCATGTACGTGCACCCCAGCGTGTCACCGGAGGTCATCGAGCAGATGCGGGAGAACTGGGGGCTGGACCGTCCCATCCACATCCAGTACCTGCGGTGGTTGAGAAGCTTTCTGACGGGCGACCTGGGTGTCAGCCTCACGCAGAACCGGCCGATCGTCTCGATCTTGGCTGAACGCATCCCCAACACATTGATCCTCAGCGGGACGTCTCTGGTGCTCATCTTCGCGATCGGCATCGCGATCGGCATCGTGCAGGCTGTCCGCCAGCACTCGACGCTAGATCACGCTCTCACCCTCAGCGCGCTGTTCATCTACTCTATGCCCAGCTTCTGGCTCGGGCTGATGCTCATCCTGGTCTTCGCCTACAAAGCCCACCTTCTCGATTGGTGGCCGGCGGCGCTCAAGTTCCCCGCTTCCGGCATGACCAGTGTGGACCACGATCTGATGAGCGGCTGGGGGAAGCTGGGCGATCGACTGCACCACCTAGTGCTGCCATCCATCGCTCTCGGCGTAGCGTCGGCGGCCAGCGTGGCTCGCTACATGCGCAGCTCGATGCTCGAGGTGATACGCCAGGATTACATCCGTACGGCTCGCGCGAAGGGCCTTCCGGAGCGAACCGTCATCTTGAAGCACGCGCTGAAGAACGCGTTGCTCCCCATCATCACACTGCTCGGGCTCTACCTACCGTTCCTGTTCAGCGGCGCGGTGCTGGTGGAGTATGTGTTTGCCTGGCCAGGGATGGGGCGAACGATCGTCGATGCCATCAATCAGCGTGACTACCCGCTGGTGATGGCCACGAGTTTCATCTTCGCGGTCATGGTGGTCATCGCCAATCTGATCGCGGACATTCTGTACGCCGTAGTCGACCCGCGTATCCGCTATGAATGAGGCAAGCGGCCGCGCCGAGGACAGGGCAGACGGGGGACGCGCTCTCACGGCGGCAGCGTTCATCCCGGGCCTCGCCCATCTGCTGCGTGGGCGACGCACGGCCGGCCTATCGCTACTGGGGCTGGCGCTGGCCATGCTCGCGGTGCTCGCGTTCTCCTTCGACCGCGTGGCAAGCACCTTCACAGCCGGCCGGGTCGATTACTGGGTCGCAATGCTCACCTTGGCCGGCACTCTGGCGGCTGCCTGGGGCGTAAGCCTGCGCGGGGAGTGGGGCCGCCCCCGCCAGCGCGCTAAGGGGACATCTCAGTGGGCGGTCGCCTGGCGCGAGTTCAACAAGAACCGCGTGGCGGTTCTGGGCCTCTTCCTGATGTTCGGCCTTTACCTGGCGACGCTGCTGGCGCCCTACCTGACGTCCTACGAGCCCAACGCGATCGGCGACATCGCCGCCACACGTCACCTGCCGCCGTCGCTCGATCACCTCATGGGGACCGACAAGTTCGGTCGCGATGTGTTCACCCGCGTGCTCTACGGAGCCCGCATCAGCCTGTCGATCGGCTTCGTCGGCGTGAGCATATCGGTAACCCTGGGAACGGTTGTCGGCGCGGTGAGCGGCTACTTCGGCGGTGTAGTGGACACGTTGCTGATGCGCTTCGTCGACATGCTGATCTCGTTCCCGCGCCTGGTGCTGCTGATCACCGTGATCGCGCTGTTCGAACCCTCCATCTTCACGGTCATCGTTGTGCTCGGCCTGACCCTGTGGCCGGCGACGGCGCGCATCGTTCGGGGCGAGGTTCTATCGCTGCGTGAGCGCGAGTTCGTGGAAGCGGCCCGTGCACTGGGGCTGGGCAGTCCCCGGATCATCTTTCGGCACATCGTCCCTAATGTGCTCGGGCCCGTGATCGTGGCCGCGACGTTGGGGCTCGGCAACATCATCCTGATCGAGGCTGGGCTGTC
This sequence comes from Gemmatimonadota bacterium, assembly GCA_039586495.1. Lineage (GTDB taxonomy): Bacteria > Gemmatimonadota > Gemmatimonadetes > Palauibacterales > KS3-K002. The sequence continues at coordinate 4,821 of JBDHKG010000094.1, read as the reverse complement.
GTTCCTTGGCCTGAGCGTGCAGCCGCCAACGCCCTCGTGGGGCAACATCATTGACGGAGGACGTGAGTATCTGGTCCAGGCCTGGTGGGTATCCACGTTCCCCGGACTCGCCATCGTGGTCACCGTCGTCGCCTTCAACCTGATCGGCGACGGTCTACGCGACGCTCTCGACCCGCGGCTGAGGATCTAGACCGTGAGCGCCCCCCTGCTGAGGGTCGAGAACCTCCGCACGTACTTCCATACCGCCGAGGGCGTCGTGCGCGCCGTGGACGGCGTGAGCTTCACCCTCGGGCCGGGCGAGACGCTGGGCATCGTCGGCGAATCTGGCTGCGGCAAGACCGTCGCCTGCCTGTCTATCCTTCGGCTGATCGATCCACCGGGCCGCATCGAGCCGGACTCACGTATCTCACTTCGCGATCACGACTTGACGGCGGCCTCCGAGGAGGAGATGCGGAGCGTGCGCGGGAACGAGATCTCCATGATCTTCCAGGAGCCCATGACCAGCCTGAACCCGGTCTGGACGATCGGCGACCAGATCGCCGAGGCCCTGCGCACACACAGGAGTGCCCGGCCCGCTGAGGCTCGCCGGCGTGCCGCTGAGATGCTCCGCCTCGTGGGGATCCCCAACCCGGAGCAGCGGCTGGACGAGTACCCGCACCAGTTCTCCGGTGGGATGCGCCAGCGCGCCATGATCGCGATGGCGCTCGCTTGTGATCCCAGCGTCCTGATCGCTGACGAGCCCACCACTGCTCTCGACGTCACCATCCAGGCGGAGATCCTCGACCTGCTGGCCGGGCTGCAGGAGCAGCTGGGGATGGGGCTGATCTTCGTGAGCCACGACCTCGGCGTCGTCGCACAGATCGCCGATCGGGTGATCGTCATGTACGCGGGGCAGGTGGTCGAGAGCGGCACCGCGGACGAGCTCTTCAGCCGACCGCGCCACCCTTACAGTGAGGGCTTGCTGCGCGCCACCCCCCGGGTGGGGCGTAGGATGCGGCGCCTGTCCGTGATACCTGGCAGCGTGGCCAGCCCGAAGCGCTGGCCGCCGGGCTGCCGATTCCACCCGCGCTGCCCTTATGCCTGGAGCCGTTGCCGAGAGGAGGCGCCGCCGCTCCTGGGTGAGGCACGCGCCAGTCGCTGCTGGCTGGAGGAGGAACCGGCCCGTCGAACCGGTGACTGGGATGAACCGGCGTTGGCGGAGGATCGCTGATGGCGTCCGACATCGACAGCCGGGCCAGCGCCGAGCGCTCAGCCGCCGGGACAACGCGTGGTCCGCTGGTCCTCGTCGAGGGGCTGGTCAAGCACTTCCCGATCCGCACCGGCCTGCTTGGCCGGGAAGCAGGCCGTGTCCACGCGGTGGATGGCGTGTCGTTCGAGATCCAGCGCGGCGAGACGCTGGCGCTGGTCGGCGAGTCGGGCTGCGGCAAGACAACGACGGGCCGGCTGCTCCTGTGGCTCCTGGAACCCACGGCCGGCCGCGTGGTCTTCGACGGCCAGGACATGTCGAGCTTTGACCGTCTCGGCCTGCGTGCCTTCCGTCGCCGGGCGCAGATCATCTTCCAGGACCCCTTCGGCTCCCTCAACCCGCGCATGACGGTAGGCTCGGTGCTGCGGGAGGTGTTCCAGGTCCACGGGATCGCCCGGAGGGGGACGGCTGAGCGTCAGATCAGTGAGCTACTGGACGCCGTGGGCCTGCATGCAGACGACGCTTCCAAGTACCCGCACGAGTTCTCCGGCGGCCAGCGCCAGCGGATCGGCATCGCCCGAGCGCTGGCCGTGCAGCCGGAGTTCGTTGTCGCCGACGAGCCGGTCTCGGCGCTGGATGTCTCGGTACAGGCCCAGGTTCTGAACCTGCTGGTCGATCTGCAGCGGCGCTTCAGTCTGACCTACCTCTTCATCACCCACGACTTGTCGGTCGTGCGCCAGATCGCCGACCGGGTGGCGGTGATGTATCTCGGCCGGGTGGTCGAGCTACGCGACTGCGAAGCGCTCTTCCAGGGTCCGCTCCATCCCTACACGCAGGCGTTGCTCTCGGCCGTGCCGGATCCGGAAGGGGGTACCGGCCGCCAGCGCATCGCCCTTTCAGGTGAGGTGGCGAGCCCCGCGAACCCGCCCCCGGGTTGCCCCTTCCACCCACGCTGCCCGCATCCCGGGAAGGACGAGACGTGCTCCTGCGTGGTCCCGCCGTTGCGGGCGCTCAATCGGGGAGCCCAGGCGGCCTGCCACAAGATCTGAGCACCAGCCGGGGTCCCAGCTGCAGTCTTGACAAGCCTGTTACCGGCTCTCTAGGTTACGCTCCGCATTTCTCCGACCTCAGATCGATCTATTCAGTGGCGTGCGAGAGGCCGCTGTAAGCTTAGGAGGTTCAAGTTGGGCGGGATGACACTATCCGCGCTCTTAGCGGTCCAGGCGCTCGGACAGGGCGAGAGGCTCGATCTGCTGCAGACGTTCAGGGATGGCGGCTTCATGATGTACCCGCTGGGGTTCTTCGCGATCGCTGGCGCCATCATCATCGTCTGGAAGTTGATCGACCTGCAGATCAAGGGCGGACGGACCCGGAAGCTGCTGTCGGAGACCGACCAGCTGCTTGCTGAGCACCGCATTCAGGACGCGATTAGGCAGTGCCAGGAGTCCAAGGCCCCCGCTGCGGCGATCCTGCTCGCCGGATTGCGCCGGCACCAGGAGGGCACCGAGCGGGTCATGAAGGCGATCGAGAATGCAGGCCTGATCGAGCTAGCCGGGCTGGAGCGCGGCCTTGTCTGGCTGGCCACGCTGGCGAACGTCGCGCCGCTCACCGGCTTCCTTGGGACGGTGATCGGCATGATTCAGGCGTTCCAGGCGATCGAGCTTGCCGGGGAGGTGGAGGCGACGACGGTGGCCGGCGGCATCAAGGTCGCTTTGATCACGACGGCCAGCGGGCTGACGATCGCCATCCCGATCAACATCGCTCACAACTACTTCGTCACGCAGATCGATCGCCAGGTGATCGAGATGGAGGAGAGCGCGCAGAAGATGATTGACGCGCTCCACGAGATCGAAGCGAAGACGAAGACCGTGTGACCCCACTCGAGGCACGGAACTCTTGCCGGAAAGGCCACCCGTGGGGTGGCCTTTTTGTCGCCTGGCTGGCGCTGGCGGCCTGCGGGCCCAGCGGGTCGGTACACCCCGACATCAGTGCGAGCCCTGTGCCGGAGAGCGACCGGTTGCCTAACCCGTTGGGCGTCTACCGGCAGCTGGGCTACCTGGTCGGCGACCGGCGCTTCGCCGCCGTCGGCAAGTTCGCCTACCTCCCCGGGCCCGCTGATAGCACCTACGCCGTACTCGCGCTCTCACTGCCGAACAGCGCCCTGCGTTTCCGCCGTGAGCCGCCCCAATTCCTGGCTCGCTACCGGGTCGCGGTCGTGGTGGGCGACAGCGCAGCGCCGGCCGCGCAGCTCAGTGAACTCGAGGAGGTCCGTGTCCGCACCTTCCGCGAGACGTCGCGCCGGGACGAGAGCGTGGTGTTTCAGGCGCTGCTCACGCTCGTGCCCGGCGAGTACCCGGCAGAGATCGACGTGCGCGACCTGGGTTCGTCGGCCGGGTTCAGCGCCGAGACGGACCTGCGAGTCCCCCGCTTCGCCCCCGCCTCGATCAGCGCCCCGATCGTCGTCTATCGAGCGCGGGCGCGACCCACCCGCGAATCGCCGCCCTCGCTCATCCTCAATCCCAGAGCCACCATCGAGATCAGCAACGCCGAATCTCAAGTCTACCTGGAGACCCTGTCGGACGGCGACAGCCTGGCGATTCTCGAAGCCCGGCAAGACGGACGGGTCGTCTGGACCGATACGCTGGCGTTTCGGCCAGGCGAAGGCCGCCTGCGGACGGCAGCCACCCCACTCGACCCAGAGCGGTTACCGCCGGGTGCCCTCAGCCTGCACGCCCGACTGCCGGGCAACATGACCGGTGACTCGACGACGGTCGTCGTCGCGCTGTTGCCAGACTGGCCCTTTGCCAGCTACGCAGAGGCTATGAGCCACCTGCGCTATGCCGGGACTCCTGATGAGATCGAGGCGTTGAGCAACGTCCCGCCGGAGGAACGGGCACAGCAGTTGCACGCGTTCTGGAAGCGGAAGGACCCGGTTCCGGAGACCAGCGAGAACGAGTTCTTCGAGGAGTATTTTCGCCGGCTTCAGGAGGCGAACGACCGATTCAGCGACGGTGTGAATGCAGGATGGCTCACAGATCGAGGCGCGGTGTATGTAACCTTGGGCCCGCCGGACGGGGTGCGAGGCAGCCTCGATGCCCGGCAGGGACAGGAGCGGAGTCAGATCTGGCTGTACCACAAGTCGCTCGGCTTCGAGCTGCGCCTCGTATTCGTCGACCAAGGCGGACTCGGCGTCCTGGTGCTGACGGCCGAATCGCGCCAGGCCTTCCGCGAGGCCGTCCGCACGATGCGCTCCTGAGCCGCCTCGCGTCGTCTCGTTGGGACACCCGCCACTAAAGCCATCGGAGCGTATGCGCCGTTCAGGAGCTTACGTCGCGAGCTTGCTGATCCTCCTGGCACCGACCCATGCCGGGCCGGAGGGCGTAGTCCGGGACGATCCGCTCGAGCAAGTGGTGCGGGCGCTGGACCAGGGCCGACACTGGTACGCCACACGCCTGCTGCGGAACCTGGATGGCCGCGACCGCCGCAGTCCTGAGGCGTCTCTGCTGGCGGCCCGCGCCGAAGCCGGGCGCGGCGCCTGGGAGGCCGTGGAGCGTCGACTTCAGGGAGTGGCCTGGCTCGACTCGATCGGCTATGGCGAGGGGCGCTCGCTACTGGCCCGAGCCTGGCTCGAGACC
>JBDHKG010000010.1:0-39083 GCA_039586495.1 Gemmatimonadota bacterium | reverse complement strand
TACGTCGCATACCGAGGCATGACGGAATTCCCCGAGATCGGGCAGGTCGGTCGATCACTGGTGGCGGGTGACTATGACATGCTCAGCAAACCGGGAGAAGTAGCCAGACTGCATGCCGGACTTGGTCAGCTCTTTGGTGAGGCCGGCCAGCTGAACCCCGATGAACTGAGGACGCGGTCGTGGCAGGTCGGTGTCCGTGAGCGTGCCTACTACGTGGTTGGGGCCCACATGGCCCAGGTCATCGACCAGGAACTGGGCCGGCCGGCCCTGATCGAGACCATTAGGAAGGGGCCCTCCTCCTTTGTAGAGACCTACAACTCCCTGGTCGAGGACAGCCAGAAGATTCCGGAGATCTGACTAGGGTGCGACACGGGCCCGGCCACTTTGCGCTGGGTCGCGCGGAGGAGCGCCAGCCAGCGCCCGTAGTCTTCACCGATACTGACACTGACTGGGCCGCACTCGACGGCCTATCACGTTGCCGGAATTTCAGACTGTTTGTCCCTACGACACGACCGCTCGTCCCTGAGGCGGCGCAGCACGTCTCACACACCCTTGCCGTTGCTCGTGCAAGGGCTACACTGAAGGCGGGCAACCACACCTCGCCGAGACCGACTACTACGGGGCTCACCTCCGGAGGAAGCACGATAAGCGGAACGCGCCTCAAGCGCACCCTACTGTTTGTCGGCATCTGGACACTGATCGCGTTGTTCTTCAGCGCCCAGAACATGGTGCGCTTGTTGGTGACGGGCCAGCCGGTCAGCTGGTTACAGGCGGTCGGCTTCGAGTACCTGTACTGGGCGCCGTTCGCCCTCCTGACGCCGTTCCTCCTGTACATGGTGAGATACTTTCGCCTCGAGCCGGGCCGGCTGCACGAGCACCTCTGGATCCACACCGCTGGCGCACTGGTGTTCTCTCTCGCGCAGGTGCTCTGTTTCTTCGCACTGGAGTACATGGCGGCGCTGGTACTGGACTTCTCAGCCGAGGGCGTCGACGCGATAGTCGCCAACATGCGGATCGCGTTCTGGCTGCTCGTGCTGACGGCGTTCTGGAAGTACTGGGTCTTCGTCGGCGTCTACTACGCCTTCGATTACTATCGCCGTTACCGGGAGCGTGAACTGCGCACATCGCAGCTGGAAGCCCAGCTGGCGACATCCCGGCTGCAGGCGCTCAGGATGCAGCTGCAGCCGCACTTCCTGTTCAACGCATTGCATTCCGTATCGATGCTGAACCTCACCGATGCCGACGCAGCGAACCGCGTGCTGGTGAAGCTGAGCGAGCTCCTGCGCGTCACGTTGGAGAATACCGGTAGCCAGGAGGTGCCACTCGAGACGGAAATCGACTTGCTCGACCGCTACCTCGAGATCGAGAGCATCCGCTTTCAGGATCGTCTCAACGTGCACTTCCTGCTCGGTGACGACGTTCAGGACGTCCTTGTACCGAACCTGGTCCTGCAGCCGCTGGTCGAGAACGCGATCCGCCACGGGATCTCGAAGAGCTCGACGGCGGGCACCATCGAGGTGCGCGCCCAGAGTCGAGACGGAAAGCTCGTGCTGGAAGTCGCTGACGACGGCCCGGGGCTGCCGGCCGGATGGGATCCGGATCGCGACTCGGGACTCGGCCTTCGCAATACTCGTGCGCGGCTCGAGCACCTCTACGGTCCGGACCACTGGCTCGAATTCCTGGAGGCACCGGGCGGCGGCCTGGTCGTGCGCCTCACGATTCCGTTGCGCCGCGCCCGGGAGACCCACTCGGCAGGGGGGAGCGAAGCGTCATGATCCGGACCGTGATCGTCGATGACGAGCCCATCGCCCGGAACGGAATACGCGCTCTGCTCAAGGGAGACCCCGACATCCAGGTCATCGGCGAGTGTGCGAACGGTGTCGCCGCAGTGCAGACCATCCGGCGCGAGCAACCCGATCTCGTGTTCCTCGATGTGCAGATGCCCGACCTCGACGGCTTCGGCGTGCTCCAACAGCTCGAGCCGCAGCAGATGCCGGCCATCGTGTTCGTCACCGCCTATGACCAGTACGCCATCCGCGCCTTCGAGGTGAACGCGGTCGATTATCTGCTCAAGCCGTTCGATCGTGAGCGCTTCAAGGACTCGCTGAGCCGGGCTAAGCGCTACATCCGACAAGACCGCGTTAGCGCCCTCAGCGAGAAGATGCTCTCGCTTCTTCAACACCTCGGCCCCGCTGAGCCCGGCCGCGCACGCCCGTACCGCGCCGATCGAATCCTGATCAAGGACCGCCGCCGCGTCAGCTTCGTCAGACAGATCGACATCGACTGGATCGAGGTGCAGGGCAACTACCTGCGCCTGCACGTAGGCGCGGAAAGCTATCTGGCTCGGGACACGCTGACGGCTATGCTCGACAAGCTCGACCAGACCGCCTTCCTGCGCATCAATCGCTCCCACGCCGTGAACGTGGAGAAAGTCAAAGAGCTGCGCCCGCTGGCCAACGGCCGCTACCTCTTCACACTGGCGGACGGGACCCGGCTCGAGTCGAGTCGCCGCTACGGCAAGCAAGTGGAAGACTACTTAGAGATGGCGTAGAGCGGCTCCGCTCGGCCCCACCCGAGAACCGGCCACACCACGGAACCGCCCGTCCGCCCCAAGGTGGATTGCCGCTTCCCCATTCGCCCCGGACATTGGACCTGTAAACCCGCTACTTCTTCAGGAACAGGCGTACCGGGAGGAATCATGTTTCAGGTTATTGAGCAGGCCGTGCGTACCCTGGCACGAACGATTCTGTTGGCGGCGGTAGCGGCCGGCCCAGCCACGGCCCAGGACGGTGCTCAGACGGGGACCGAGAACGACGGCGTCGTCCGCGCTGCGCTGGATTACATGGAAGGTGCCCTGAACGCCGATGCCGACCGCGTGGGCAGAGGAGTGCATATCGAGCTCAACAAGGTGGCTGTGAGTACTCTGCCCCAGACCGGCAGGCAGATCCTGAGCTACAACGGACACACCATGCTGGTCGAGGTCGTGCGCGGGCTGGCGGACAGGGTGGCCAACGTCGACAAGAACGTCGAGGTTACCGTTTTCGATATCGGGCACGACCTCGCGGCGGCCAGGGCGGTAGGCGCACCCTGGTATGACCTCCTGCAACTGGCGAAGATCAAGGGCGAGTGGAGAATCGTGAACGTGCTCTGGGCGCGGAACCAGCCAGGTGCGGAGGTTCAGACGGGTCCGGATGAGACCGACAGGCTGGAAGTCGAAGGAACGGCACTCGACTACATCGAAGGGGCTTACTCAGGGAACGCTGAGCGCATGGGACGCGCCCTGCACCCCGAACTGAACAAGGTTCTGCTGAACCGCCACCCTCAGACGGGAGAGCCTTTCCTCTACAAGATGGGCGCGTCCAGCCTCATCGAGGGGACTCGTGCGGGTCTTGGTAACCTCGAAGAGGACAAGCGGAACATCGAGGTCGAGATCTACGACATCTCGCATGACATGGCGGCAGTGAAGGTCACTTCAGCCATGTACGTCGACCATCTCCAGATAGCCAGGGTCAACGGCGATTGGAAGATCATCAACGTGCTCTGGGTTCCGAACCCGGATGCCCCGCGACCGGGCGAGTGAAACAGCCCGTGCAGCGAACAACGAGAGGAGACACCGATGAAGAGAAAGACACTGCCTTCCGCCCTCACCCTCGTCAGCGCCGGCATGCTCCTCTTTCCGGTCGGGGCTCAGGCGCAGATGCCGGTCATCGTCGGACAGCCGATGCCGGACTTCACTCTCACTGCGATCCAGGGAGGGGACGTGACGCTGTCCAGCCTGAAGGGGAAGAACGTGCTCCTGATATTCCCACGTGGGCTGGTGGGTGATCACTGGTGCCAGATCTGCCACTATCAGTACGCCGAGCTCGTAGAGCTGGAACAGGAACTCGGACTGCGAGAGAAGCACAACCTGGAGATCCTCTTTGTGCTCCCGTACGGCGAGGAGATGGTGCGGGACTGGGTGCAGAAGTTCCCCGAGCAGATGGAGGTGATCGAAGGCTGGAAGAACCCGCCCGATCAGGCGAACCTGAGCGAGGGAAGACGCAGATGGATGCAGCTCGCCAGGAGTTACTTCCCGAAACGTTTCACTTACGAGGCCGGGAGTATCCCCGTTCCCTTCCCCATACTCGTGGACGCGGAGAGGGAGGTATCCCAGCGACTCGGGCTCTTCACGACCAGCTGGGACCAGGCCGACGTCGAACAGAACATCCCGACCATCTTCATCCTCGACGCTGAAGGTGTAGTCCAGTTCAAGTACCACAGCCAGACCACCTTCGACAGGCCGGGATACGACTATCTGTTCAAGGTCATCGACAGGCTAGTGACGAGCGACTGACCGCTCGCGACGCCGCACGGGCCGCCCGGCTGCGTATGCGCTAGTCGGGCGGCCCCTCACCCAACGAGCCTACTCCTCGGCCCCAGTGCCTCCCTCTGGTAGCGGCAGATCTGAGTTCCAACAGTCGATGGCTATCAGCCACGTACCGTCGGGGCTCTTCCTCAAGACGGTCAGGTACTTGCCGTCGTCGCTTATCGGCTCCGGCATGCCCTCAACCGTGACCGAAAACGTGCCCCGTACGTAAGCAAGGTCACCGCGGCCATCGACGTCGTCGACTGACACGGTGAAGTCCGTGAAAGTAAGCGCGGCGGTGTTGTCCCGGATCGCCTCGCGACCAACAATGGCTGGGGCGTTCGGATTCATCTCGACCCCGTCTTCAGCCCACAAACCTGCCCAGGCGTCCATATCACCGGCTAACGCTGACCGGGCATATTCCTGCATAATCCCCTCGAGCGCTGCCCTATCCTCCTCCGGTAGTCCCGCGACCTCTTGCGCCGGCGGTTGGCAGCCCGTGCCCGCAAGAGCGAGCGTCAGCACCGCGAGCAGTGTCGCGCGCGTCTTCATGGTTACCTCCCGGTGTGTGGATAGTTGGGCACATGACCCCTACGGCTCTCCCCTACTGTACATCACCTTCCCACCGACGATCGTGTACACCACCTCGGTCGTCGGGATCTCGTCCTCCGGGATCGTCAAGATGTCTTTAGACAAGACGGTGATGTCCGCGAGCTTACCCGGCGTCAGGGTCCCCTTGATGTCTTCCTCGAAACCCGCGTAGGCGGCTTTGATCGTGTACGTCTGCAGCGCTTCCATCCGGCTCAGACGCTGCTCGGGGAAGAACACGCTGCCGTCGCTCAGCACCCGGGACACGGTCGCGTAGTAGCTCGCGATCGGATCCACATCCTCGACCGGCGCGTCGGTGCCGTTCGAGATCACCGCGCCCGCCTCCCACAGTGACCTCCAGACATAGGCGCCCTCGCGCGCGCGCCGCTCACCCAGCCGCGGAATCACCCACGGGCCGTCGGAGGTGGCGTGGATGCCCTGCATCGCGGCGATGACACCGAGCTGACCGAAGCGTGGGATGTCGTCGGGATGGAGGTGCTGGGCGTGCTCGATCCGCCAGCGCAGGTCCGTACGGTCCGGGTTCGCCTGGAACGCGCGCTCGTAGACGTCCAGAACCTCTCGGTTGGCGCGGTCGCCGATCGCGTGCACGCAGAGCTGGAAGCCGTGCTCCATGGCCAGCCGCGCGGTCTCGTGGAGCGCCTCGATCGGGCCGGTGTTCAACCCCGTGCTCGAAGGCAGGTCGCTGTACGGCTCCAGCAGCCAGGCGCCGTGCGGCCCGAGCGCTCCGTCGACCGAGACCTTGATCGCCCGCACGGTGAGGCGGTTATCGCCGTAGCCGAGCATGCGATACTCGGGCAAGGACTCGGCGAGCCGCTCATTGGGCTGGCGGATCATGACCCACAACCGGATACCCAGGGCTCCCTCGTCGACCATCTGCTTGTAGAGGTCGATCGTTTCGAAGCTCGCCCCCGCATCGTGAAAGGTCGTGACGCCCTTGGACAGCGCTTCCTCGGCCGCCAACTCGGCCTGTCGGCGCGGGTCGGGCGGCGGCGCGCCCTCAGCGGCCGCTGACAGGAGACCCTGCGCACGCTCGCGGAACGCGCCGATCGGGTTACCAGCAGCGTCACGCACGATCTCGCCGCCTGGAGGATCGGGAGTGTCTCTCGTGATCCCGGCCATCTCCATCGCCTTCGCGTTGGCAAACGACGCGTGACCGCTCGCATGCCGCAGGATGACCGGGTTATCCGGCGAGACCGCACTCAACGTGTGGTGCGTGGGCAGACCTTCGACGACCCCTGGAGGCGGCCGGTCCCACTTCTCCTGATGCCAGCCGCGCCCGCGGATCAGCGCTCCCGCAGGTGCTTCGGCGGCGGCAGCAGCGACCATCGAGACGATCTCGTCCCAGTTCGCCACGTGCATGAGATCGAGCTGCATCTTGGCGTCCCCGACGCCCAAGAAGTGCCCGTGGCTATCGATGAAACCCGGGATGGCGAGCTGCCCGTCGAGATCGATGACCTCGGTCTCGGGACCGATGTACTCGGCGATCGCGCTATCGCTTCCCACGGCTAGGATCCTGTCGCCATGCACCGCGATCGCCTCACCTTCCGGAACCGCGTCGTCGACGGTGACGACCTTGCCCCCTCTAAGCACGAGATCGGCGATCTCCGGTTCGCCAGCGCAGCCTACGACCAGGGCGACCGTGCTGCCGAGAAGTACTCCGACCAGCGCTCCACGCCGGAGCCGCAATGGCCATACGTTCTTCTTCATAGAGCCCCCCATGTTGATCGTCTCAGTCCCAGAGTCTCCCCGTATAATCCGTAATGGTCCCCGTCCCTGGTTTCCCAGCACCTGCCAAGCTACAGCGAGCGGCAGGAGACGGCTATACTTACACTATGCGGCCTACATCTTGGCGTGCAGCGCAGCCAGGGCCGCCTAGCCCATCTCCGTCCCTCACACTATTGTATCTCCGCTTCGAGGAATATCGGGCGTCGGTGCCAGACTGTCACGACATTCATGCCGGAATCTGCCGTACTTCACGTACCGTGCGATCATCTGTTCCAACAACCGAGCGGAGGTAAGAGCATGACACGCAGGTTACTAGCGGTCGCGGCGGTGCTGGTGAGTACCGGCATTGCCGGGTGTTCCGACGGGGAAGGCACATCCGAACTCATTCAACCCCCCGAGTGGTGGCGAGTGCACCCCCGCCCCGTCTACGCTACGCTGGAGAAGATCGGGACCTATCAAGAGTGGTTCGATGTCTACCGCCTCGCCGAGGGTACCTACGCTCTCTACGAGCCGAACCAGTTCGAAGAAGCGATCAGCTACCTGGTGTTGGGATCCGAGCGAGGCGTCCTCATCGACGCCGGCACCGGGATCGGCGACATCCGGCAAGTCGTAGACGAGTTGACCGATCTGCCCGTCTCGGTAGTGCTGACACACGAACACTACGACCATATAGGCGGCGCGTATCGGTTCGATGAGATCGCTGCATCGAGCGATCCCGCAGGCCTGGAGGTCTTATCCAGGGGACGGGATAACGCCTCGCTGCAGCGCTACGTCACAGACGAGTACCTCTGGAAACCCCTGCCCGAAGGATTCGACAGCGAAACCTGGACTATCCCGCCGATCGAGCCGACCCGGCTTCTCAACGACGGAGACACCATCGACCTTGGCGGGCGGGCACTCGAGGTAATCGCGACTCCCGGGCACTCGCCTGGCCACATCTGTCTGCTTGACCGGGAGAACAGACTGCTGTGGACGGGTGACCATTTCTTTCCCGGACCTCTGTACGCGCACCCGGCGGACGTGAACATCCACGACTACGTGGCGTCGAACGAGAGGCTCGAAGGTTTGATCGGCGAGTACGACTACGTGCTCTCGGGACACAACGACCCGTGGGTCAAGAGCGACGTGATACGGCGCGTAGGACAGGCGTTCGACGCGATCGCAAACGGCACTGCGGACTACTCGGAAGACGATGGCCTGCGGAGGTACTTCTTCGACGGATTTGACGTGCTAATCCGTGAGGAGACGGTCGAGGAAATGCGCGCCTAGGATCGTCACCTGCTTCCACGGCCGAAGAGATCGATCTTCTTGAGGGGCCGCCGTCGCGAACGTCCGGACATTACCACTTCACCACTGGCAGTCTTATCTGGGACGGATAACCTCGAGAGTGGTGCACCGTGTTGTGCGCCACAACCCCTTCGGGCTCATCATAGTTATTGCCGCCCGTGTTGAGGTTGCGGGTGAACCTCGGGAAATTGCTGCTCGAAACCTCGATCCGGATGCGGTGCCCAGCGGCGAAGTAGTTGCTGGTCGACATCGGACTGACTGGAAGCTCGTACACCCTGCCCTCTTCCATGAAGACCTGCACCTCGTAGCCCTCTCGATAGCGCGCACGCTGAATCGTCTCGTCCAGATTATAGGCTCTCCCGTCGGGATAGACGTCGATTAGCTTGACGGTGAAGTCCGTGTCCCTGGCATCCGACGAGACGTAGAGCGTGATCTCGATCGTCCCGCTCACCTCGATACCTTCCTCCAGTGGCTCCGAGGTATATACGAGAATGTCAGGGCGCTCTTCCACCTGTCTCTGATCGAACGCGCCGGCGTCGATGGCGCCGCCCATGCAGCAGACGTTGCCGCCGTAGGAAGTAACGGGGTCCATCGGGTCGTAGGTGAAGGAGTCGGCGTTGTCTTGAGAACCGGGACCTCTGGTCGTGAGCCTTCCGCCGCCGTGCAGCGTGTTCGCGTTGCCGTCGCTGTCGAGGTAGTAGGTCACCATCTCCGCGCCCTCGGGAGGCCACGTCGCGGATGTCTGCCACTCGTTCGAACCCATGGTATAGTACCGAACCTTCGGCAGCGTATCGGTGAGCCCGTTCGCTTCGTCCTTCAGCCAGTAGTCGAACCAGGCGTAGATGAGCCCGTTGTAGTCCAAACGGGCGTCGCCGACGTTGCGTTCGCCGACGATGGTCTCCTCCGAGGCACGCGTGTACGCACAGTGCGTCACCGGTGCGACCACCGCGAACTGATTCTCGGCGACCTCCGGGTCTTCCGCGTTGTGCCTCACGTGATTGAACAGCGCCAAGTTGGGACCGACGGACACGTCATACCACGACATGAACCAGAGGCTGGGGACCCCGAAGGGCTCGTCGTCGTGATACAGACCGCCCTTGTACCAGGCCGGGTCGTCGGGCGTTCGCTGGATCATCCGTCCGCCGGTGGCCACAGGCGCCGAATCCGCGAAGATACCCTCCGGCCCGTCCACATTCTTCATGATGTCTTCGACAGGTAGGTGCCAGATGGCCTCGGTCCAGTTTACACGCGGCATTTCGGGTGCGAGATCGAAATACCTCGACAGCCGCACCAGGTCTTCGCGTGAGATGTCGCTGGGAAACATCGGCCGCTGCGTGTTCTGGACGCCGTAGAGCCACACGAAAAACAGCATCTGTTCGGCACCCCCGCGATACCAGTTGCCCTGCTCGTAGAACTCACCGACGCGGCCGACGCCCGCGCCGAAGCCCTGAGGCACCATGGCGGCGTGGGCGGGATGGTCCAGCGCCGCCAGCCCCATCTGCCACTCGGCGGTCGAGGAACACCCCAGCGTCCCCACCTTGCCGTTGGACCACGACTGCTCGGCAATCCAGCTCAGTGCATCGTAGCCGTCAGTCTTCGGCGGACCCAGGATGTCCCACTCGCCCTCAGAGAAGAACTTGCCACGTTCGTTCTGAATAACGTACGCGTAGCCGCGCCTCACCGCCTCGAGCGGAGCACGCAAGCGACGTGTCTGGAGCTCACCGTCACGATATATGCTGAAGTTATACGGGGTTCTCACAAAGATCGTCGGCACGGGCTCATCGGTCTTGGGGCGACAGATATCCGTGGCGAGTCTCACGCCATCGCGCATAGGCATCATGACCTTCTGCTCGATGATCGCGATCGCCTCGAGAGCCTCGGGCTCTTCCTGCGCCGCTGTAGGGCGGACGGTCGCCACGACGGCGGCACACACAAGAACCAGACGACAGGCGGTTGTCTTCATCGTGCCCTCCTAAGCGACATGTAGGTTCACGCCCCAGCTATCTACCCGTTACCGAGTTCCCGCTCGATGTGTAACGGCTGGCGGGGGCGCACCTGAGACAATCCATCGTATCCGCCTTGAGTAATGTCGCCAGCTAGTCTAAGCCACTGACAGTTCTCGCGGGTTCTGGCCTGTCCAGTGTCCGTGAGCGTCAGCCAGCGTCAGTGGGCCTTGTTACGCCCCGCCGCACCTCTTTCACTGGTGGTGACCCTGGCCAGTCCCAAGCTCTCGAGCTCTTCGTTCAGGCGCGGCAACTCCTGGCTGAGAGCTTGCTCGAGCGCCTCGAGTTGGACGGCTAGTTGAGCCGAGAGCTCTTCAAAGACCTGGTGGTATGCCTCGGGTGGAGCGGCGTCTCCGCGTTCCAGGCGCGAGCGCAAACCGGTGAGCCGGTCGTTGAGCTTGATGGGGAAGGCGATCTTGTCCTTGGGGCTCTGATTCTTCACCTGGTAGAGTTCGCTCTCTACCTCGCTGATCCGCTCGACAAATCTCTGCGCTATTTCTCGTAGAGTCTCGCTGTCCGCTTGGCTCAGCCGATCCTCCACCTGCGCCTTGAGATCACGGATGAGGATGACGCCCTGGTTCGCCGCGCTTTCATGATCTCTGATCATGAGCCCAAGATCAAACTGGGCTATCAGATCCGCTTCTGTCACATCCGTTGGCCTCGGGTCTTTCTTTACCTCGAACCAATGGACCTGCTGCTGACCGTCCACCACCAGCCGTGCCTGGTAGCGACCCGGAGGAGCCCACGGGCCGAGCTCCGGATTCCCTCCCTCTAGGACAATTCCCGAGAACGCGACTGCACCGGTATAGCGTAGATTCCAGGAATGGCGCTGCACACCCTCACTCCTGACTGTCCCTTCGTAGAGGGTTCGCACGTGCCGACCCTGGGCGTCGAGAATCTCCACGCGGACGCTGCGGCCCGGCCTCCTCACGTAGTAGTCGATGACAGCGGGAACAGACCGCCGGATAGCGTCGGCGGGTCTAAAGAGATGGAATTCAGCACTTTCGACATAGGAATCGATCTCGCGCAGTGTTTCGATATCATCCAGTACCCAGAAGGACCGTCCGTGAGTGGCTATAACGAGATCCCCCTCCTCGACCACCAAGCCTGTGACTGGGACATCTGGTAGGTTCAGGGAGAGGCTCTTCCAGTCGCTCCCATCATCGAACGAGACGTAGACCCCGTGCTCGGTACCAGCATAGAGCAATCCTGCTCGTCTTGGATCCTCCCGCACGACTCGAACAAAATCATCTTCTCGAAATCCATTGACGATCCTTGTCCAGCTTTCGCCGTAGTCCTTGGTCTTCCACAAGTATGGAGCGCGATCATCCATCTCGTAGCGGATGGCGGCCAGGTAGGCCGAGCCTGGATCGTGTGGCGATGCCTCGATCAGAGTGATGCGGCTATGTTCCGGCATGTCGGATGAGGTCACATCCTTCCACTCGTTTCCACCGTTGCGGGTTAGGTAGACGAGCCCGTCATCCGAGCCGGTCCAGATGGTCTGCCCATCGTGAGGGGAAGGTGCGATGGTGTATATCGTGGCGTAGATCTCGGGACCATCCTGATCCTTGACGATCGGTCCGCCGGAATCCTCCAGGGTTGCCGGATCGGCCCGGGTCAGATCCGGACTGAGCTTCTCCCATGTCTCCCCTTCGTCCGCCGTTCTCCACAGATGCTGAGATCCAACGTACAACACGCCGGGATCGACCGGTGAAATCACGATGGGATAGGTCCAGTTCCATCGCTCAGGCATGTCCTTGGCCGGTTCTCCCATAACGATACGGGGATAGGGCTGAATGTCGCGCGACAACCCGGTCTTGCGGTCGTATCGCGTCAACGTATTGGTGGCACCGGCGTAGAAGATGTCTGGGTTGGACGGATGAGGTGCGACATATCCGCTCTCACCGCCGCCGACGGCGTACATCCATTCACTGCTGGGCCCGCGTGGATCCCGAAGGTGTCCGCCGTCAGAGGACACACAGACGGTCGTATTGTCTTGCTGCGCGCCGCAGGCATGGTAGGGGAAGTCGCTGGTGGTTGCGAGACGATAGATCTGGGCCGTCGGATATCTCATACCGGTCCAGGTTCTACCTCCGTTCACGGACACAACGCCTCCACCGTCGTTGCCATTGATCATCCGAGAGGGGTTGCCTGGGTCGATCCACAGGTCATGGTGATCGACGTGGGTGTCGGGGATTAGCTCGAACGTTCGGCCACCGTCCGTTGACTTGAGGAGTCTGAAGTTGAGGACGTAGACGGTACCCCGATCCACAGGATCAGCCTGAACGCGCTGGAAGTAGAAGGCACGCTGCCAAAGATCCCGGTCACTATTGATGAGCGTCCAGGACGCGCCGCCGTCGTCGGATCGATAAAGACCGCCATCCTCGGCCTCGACGTTTGCCCAAACTCTTCGAGAATCGGCGCCGGACACGGTGACAGTGACCTTCCCTAATGCGCCCCGAGGGAAACCCGGGTTTCCGGTGAGCTCGCTCCAGGTCTCTCCACCGTCGGTCGATTTGAAGATCCCCGACCCTTCTCCACCACTCCAGAGTTTCCACGGCCTTCGATAAACCTCCCACAAAGTCGCGTAGAGAACCTGCGGATCATTCGGATCCAGCACCAGGTCGATCGCGCCGGCGCGTTCATTCACATAGAGGATCTTCCTCCACGTGCGCCCTCCGTCCAGGGTGCGAAAGACCCCTCGCTCGGGATTCGGTCCAAACGGGTGCCCAAGAGCGGCGACGTAGACCCGGTTCGGATCGGAGGGGTGAACGCGTATTCGACTGATCACCTGGGTCTCCTGCAAACCGACGTGTGTCCAGTTTCGTCCTGCATCGCTCGACCTGTAAACGCCGTCACCTTGCAGAACATTGGCGCGAAGCTGCGCCTCGCCCATCCCGACGTAGACGATGTCGGGGTTGGACTCGGCGACCGCCACGGCGCCGACCGATGAGCTTCTGATCTGCCCATCGGTGACCGGACGCCACGATGCGCCGCCATCGGTCGTCTTCCACAAGCCCCCGCCTGTCGCCCCGAAGTAGTACTCGAACGGGCGGTCCTTATGCCCAGCCACGGCGATGGACCGACCGCCACGATCGGGGCCGATACACCTCCACCGAAGAGGGGGGAAGAGCGTGGATTCGCCGGCACCCAAGAACGTGAAAGCCGGTATAGCAATGAGAAGGATCGCGAACGCGTATCGAAGGGACTTTACGAATCTCATGCTTCAGATCCTTTGATCTCTCTACCTCAGCCGAGCCCCCACGCACCGGCACCGGTACGCGGGGGCCAAGGGATGCGCCTACCTCGAACCCGGAACGCGCCATCTGACTGGCGGCATCGTGACTGTATCAGGCAACTGGGGTGTATCGCCAGACGCGGCGAAGTGCAGGATCCCTGTGCGAAACTTCTCTGAGGCATTCATAGCAGCCCGGATGGCGCCGTGGGGCCCTCGAATGACGGGGATGAACTTACTGTTCTTGAAATAGGGAACCAGTTCCAGGGCGTTCTCGTACGGGGTCGAAGTGTCCCACGTGCCCTGAACGATGACGGTTGGTATTGCGGTCTCGAAGTTCTGCCGGAAATCGTCCCCAAGGTCGCTGCCCCAGACTGAACATCCAGCGACGTAGTTCCAGTTCATTCTCGTCAGGACCGCCATAGCCGGATCGGAGTCGTACTCGGCAACACGTTGCGGAGTGATACCTGAGCCGCAGTCCAGCATGAAGTAACTGGCTGTTCTGAAGCTTCTTCCCCCGCCTCTCGACTGGCGGTAGAGTGCCTCTGCGGCCCCGCTGAAATCGCCCCTCGACATTGTTATCACGTCGGCGGGCCAACTGCTCAAACCACCGGAATATCCCCTGGACAGTCGCTTGATCGACTCTCCATCTAAAAGCACCTCATGTGGTGTGTTGTCCTCCGGATCCGTCACGGCCACCGTAAACGGTTCCCTCTCGGCCCGCGCGACGATGGCCTCGACCGCTGTGATCAATCCACCCTCTGGAATCATGCCTTTCAGCTCGGGAGATTCCTCAGCCTCTTCCGCCACTCTCTTGTACACGTTCCACAGATGACCGGGGTGATCGTAGGTATGATCTGGTCCTTCCATGCCTCTAAGAATCGCTCGCTCCACGATCTCCGGATGGAGCCGCATCAGGCTCATCCCCCAGTGCGAGCCAAAGCTGCCACCCCATATGGTGATCTTGTCGTATCCGAGAGCTTTGCGGACATCGTTCACGTCCTCGGCGGCCTCGAGCACGGTGAACCCACCTAAGTCGACACCGCTTTCCTCCCAGAACGACTTCTCCCTGGCGAGAACTTGTTGAAGCTCTGCCGCGGCCTCCTCCGCATCATACTCCTGATCTGCTGGTGCCGGACTGGTGGTGGTTTCGATCGTCGTGGTCGGCTTGGATGAGCCGATTCCACGCTGACCGACCACAACGACGTCGGACACGTCAGTCAACGGGAGCCATCTCTCCTCGAAGGTCCCTTCTATTTCGAGGGATCTCTCCAATCCGGCGAAGCTCGGTCCGCCGTGGAGAAAGAAGATCGGGGGAGTTCCCGGCTGAGCTTTCGCCGAGGCCCGAAAGCGGTACACCTCGACCCCGATCACGGCGCTCTCCTCTTTGGAGCGATTGATGGGGACGAACAGGATTCCGCGTTCGGCATTGACAAATCCGCCGTCCCTTAAAGGAACTCGTTCCGAATAGAAGAACATCGTTCCGGGTGCAGGAGGCGGCGCATGTGCGGTGTGGAACGTCGTCGTCGCCTCTTGTGCAGAGGTGGTACTACCCGAGAAACACGCCAGAACCATGACCACCAGCAGTAATCTCGCTAGCATACCACTCTCTCCTATAGTATCTCCGGCATCACTCTCGCCATTTTCTCCGTGGCCTTCAGTCCGTGCCCCGTCAGCACCGACACGATGGTCTCTTGATCATCAGCGTGACCGAGATATCGCCTCACACCTGCGACCGCGGCCGCAGAAGTCGGCTCGATATAGAACCCCTTAGCGCACATCATTCCCAAGGTTTGCAGCATCTCGGTTTCACTAACGGTGAGGAAGCTCCCTTTGCTATCCAGAACGGCTCTCACGATTTGCCGGCCCCGGACTGGGTCTGCAATGGCAATCCCTTCCGCCAGCGTTTCCCTCGTGTCGATACGGGGGACCGCCTCTAGAGATTCCGTGAAGGCCCTATGCAGGGGTGCACAATTCTCGGCCTGGACCGCCACGAGGCAAGGTAGCCGCTCGGTGATCCCCGCTCTGAGAAGCTCCACGAAGCCAAAATAGGCGCCGAGCAGGAGCGTACCGTTCCCCACCGGGAGTAGAACGGTATCTGGGCAACGCCATCCCAGTTGCTCGCAGACTTCAAAGGCGAATGTCTTCGTCCCGTGAAAGAAGAAGGGATTCCAGACATGACTGGCATAGTAGGTTGTGGCAGCCTCCTTCAAGGTCGCCTGCGCGGTGTCTTCTCGGCTACCCGGAACCTCGGTCAGCTCAGCACCGTAGAATCTAACCTGTGTCAGTTTCGCGGCGGATGTCCCTTTGGGAACGAAGATATGGCAGCCAATACCCGCGCTAGCACAGTAAGCGGCAATTGAGGCTCCAGCGTTTCCTGAAGAATCTTCGACCACTCTGGATATGCCCAACTCTTTCAGCTTGCTGACAAGAACCGAGGCGCCGCGGTCCTTGTAAGATCCACTCGGAAAGAGATGATCCTGCTTGAACCAGACCGGCTTACCGTCAATGGCGATTCTCGTTAATGGTGTGAAGCCTTCGCCAAACGAAACGATGTGTGCATCGTCACTTATCGGAATGGCCTCCCTGTATCGCCACATGGTGCGCGGACGGGCACCGATTCGCTCCAGGTCGAATGTCGACTCAAACTCGATGTCCAGCAGGCCTTGGCACTCGCATTGCCATATTGAGGCATCGAGAGGATACGTCGCTCCACAGACTTGGCAGATTAGTTGTCCGTGCATACTGGTTGATCTCCAATTGCTTCTCTCGTCACCCTACGACGCCGGCGCAGCGTGCGTACGATACTCGGTGGGATCGATCACCACATCGAGGACCACCGGACGTTGCATCCGCAGGCCCTCCCTGACCGCCGTGTCGAGATCGTCTATGGTCTCGACACGAGCGCTCCACGCGCCAAACGCCTCTGCCGCAGCGCTGAAATCGACAGCACCGAAATGGACGCCGTAGTTCGGATATCCCTTGTACTCCTGCACGACTCTGATCAGACTCAGGCCATTGTCGTTGTAGACCGCGGTGATGAAGTGAATGCCCTGTCTCACGCACGTCTCGAGTTCGGAGAGTGTCATCCCGAACCCGCCATCCCCGATCGTGCAGAGCACCACCCGGTCGGGGAAGAGGAGCTTGGCGGCCATTGCTCCCGGCAATCCGTAGCTCATCGATGACAGCCCGTTGGACACGAAGAACGTCAATGGCTCGTATGTCTTCCACACCTGTGAGGTCACAAACTTGACTGAACCCACGTCCGTAACGTGGATGGTTCCGCGTGGTAACAGCTCGCGCAGCCGCTGCGTGACCTCATAAGGGGACAGTCCTGAACCCAGCCTCTGTGAGGGACGCAGCGCCTCCCCAAGCTGCTCGCGGAACTGGTTCAACTCGATTTCCGACCACTCGCAGGAACCCAAATCCATCGCACAGAGCGTGGGGAGGAGTTCTCCCAAGTCGCCGACGCACTCGTCCGTTGGGCTATAGGCACCTGCGGCAATCGAGACAGGGCCAATGGAAACGAGCTTCATCGTCTGGTGCCACAGCTTGTCTGACTCTACCGGGTCGAATCCCAGCCCGATGAGGAGATCCGCGCGACCCAGGAACTCGACTATGACCTTGTCCGCTGCGACCCCCGCACACACACCGGCGAACAAGGCGTGATCCTCCGGGAGGATACCCTTTGCCTTCGGTGTCACGAAGACCGGTGCGCCGAGTTTCGCCACGAATCGTTGGACGCTGCCGCGATCTTTCTTGGGCTCGAGATCGAGCCCCAGTAACACCACAGGCCGTCGCGCTTCACGGACCGCAGCAGCGATACGCTCTACATCTTCGTCTGATGAGGACGCACTCGACTGCGGCTCCAGTCGCACCCCGCCCCCGCTCTCAATACCGCGTTCCGGCGACCCCGCGACATCGCTGGGCAGGGCTATGTGCACCGGCCCCATGCGCCGCTGCGCGGCCACGCTGTATGCCTCGTAGACACTTCCAGCCGTATTCTCTCCGTCCAGCGTAACCGTCAACTTGGTGAACGGACGATAGACCGCGTTCAGATCCAGGTTCTGGTGAGTGGCGTAGGGTCTCGCGGATTCTGCGAGCGATGCGGTGATCGCGATGACGGGCGAGCGATCCAAATACGCATTGGCCACGCCCAACGCCATGTTGAGCGCGCCCGGGCCGAGCGTGGACATGCAGACGCTGGGGCGGCGCTGGATCTGGCCGGTGACGTCAGCCATGAAGGCTGCCGTGGCTTCGTCTCGTGTCAGCACGAACTCGATGCCGACCGCGCGGCACGCCTCCACCAGGTCCAGGATCTCGCCGCCCGGCAAGCCGAACACGCGCTCTACGCCGAGCTCCGACAGCGTTTGTGCCATGACCTGTGCGCAAGTTGGCATGCCTTGGTCCCTCCCCTAGACCTTGTGCGCTGCTTCTCGCACACTACTCGCCTTGGCCCTCGACCAGATCACGCCGGCGGCCGCCAACACAGCCAAAAGAGCGCCCGCGCCCAGCGCCAGCATTGGCTGTGTCACTGCAACCAGCACGAGGATCATCAGGTGCAAGACTACTACTACGACGGGCATCCAGGGATAACCCGGCACGCGGTATGGACGCGGCTCCTGCGGATGCAGCGCACGGAGGCGGAAGAGTGCGATCAGGACCATCGCATCCACCGAGATCGCGACAAACATCATGAACTGGATGAGGAACTCGAACGAACGAGTCATCGCCAGCAGGAATACCAGCGCAGTGATCAACAGAAGACCACCCACCGGAGTGCCACCACCCGATACGCCCACAAGCCTTGCCGGTGCCAGACCTCTACGCGCCAGGCCATAGACCACACGCGGCACACTCAGGAAATTCACGTTTAGACTACTCAGCAGAATGACGAGCGCGGTGACGGTGATAAAAGCCCGCCCGCTCTCGCCAAACGCTACTGCCACCGCATCGGCCGCCACGAGCGGCGATCCAGACATCTGAGCAGGCGAGAGCGCAGTCAAGAACGCGATATTGATCGCAAGGTACAGAGCCGCCACACCGACCGCCCCGAAGATGAGGATCCTCGGCAGTGTCCTTCCGGGCTCACGGATCTCCTCCGCCATCTTGATGGCGTCATCCCACCCGTAGTAGGTGAACGAAACGGATAGGTAGGCAAGGGCGAATCCCAGCAGCAGTCCACGCTCCGGCGTGATGGTGGCGGCGGGTGCCCATGAAGCCCCTGTGCCGCCGATCAGGCCCGCGCCGATGATGACCAGAATCAGAATGACCTTCGCCGCCGTGACGACGTTCTGAAACACCCGGCCTGCCTGGAGTCCCAAGAGATGCAGCAGGAAGTAACCCAGTACTACGGCTGCGGCCCAGGCTCGGATGGCACCCCAGCCGGTGAGTAGAATCAGGTACTCGCCGATGACAATGGCCTTCGACGCTGCTGGAAACCCACCGCGTGTGACGATCACCTCGCTCCATCCGGCGACGAAGCCGCCGAGCGGCCCGAAAGCTTGCCTCGCGTATGCGAACTTGCCGCCAGCCTCAGGGTACATCGCGGCCATCTCGGAGAAGACCATCGCCGAAAGCAGCGCGATTGCGCCACCGGCGACCCACACCAGCAGTATGAGCCAGGCGCCGCCGAGGTAGCCGGCGATCAGTCCGGGTGTACGCAGGATCCCGACGCCGATGACGAGTCCGACTCCGACGGCGAGCCCGTCCCACACGCCGAGAATCCGCTTAAGGCCGGGGCCGGTCACTCTTCAAATTCCTGCATCTTGCTGGGGAGTTGCCGTACACAAATGAAGTCTCCAACGTACCTCCGGGTCCAGACGAGGCGAACGCAGCCGGCCAGGCTATTGAATACATGCGGCTAGCGGAGTGCGCCAGGCGCGATTCGTCGCGTTAGCTTCGGGGCAGATACACGACCGATCTGACTGAAGTGAAGGAGAAGTGTTGATCGGCTCCAATCCATACTATGTTGTCTACAGGGCACGCTTGAGAAAGAGCGGGAGGACCCACATGGACCATCGAGTGAACCAGAGGATCATCGATCTATACGACGAATTCACCCGTGGGGAGTTGAGCCGGCGGGATTTCCTTGGCCGCCTGGCCCAGCTTCTCGGGGGTTCCTCAGCGGCGATCGCGCTCCTGCCCTTTCTCCAGAATGACTTCACCAAGCAGATCGTCGCACAAGACGATGACCGCCTGAACATCTCCCGAGCTGAATGGGATGCCGACGGCACCAGAGTCACCGGTTACCTGGCTCGGCTCAAAGGCGGTGAGAAGCGCCCGGGCGTCATCGTGATCCACGAGAATCGCGGACTCAACCCTCACATCCAGGACGTAATCCGCCGCATGGCGCTCGAGGGATTCCTGGCGCTTGCACCTGATATGCTCTCGCCGCTCGGCGGCACCCCCTCCGACGAGAGCGGGGCGCGCGAGATGTTACGCAGCCTGGACCCTGAGGAGACCTTGGTCCGGCTCGCCGCCGCCGTGCCGTTCCTGGCAGGCCACCCCGAGTCGACGGGCAAGGTCGGAGCCGTGGGCTTCTGCTGGGGTGGTGGTTACGCGAACCAGCTCGCCGCCGCCGGCACATCGCTGGGCGCGAGTGTCCCCTACTACGGCCGCCAGCTGTCGGCTGAGGAAGTACCGAAGATCACGGCACCGCTGCTACTTCACTACGCAGGTCTGGACGAGCGCATCAATGCCGGCATCGCGGACTACGAGGCCGCGCTCAAGGCCAACAACAAGATGTACGAGATATACGTCTATGAGGGTGCGA
Source organism: Gemmatimonadota bacterium (assembly GCA_039586495.1). GTDB lineage: Bacteria > Gemmatimonadota > Gemmatimonadetes > Palauibacterales > KS3-K002. The sequence goes on along the minus strand of JBDHKG010000010.1, from coordinate 19,104 downwards.
ACCACGCCTTCAACAACGACACGAACCCAGCTCGCTACAATAAAGAGGCGGCCGACCTGGCCTGGAGTCGCACGATCACCTTTCTGAAGAAACACCTCGCTTCCTGAGGCCGCCCCATCCGGTCGAAGGCAGGGCCGCGCTCCAGCGCGGCCCTATGACTTGCCGAGGCAGCAATTCTTGTACTTCCGCCCGCTGCCGCATGGACAGGGACCGTTGCGACCCGCTCGGAGAGAGACTTCCTGACCCGTCCCCCGTGCGACTTCCATGAGCTGCTCGGCAGGTGCGCCGGCTTTCCATAGCGGTACGAGCTTCTCCAGGGTCGGGCGACTGTGGGCAAAGAACTTCTTGAAGCCCGCACAGAGGTAGTTCAGTCCTTCCTCACCATCCGGTGTCCGGATGAACCGGTCCTTCGGACATCCGCCGTTGCACATTGGCCGCACGTCACACTCCAGACAGTAGCGCGGCAGCGAATCCCGCTTATTGATTCCGAATTGCACCTGTGTCGGGCTCTCCAGCAGTTCGGCAAGTCGGGTAACCCGGATATTCCCCAGCAGGTGCTCCTTGTCAACAAAGTGATCACAGGAGAAGAGGTCGCCGTTGTGTTCGAGGATGGGGATATCACCGCAGGTCTCGCGGAAGATGCAGAGTGAGTGCTCCAGGCCGCGGATGGGCCTGGCGGCCTCGTCGAATATCTGAACCATGATACGACCGATATCATGCCGGACCCACCCGTCGAAGATGGTGCAAAGGAAAGAGCCGAAAGCCTCGGCCGGGACTGTATGCTCGCCCACTCGCCGAGGCAGATCATCTGTCCGCGCCACCACCGGTAAGAATACCAGGTATGTCGCCCCGATCTCTTTGAAGAACCGGTAAACCTGTTTGGGGTAGCCGACGTTCCGATCGTGCACCACGCAGAGTATGTCGCAGGGGATCCGGTATTGCTTCAGGAGTCCGAAAGCGCGCATCACCTGCTTGTAGGTAGGCTTCTGGCCCTTGGTCACCCGGTAGCGGTCGTGCAGCTCCCTGGGCCCATCCAGGCTGAGCCCGACGGCGAAGCCCTCCGCTGCGAGAAACCGGCACCACTCTTCATCGAGGAGCGTGCCGTTGGTCACGATGCCGTTGACGATCCGTTTGCCGGGAGGCTCGTGTTTTCGCTGGAGTGAAACGATCTTACGGAAGTAGTCCACACCGAGAATGGTTGGCTCACCACCGTGCCAGGAGAAGCGGATCACATCACCGGTAGAAGCCTCTATGTGCTGAACGATGTACTCCTCCAGAATGTCATCACTCATGCGGGAGGATTGGACATCCGGGTAGAGACGCTCTTTTTCCAGGTAGTAACAATAGCGACAGTCAAGGTTGCAGATGGCACCCACGGGTTTGACAAAGACCTGAAACCCGTTCGAAGCAAATGCCTCTGCTGAACCTTCCATCGGCTATCTGGCAAGCTCCATTGCATCGAGCACCGCTGCCGCCAATTCCGCGCGCAGATCCCTGAGGATGTCTGCCAACTGCGGATCGTCGATCAGATTCTGTGTTTCGTAGGGATCCTCGACGAGGTCGTACAACTCGCTCTCGTCGGGGTGCTGCATCCAGTGCACGTACTTGTAGCGGCTCGTTCGGATGGCGCGGTAATCCATATCGAGCAGCCAGGGAAACGGATTCTCGTACGTGTAAAACTCGATCAGAACCGACTGGCGCCAATCGGTGGCGTTACCCTCGAGCAACGGTACGAGCGAGCGGCCCTGAATGTGATCCCCGATAGACACGCCTGCGATTTCGAGCACCATCGGCGCAATGTCGACGGAGACGACCAGATCCTCGATCTGGGAACCGGCATCTGCCATAGCAGGATACCGCACGAGCAAGGGCGTGCGGATCGATTCCTCGTATGGAAGCCGACGCTCGATCGAGAGACCGTGCTCGCCGTAGAAGAATCCGTTGTCGCTCGTAAAGAGAATGAAGGTCTCGTCCAGGATGCCCCGCCCCTCCAGCGCATCGATGACTCGCCCGAGGCCCTCGTCGACGGCGAGCAGCATCTCCGCACGACGTCGGATCGTCTCCTCGCTCGTACCCGGATCGAGTTCATTCTCACCGAACATCTGAACCATCTCGTCCGAGCTCTTGTTCGTCAGCGCTCTGCGCAGCGCCGGTTTGCCGGTCAATTCATCGAGAGATGAGATGACGTTCGCACGGCGGGGAAACACCTTCTCCTCGTAGCGCCCCCGGTGCCGCGGCGCCGGGACGTAGCCTCGTGGAACGGAGAGGTCTACGGAGCCGTCGTCGAGTTGCCGGGCGTCGGGATGGATCGCCTTGTGTCCTATATATAGGAAGAACGGACCCGCGCGATCGCGCTCGATGAAGGCCACCGCACGGTCGGTAAGGACATCGGTGATGTATCCCTCGACCGTGTGGATCCGCCCCTCCTCGTACAGCTCGGGATCGGTGGAACGTCCCTGCCCCGGGATCGCCGCCCAGTAGTCGAAGCCCGGCCTGGGTGTGGGATCGTTGCCCATGTGCCACTTGCCGATGAAGGCAGTCTCGTATCCTTCACGCTGCAAGGCCCGCGGGAAGGTCTCCAGGCGGTGGCTCGCCCGATTCCGCGCCACGTTGTCGATGATTCCGTGGCGCGACGGGTATTGACCCGTCAGGATACTGGCGCGATTCGGCGAGCAGAGTGGTACGGCATGAAACGCGTTGGAGAACCATGCGCCTTCGTGTGCCAATCGGTCGATCTGCGGCGTCTCGAGATAGGGATGGCCGGCCATCCCCAGCTCGTCCCACCGAAGGTCATCGACGACGATGACGATGATGTTCGGGCGCCGACCCGGATCTACTGAATCCCCACCTGCGTCCTCCGCGTCGTGCGGTTGGCACGCAGTGTAAGACAGCAGCGCAGCTGTCAGAATGGCTGGAAGTGTAAGACGGAGCATGTCGGACGCACTCCTTGACTGGGGACGATGGTCCCGAACCGTACAGAGTGTGGCCTCGGAGAAGGTACAGGCCGTCGGGGGCTGGCGCGAGACTGGCAGATGCACCCCTACCGAGAACAGCTGGAGGATGGGTTCGTCGAGCACGTGGGTTGCAGGGTCGCCTGCGGCGGGTGATGATCACAGCCGTGAGGTTCGTTCCGAATGTCGTTTGGCGGCCCTTACGGAATGCAATCGTCTGCTCCAACAACCGCGCAGAGGTAGCGCCAAGACACGTTTGCGCGCGCTCTTGTGTAGAGCGCGTCCCACACGGTCAGATCGTCTCAAGGAGAGGAGTGCAACTCAGGTCTTCCGATGTGATGGTCTCGATGTTGTTCTGCGGCACCAGGTCGATGCCGTTCGCGGAGTATGCTTGATAAATGAGCTTGCTGCACCACAAGCGATCCTTCTCCAATCTCAACAACGGCCTTCGTAAGCCGAATAATTTCGCTGGAACATTGGTGACTAATCCAGCACGATCGAGTTTTCGGCCTCTGAGCCTCAGCGCTTCTGCAACCACCTGCTGTCGTTGCTTCGGACGAAGGTGCCGGGCACGAAGGATGGTATAACGATCTCGCTTGTGTATCCTGCGCGGTAGTGGGTCGACCACCACGCCAGATCGTGCCGTGGTATGAATGACCTTGCCGCCTCCGAGGTACAGCATGCTGTGGACATATTGGGCCCGCAGAAACAGACGGTAGATCAGTGGAACGGGTGAAAGGCGAAGTGTTCGCGGGCTCGCTAGAATGATGTCCGCCTTCTGCATCTTCGCCACGACAGCTCGGCGTCGCAATTCACCGGATAGGTGATTGTACGCCTTTACGATCCACGCCCAGACGGCGGAGAAGGCGGACTTGATACGTTGACCGATACCGCGCCAATCAAAGCGCCCTCTCCTCTTGAGCCCTTTCCATTTGAGCGGATTCTTCATCGTGAGACCGACTATCCCGAGCCTTACTCGGGAAGCGGCAGATCCGAGTTCCAGCAGACCCTGGACAGAAGCCACGAAGCGTCCGGCTGCTTCCGCAGGATCGCCAGATACTTGATTGTATCACTGACCGGCTCCGGCATGCCCTCGACGGTCCCCGCCGCTGCGATGACGCCGCGCGCGTAGGCAAGGTCGCCACGACCCTCGATCTCTACCATCGTGTTGGAGTACTCCGTGACCGTTACCGGCATGGCTTCGTATGACGCCTGAATCGCCGCTCGACCTTCGATCAGCGGCTCGTTCGGCGCCATCAGGACCGCATCCTCTGCCCAAAGCGCGGCCACGGCGGCATAATCGTTAGCCAGCATGGCCTCGGTGTACGACTGAGGGACGGCCCGGATCGCCGCCACGTCCTCCTCCGACAGCGGACCGGCCTCCTGGGCTGGTGGCTGGCAAGCCATGCTCGCGAGAGCCAGCACCAGCACCGCGAACAGCGTAGTGCGCGCACTCACAGCGACCTCCTGAGGTGTGGGTTGTTGAGCATCTGCAAGATGGAGCCCGGCGGGCGGCCATGCCAGTGACACCGCTCCGAGCGGGCACCGTTCGCAACGTCAGGCCTCCTTAGCGCGGGGCCGGGGCTGTCACGGACCCGACGGTCCGTCCCCACGGGAGAAAGGTAGCCACACGCTGTCACCGATGGGTGGCGGCTCGAAGGGTCGGTAGGAGCCCCGCTGCCAGGTGAGCCACCGCCAGCGAGGCGATTCGAGCGGTTCGTCGAAACGGAAGGCTACATCCGCGGGCCGCCCATCCTCGACGCGCAGAATCTCCACCGCGAGTCCGGTCAGTTCCAGTCGTTCGCCGAGGGTGAAAGGGCGCGTCTCCACATCTCGGAAGAGGCGATCGGCCACCAGTGCGCCCCGGCGTATATCGACGAGCCGCGCCTCCTGGCCGTCCGGGTCCGCGGTCGGCGGACACAGGTAGCCGCAGCGCGGACTGACCACCAGGGTGTGGTCGTCGGTGCGCCGGACCCGTGTGCCGTGGATTCCCGACCACAGCACGAGGCTTCGCCTAGGCAGCGGAACGTCCGTCTCGGCCTGGATCACGTCCGCCACGGCGGACATCAAGCTCGACAGCGTCGACACGATGATGACGTCCTGGTCCTCGACGGCGGCGTCCGTGGGCATGCTCGCGGCCATGGACCGGACATCGCGCTCGACCCGGACGAGCGTTCCCAGCAGTGGCACGACGGAGAGCAGTGGCACGGCCACATGGACGACGGCCAGGACGCCGAGCACGGCCGCCGCGGCCGCCCGCCCTGGGAGCGCGTGCGCCGCGCGGTCGCGGACGATGGTCAGCAGGTGCGCGAGCAGGAGCGCCAGGAGTCCGGCGGCGCCGACGCCGGCGAACAGCAGGAGCCGGCCCGAAGGAAAGGTCGTCGCCGCGGGGACGAGCGCCATGACCATGCCGAGTGCGAGAAACCGCGCCTGGGCGTGCCGACGCAGGATCGAGAGCAGCGCCACGAACAGGAAGACGGAGAGGGCGATCGCCATCCACCAGAGCGCCCGTTGCCCCCCGGCCGAGAGCAGAAAGTACAGATCGGCGGGAGGCCACGCCCACTGGCCCCAGAGCAGTATCGGCCCGCGCTCCATCAGGACCCCGAGGAAGCGCAACGGCTCGGCCCCAGGGTCGACGTACATGGCCGAGCCGTAGGCACCGAATCCGGCGACGGTGTGGGCGGCGAACCAGAGGGTGCCCACGCCAGCGCTTGGGAGGAGGGCGACGATCCGGCGGCGCGGCGGCGCCGGATCGAGGAAGAGGGCGTAGGCGACGAGGTAGCCGCCCAGCGCCACCCCCCCTTCGTTGGCCAGCACGGCCCCGAGCAGCGTCAGCGGCGCGAGGACCGCCCCCGGTCTCCAGCCTCCGCGCCGCCAGCGGTCGTATACCAGGAGCGTGACGACGCCGAAGAATACGGAGATGACGGCGTTACGATTCGCGATCCAGAGGACCGGAAAGGTCAGGCTGTCGTCGATGGTGTAGAGCAGGGCAGCCAGCCCCGCAACCGCCGGAGTCGGCAGGATTCGCCGGTAGAGTGCGAGCAGCGAAACGATCAGGCAGACGTACCAGAACACGGAGTGGAGGTGCGCCCAGAACGGGCTGTCCGGCCAGAGTCGGTAGTCGACCGCATGGGTGAGGCCCGCCAGCGGCCGGTAGAAGGCGAGGCGCAGCTCCGGATCCGACCACCACGGCAAGATCCCAGCGTCGATCAAACGCCACACCTCTGCCGGATCGCCGTCCACGAAGGCGAAAAGACGTGCGGGTGAACGGTGCTGCAAGGGAAGCTCCGGGTCGGCGGTGAGCGCCGCCCGGTGAACATGGTCGTCCGCGATCCAGCCGCTGCCCAGTCCAGGCGCGAGCAGTCCGACGCCGACTAGGGGCAGGACCCAGAACCAGTGACGGCTGCCCAGGACGGTAGCGAGCCGACCGACGAGCCCCCCTCGCTGGGGTCCGGTCATCGCACCTCCTCGGGATCCTATCATGCGCTCTCCGCCCCACGTCGGCTAGATCCACCGGTTCCAGACAAGAGCGCCGCGCAGACGGTCGCGAAGAACGGCCTCTTGACAGTCCGGGTCCTCTCAACTAACTTGTACTCTGAAATGAAGAGTACTCTCTGTAGAAGTAAATGACTTCACCCTGAGATGACCCGATGACACCGAACGACCTGAAGAAAGCAGAGCGCGCCGCCTTCCGGGCCGCCTTCGACATTGGGGTGTGGGATATCCTGATCGCGAGTGTGCTGTCGATGTTCGCGATCGCACCGCTCTTGAGTGGCCGACTGGGCGACTTTTGGAGCACAGCTGTCTTCATTCCGGTTCTGGCCGTGGTCTACGTCATTCTGCGGCTGGTCAAGAACCACGTCGTCGCGCCCCGAATCGGCGTGGTGCGGCTCGGTTCGTTTCGTCAGGCGCGGTTGCGAAGACTCACCGTCGCGCTGGCGATCATGAACGTCGTGGCGCTCGTGCTGGGTGCGGTCTTCGCCCTCCGCCTGGAGCCCCGGTCCATGTGGGCGGCTCCGATCGTCTTGTCGCTGATCCTGCTCGTGGGCTTTTCGCTTGCAGCGTACTTCTTGAATATCCCGCGCTTCTTTTTCTACGGGCTCCTCCTCGCCGTCGCACCATTCGTTGGCGAGTGGTTGTTCCGCGAGCGCTATGCCCTTCACCACGGCTATCCCGTCGTCTTCGGTACCGCGGCGGCGGTGATCGCTACGGTCGGGCTGATCACGCTCCTGGTTCGGGTCCGCAATCTTGGCCCGTCCGGTGACGAGCCGCTGCCCGGTGCGGGTCGATGAGTAACGATCCGAAGGACCGCGGGCCCGCTCCGCTCGACTGGATCGACCCGGTCGTGCACGCCCCAGCGCGGCTGAGCATCATGACTCAGCTGTACGTGGTCGATGCGATGGATGCCACGTTCCTGGTGAATCGGACGGGTCTCACGTGGGGGAATCTCTCTACCCATTTGAGGAAGCTCGAGGAGGCCGGTTACGTGGCGGTCGAGAAAGAGTTCCGGGGAAAGAAGCCCTGCACGATGATCCACCTCACGGACGAAGGCCGCGCAGCGTTCCGGGGTTATCGAGCGAGCATGCGGGAAGCGCTTGCAGATCTGCCCGATTGACGGTGCTGGTGAAGCGTCGGGAAGCAGTTCGATCCAGTGGGGAGTAGGCCCGTTTTCCCTTGCGCGTAGTTTCTTCTGGATTACCCGCGGGAAGTTGCAGAAGTCAAGAGGGCGGGATTCACGCTGAAGGCGCCGCTGGGCGCCTTCATACCGAGCGCCGCCGCGCGGCGCGAAGCTCCACCCGCGACCTCTCTGATAATAGTCAGCTCTGGGAGGGTGCCGAGCCACGGGCGGTAAACCACAGCGAGGAGTCGGGACGGCGGGATTCGAACCCGCGACCTCCTGAACCCCATTCAGGCGCGCTACCGGGCTGCGCCACGTCCCGAACAACGGCAGGAAAGAGATCGGGGAGGCGGGATTTGAACCCGCGGCCTCTGCGACCCGAACGCAGCGCTCTTCCGGGCTGAGCTACTCCCCGCTTCGACGTTCAGAGGCCCGGAGAGTTTACACCGCAGGCCGGCCAACGGCCCGCCTTTGGCTTCCTCCTCCCCGGGCATCCCCTTGGACAAGCCCCAGAGCGGGCGACCGGGGTCGAACCGGCGACCTCAACCTTGGCAAGGTTGCGCTCTGCCAACTGAGCTACGCCCGCGAAATGTGCCTTACGCACCCGTCATGCATCCGAACTGCAACCGACGGGGTCCGCCTTCCAACCCTACAGGCGCCGGGGGTCCGGCGCAGCGTGACTCGCGAGCGGGGCGCGATGGCGCCTTCGCCGCACCCACCCGGTGCCGCAGAGCCACCGGTCGGACTCGAACCGACAACCCCGTCATTACGAGTGACGTGCTCTACCATTGAGCTACGGTGGCGCCGGGACACGGCAATCTATTCGCCACCTTCTGGAGGGTCAACCCGGAGCTAGGCGTCCCGCTTGCTCGCGTTACCCGACCACTCGGCCACACGCTGCAGCGGGTACTGCTCGTAGGGCGACGGGCCGGGGAACCCATTAGCCCGGGCCTTGAGGAAGGCGCACACCACCGTTGGATCGAACTGGGTGCCGGCGCAGCGCTCGAGCTCTGACACCGCGTACTCCTCGGTCTGCGCCGGTCGGTAGGGGCGATCGGTGAGCATGGCGTCGAAGGCATCGGCCACAGCGAGGATGCGGCCCTGGATGGAGATCTGGTCGCCCTGGAGGCCCGACGGGTAGCCCTCGCCGTCCCAGCGTTCCTGGTGATGCAGGATGCCCAGCGCCGCCGGGATGAGGAATGACGCCTTCTTCACGATCTGTGCCCCCAGGACCGGGTGCAGCTTCATCTCCGCGTACTCCTTCTCGGTGAGCGGACCCGGCTTGTTGAGGATGGAGTCGGGGATGGCCAGTTTCCCCACATCATGGAACATCGACGCCAGCCACAGCGACCACATCTTCTGATCGTGCAGCCCCATCTCGTCGGCCGTGGCCAGCGCGTAGCGGCTCACACGGTCCAGGTGGCCGCCGGTGTAGCGATCGCGCGCCTCGATCGCCGCGGCCAGGGCACGGAGCCCGTCGAGGAACAGCCGCTCGATCTCCTGCGACTGCTCGACCACACGCTGTTCCAGCCCCTCCCGGTAGAGCCGGTTCTCCTGTAGCAACTCGCGGTGCTCCAGCGCCCGGGCCACCGCGTGACTGAGCTGCCCGAGCTCGAACGGCTTGACCAGATAGTCATCGGCCTGGAAGCGGAGCGCCTCGACGGCGAAATCGACGTTGGGGTTGCCGGTGATCATGATGACCTGGACCTCGGGGTCGCTCTGCTTCAGGATCTTGAGCAGGTCGATCCCCGACATCTGCGGCATCCTGATGTCGGTGATCACCACGTCGAAGCCGCACCGCTCGAACTGCTCGAGCGCCTCCGCCGCGGACGCGGCTTCCTCGCAGGCGTATCCGTCGCGGCTGAGCTGCTTGGAGATGAGGGAGGTGACGACCGCCTCATCATCGACGATCAACACGCTCGCCGGTCGCTTACCATCCCCAGCACCCATCATGTCAGAAACCTCCCGTTGTCTCACGGTCGGCGGGAATCAGCGTGTCAGGCCGACACTTTCGCGCCGCCGCCACCCTCCCGGCGGGCGCGAAAAAGAATTAGGAGGGACATAGCACGACGTTCCGGGCTTGCCTAAGTTTGGGCGGGTCGAGCCAACGAACGACTCTTCTTGGCACTGAACTCCCCGTGGGGGCTAGCGGGGGGGCGACAGGACCGTTCGGCGCGGACGCGCTCGGAGGTCTGGCGTGGGCAATTACCCCGCTGGGTGGCCTCGCGTTCCCACCGGCTGGCCCGGCTGATACGGGCTGCGGACCGGGGCCAGATGGAGCGACCGGGATGATCAAGGCGGCGATCACGACCTTAAGAGGCTGGCATCGCGGGCTCCGCGAGACCGAGCGCCTCTACATGGTCCTGGTGGCCGTACTGATCGGGCTGCTCGGTGGACTCGCCGCCGTCGCCTTCCGTCGGCTGATCCAGCTGGTCCACTTGCTGGCCTGGCAGCGCGGCACCTACACCCTCGACTACCTCGCCGGCTTGCCGGCCTGGTGGAAGGTATTGGCGCCGGCGGCCGGCGGTCTCCTCGTCGGGCTGATCATCTACCTGTTCGCCCGCGAAGCGAAGGGCCACGGCGTCCCCGAGGTCATGGAGGCCGTGGCGATGCGCGGCGGCCGCATCCGGGCGCGCGTCGTCATCGCCAAGCTGTTCGCCTCCGGGATCTGCATCGGCTCCGGCGGCTCGGTGGGCCGCGAGGGTCCGATCGTGCAGATCGGCTCCGCACTGGGCTCCGCGCTGGGTCAGTGGCTCAAGATCGATCGGCGGCGGCTGCGCACGCTGGTCGGCTGCGGCGCCGCCGCCGGGATCGCCGCGACCTTCAACGCGCCGGTCGCCGGCGCGCTCTTCGCCGTCGAGATCATCCTCAGTGACTTCGGCGTCGCCCAGTTCTCGCCGATCGTCATCTCCTCCGTGGCGGCAACCGTAGTCAGCCGCCACTTCCTGGGCGATTTCCCGGCTTTCGTGGTCCCGGAGTACAGCCTCGTCCACTGGTCCGAGCTGCTTGCCTACGCCGGCCTCGGCGTGCTGGCCGGGCTCGTGGCGCTCGCCTTTATCCGCAGCCTCTACGGCTGCGAGGATCTGTTCGACCGGATCAAGCTGCCGCCGCCGCTGAAGGCCGTCATCGGCGGCGCGCTCATCGGCGTCATCGGCATCTGGGCGCCCCAGGTGTTCGGCGTCGGTTACGAGGCGATCGGCGAGGCACTGCACGGCAGGCTGATCTGGCAGTTCATGCTGGCCCTCGTCGTCCTCAAGATCCTCGCCGTTTCGATCACCATCGGGTCGGGCGGCTCCGGCGGCATCTTCGCGCCCTCCCTGTTCATCGGCGCCATGCTGGGCGGCGGGGTCGGCACCGTGGTGCATATCCTCTGGCCGACGAGCACGGCGGGCGTCGGGGCGTACGCGCTGGTCGGCATGGGCGCCGTAGTCGCGGCCGGCGCGCACGCACCGATCACCGCGATCCTGATCATCTTCGAGATGACCGGCGACTACAAGATCATCTTGCCGTTGATGATCAGCTGCATCATCGGCACGCTGCTGACGACCCGCATACAGCGCGCCTCCATCTACACCATGAAGCTGCTGCGTCGCGGCGTCGACATTCAGCGAGGCCGCGCGGTGAACGTGCTCCAGCACGTGCCGGTCCGTGAGGTGATGCGCACCGACGTCGTGACCGTCTCTCCCGACGACGGCCTGTACTCCCTGATCTCGAAGTTCATCGATCACCCGGGCAGCACGCTGTTCGTCGTCGATGAGAACGATCGTCTGGAAGGGATCATCACCGCCGACGATATCCGGCCGGTCATGCGAGACCCGGCCTCCCTGCAGTCGCTGATCATCGCGGAAGATGTGATGGTCGAGAGCGCGTTCCCGACGGTGACCCCGGACCGCTCGCTGGCGGATGTGATGCGGTTCCTGGGCACCTACCGGGGCGAGGTGCCGGTGCTGGTGGATGGGCGCTTGGCGGGCGTCATCTGGCCACAGGACGTCATCGAGCGCTACCACACGGAGGTGTTCAAGCGCGACATGGCGGGCAGCGTGGCGTCGGCGGTGACCGGGGAAAGAAAAGTGGACCTGGTGCCGACGGAGCGCCACACCGTCGTGGCCGAGGTCGACGTACCGGCGGCCTTCGTCGGCAAGACGATCCGTCAGCTCGACATCCGGCAGACCTTCGGCGTGAGCGTGCTAATGATCAAGCAGACGACCGCGCCCGGCGAGGAGCGCATCAACACGGCGCCGACGCCGGACTACGTCTTCCGGCCAGGCGACGTCATGCTGGTCCTAGGCCCGGACGAAGAGCTGCGCCATCTGCGGCGCGGCGTGCCACGGACCGGTACATGATAGCAACGTGATAGCCAAATGATAGCTGCGTGACTGAAGTGATACTTGAGTGATAGCCTGCCTGATCGCGTCCGCTCGCCAGTTCTGCGCCCGCCTCCTTGCGCTCCTCGTCTTCGTCGTACTGCTGGGCGTCGGGTGCGGTGAAGACAGTCCGACTGAGGCGGTTGCCGGCATCGTGGGCGCCTACACCCTGCTCACCGTGAACGACGAGACGCTGCCCGCCGTGGTCGGCGAGGACCCGCCGGGTGTCGAGAAGCAGGAGATCACCGGCGGATGGCTCTCGCTTCGCGCGGATCGCACCTGGACGATGAACATCGATTTCCGCACCACGTACATCAACGGCAGCGTAGATACGCACCAGATGGGAAGAGAAGGGACGTTTACCCGAAGCGATGACGCCATCACCTTCAGTACCGCCACAGAATCCTATTCAAGCAGCGTCAGCGGCACGACGCTCAGCTTCAACGATCCCCTCGGCCAGTTCGGCTTCCGAAGATAGGCGTCTCTGAATTCTGGCCTCGGCACGGCGCGCTGCGGCTGGCTAGAGGATGGCGTTCAGCGGGCAGGAGAAACCGGGGACTACATCCTCACCGTCGAGGAGCTGACCGGTACCGAGGCGTGACTCGCTGCCGTCCTGACCGTAGACGCGAACAAACTGGCGTTTCGGATCCACCACCCAGACCAGGCGGCTCCCCGCGTTCAACCAGTCTGCCACCTTCGCCAGCACCTCGCCGGGCCGGTCGTCCGGCGAGAGCACCTCGACCACGAGGTCCGGTGCCAGCTCCGCGTACCCCTCCGGCTCGGGCTCCGGCAGGCGATCCCGGGAGATGAAGGCGACATCCGGCGCCCGCACAGTGTCCGGCTCATGCGTCAGCTTGAAACCCGTCTCCGCGGCATACACCCGCCCGAGATCACTCGCCCTCACGTGATGGGCGAGGAGATATGCGAGCTCCGCCGCGATCCGGCCATGTCGCAGGCCCGGAGGTTCCCGAACCAGCAACCTCCCCTGCACCAGCTCCACCCGCTTCCCGGGCAAGCGCACCCGGAGAAGCTCGTCAGCCGTCATCGATCCCGTGGCCATCAAGTTGGCAATGTACGGTGGGGCAGTCGTCATGGCGAGCGACTATGGGGCCGCTGCGTCAACGGAACGTCAACGGCCCTTAGCGGCGTCGCTCCTTCTCAACCGGGCATCCGAAACTGAAGTTCAACCACCCTGAGCGAGGTAGTCGTACACGACCTCGCCGTAATCCAAGGTGAAGCCGGACTGGTAGCAGGCCGCGCGTATGATCTCCAGGACAGGAATGCCGCCCAGCGGATCCTCAGGCGTAGAATCAAACGCCAACATCCCCACGCCGGGGCGAAGGTCCGTGACCGTCCGGTTACCCAGCGTCGTGGCCGTGAGCTGCATCACGTCGGGCGGCGCACCCTTCTCGACGGAGGGAATCAGCTTCACGTTGAAGATCGGTGGATTGGGCATCTCCGGTACGGGCACCAGAGGATCACCTGGACGCAGGGAGATGTCGATCAGGGTCACGCTTCCCCGTTCCACGCTCGCATGAACCTCTTCGCCTTCCTCAACGATGCGTATCGCGGCATCGAACTTGGAGAATCCCCAGATCTCCCGGCCCCCGATGATCGCCACCGCATCATCGAGGTAGAGGACCGGTATGTACTGCCCCGCCGCGCCTTCATGGGACACCGGTATCACCAGAAACGCCTCGTAATAGCTGAGCGGCATCGGGGCTACGACGTGGTGATGAGCGATGGCCGCGCTGAGCTCACCCGCTGCATTGGGAACCAGCGGCTCCGGTACCAGCGCCCGCAGTACCTCGGGCGAAGTCCTGAAGGCGACGACGACCACCCGACTTCCCTCATAGGTGAGCGGCGGTGCCGGGTACGGCAGCGTCGTACTGGAGAGGTGGGTCCCCGTGAAGTCCTGCGCTCGGCCGTTAGGCGCGAGAGCGACAGCGATCACGCATAGCGCGATGACCAGGCGTCCAGCTCTACAGAACATGGCCTACCTCCAACCCAAACACCACGGCTGAGCGTTGCGGGTCAGGTGAACTGCTCACGACCGGCCCGGCCACCTCCCGGGTCCGGCAAGATGAGACCCCTGTGGGCGCCCAGCAAGGGGCGCGATCGATGTCCTTCGCGCTGGCGGCGCACTTGGCACGGATCGTTTCGCCGGTCAGCATCGCGACTGCCGCAGCGCTCGTCGGCTTGGCCTGTACTCTGCCGCGCAAGATAACGCCTTAGGAAGCGACGCAGCGGTTCACGACGGCAGCGGCCGTAGCGGATGTGCTCGGCGCCGCCGTGACGGCCCTGGAGTGCTGCAGGGCTGCCCCTGTGGGTGAGATGCCGCGTCTATCGGGAAGTAGCACGCTCATCTACAATAAAGGTCCAACTCCAGGCTGCAGACTGCTACAGCGGAGGACAGCATGAGGACGTCGGCCAGTACTGGGGTGGCCGTGATCATAGGACTGGTGCTGCTTGGGTGCGGGGATGACGGTAGCGGGCCATCGAGACCACCGGACGTGAGGGGCACCTACGACGCCACCTACAGTTTCCAAAGGACCTTCGTAGGGGGGACGAGCTCCGGCACCTGCCCGGGCACTCTGAGCATCGCCAGCCAGTCGGGTCAGAACTTCTCGGGTGATTTCACCATCCAGCCTTCGGCGTGCAGGGCTGCAGCAGGTGCTTTCACGGGCACGGTCCAGGCGGATGGGGCCCTGACCATTGGCGGTCTGTTCGAGGAGTGGATCAACGACGAGGCAGCCGCGGCGCTTCTTACCTGCACTGGTCAGGCTGGCCAGAACCTCACCGGAACGTTCTCGGGCGATCAGCTGACGGCGGAATCCGCAACTGTCCCGCTCACCTGCGACGATACAGACTACGAGGTCGAGGTGCAGGTGACCGCGACGCGCCTCGCCCAGTAGGCCTCATGCAGCGATCGCCCGCCCTGAGATCCGCGCCTTAGCTGACGCTGTCCGTGCCTATTTCCTGGCTAGCTTGCCTATCAGCAGGATGCCGAGTCTCTGGCCGCTACCCGTGTACGTGATCAGCTCCCAGTCCTCGGGGTTCTCGGTCTTGCCGACAATCGTCTGCGGTGTTGACTCACTACCTTCCGAGAAGCTAAGGGCCCGAATCTTCTCGTACTCGCTAAGCCTCACCCGTTCGCTCATCCTTGCCCCCGTCGCGCCGCTGAGTGTCTACTACTCCCGAATCTGCAAACTACAGCAACCGGTCGCGCGACAACAGCTCGGCAAGGATCATCGGCAGAGACTCAAAGCCGGCGTTGGCGCTCACCTGCAGCGCCGAGCTCGCGGCGAACGCCTCCAGCCTCCTACGGTTTCCAGTCGATGCTATTGCCACGCAACGAACAATGCACCACCACTTCCTTCGGGTCACTGCCGTCGGAACTCATTACGTAGAGGCGAACCGTTCCGTCGCGCTCGGCGAAAAAGGCGATGCGCCTTCCGTCCGGAGACCACGTCGGGAAAGACACATCCCACTCGCTACGGCCGAGGCGCGTCGGCTTGTCTCCGTCCACTCCTATCGTGTATATCCCTGAGTTGCCGTCACCGTGGGAGACGAAGCCGATGGCCTCGCCGCTCGGAGACCATCTGGGCAGAAGGTCGTTCGCCGGGTGATTCGTGATCCTCCGCTGGCCCGTCCCATCAGCGTTCATCACGTAGATCTCCCAGTCTCCGTCACGGTCGGACATGAAGGCGATTCTTGTACCATCAGGGGACCATGTCGGGTGGGTGTCGCGTGCGTCAGCGGTCGTCAGTCGCCGTATCTGGCCTGCATCCAGGTTGACGACGTGGATGTCCTCGTTACCGTCGACGATGCAACTGAGAGCGAACACGCTCTCACCCTGATCGTGTGCGTGTATCGCGGGATCGGCTCGTGCGCCAGCGTCCCAACTCGCTTCCCAGAACCCCAGGCTGTGCAGCAAGACTACGAGCAAGACACTGGTCATTGGGGACCTGCTCGTTCGACAGCTCAGGCGAAGTTGATGGGGCCTCCACATCCTGAGAGGCGCCCGGCGAATCTCGAAATCGCGGCTTTCAATCCGTTATGGGTGGGAATGAGCGGCAGGTGACTATTCTTCTTCCAGTCCTGCTTGTAAGCGCTTGGCTTCCTCCACGACTTGACCGCAATCGAAGACGTTAACCGGTTCGTCGCCCTCCATCGCGGTGGCTTCATATCTCGCGGTCGTGACCACCTCAATCAGTGCGTCCGCGACCTGCATCGCATCTGGTTCGTCCCTGATGAGTCCTTCTGCCACGAGCCGTTCGAGGTTGTCCTCTATGAATCTGAAGATCATGCGAAACCTGTAGACGTGACTCAGAACTACATCTTGAGGCTCAGCGGCATACCGCTTGAGGATCAGGTTGTCGATCTGGAAGGCGATGTTGTCAACGTCGACCTCAAGTGCCTGCTCCTCGCCTGTCTCCTCGTCATAGACCGTGAATTTCTGTGGCCGACGATCCCAATCGTCGCGAGGGGTCTGCATGAGACGCTGTGCCTGCTCCAGCATCTCGTGATATTCCGAGGCCGACCAAGGTATGAGTCCGCCCCGAATGGCTGTCCAATCTGGCTTTTCCATGGCACTCGAATGTGGATGGTGGACACTCACAGGCCACAACGTAAGAGTGGCAGGCTGATTGGCAGCGCGCAACCGTCACACCAGCTCGATTGCTTCCCTACGGACGGATTCGAGTCAGGGCGGAGCAGGACAGGACCGGCCAAGAAGCAGTGGAGAAGTGGAGCCGAGGGGACTTGAACCCCTGACCTCCTGAGTGCGATTCAGGCGCTCTCCCAACTGAGCTACGGCCCCGAACGACGATCTGCAGGATGGGGGCGACAGGATCTTAACGCGCACTGATTCCTCTCCCTGGCAGGTGCGAGACGAAGATCGATAGCTGTAGAAGACCCGCTCTCCACCTGCAGGTGGCTCAGAAAGAGATAGTGAGTCTCCATATCTGTTGCGGGATCCGCGCGGTTCTTGCATAGTGCGGATTCCTGCGGATGTGCTGATGGAGTCGTGAGGCAAGTCTCTCGAATACGGGGGATCTCACCCAGTGGCAGCCCTGACCCAACCGCCCATCCGCATACCTATCCTGCGCGCACGATTAGAGATCGCAGCTTCGCGCTATTCCTCAAGACAAGAGAGAGCCAACACGGCCACCAGCTTCGCGTGGCCGGGCCGTCATAGAACCGCAGGCCCAGCTTGACGGACCGCTGGGTACGGAGCCGTAGTGCGGAACGATAGGAGGTGGTCTTCGTGAAACATCGAAAGCTCACAACCGTTCTGGTTGCCGTCCTAGCGGCGCTGTTGACCGGCAGCTGTGACGACGACGTGACGGGACCCGGTGAAGGTTCGATCGAGGTCCGTCTAGCCATGACCGGGAACGCGCCCGACCCGGATGGGTGTACCGTCTCGGTCGATGGGGGGCCGGAGAGAGCGATCTTCGCCGGCGAATCGGTGCTGTTCACCTCACTGGACGCGGGAAGCCACGTGGTGCGCATCGCGGACCTGGCAGAGCACTGTGCAATCCAAGGAGAGAACCCGCGGATCGTGAGTGTGAGCCGGGCCCAGACCGCCGAGGTGCGATTCGACGCCGACTGCGAGGTACCAATCGGCGATCGAAGTGATCTTTGGGCCCTGATCAGCGGTATCGGAGCTTACGAGGAGGGTACGCCGCTGGACGAATTGATAGGCAGTCAAGAGACGACTGAGGAGCGTGGAGGCATCCAATGGCAGTGCACGGTCGAGACACGCAGCGCCGAGGCTTACCCGGACGACTACGCGACCTTCGATCCTAATGCCGAGATCGTCTGGCCGGGCTCCATGCTGCAGGGCGCGACGCTTGTCAACGCGACTCCGGAACCCGTTGTGGTCAAGCGTGCGGGCGGCACGGTGGTCATCAATTTGCTCAACGGCTCGGAGGGTGTCTTTCAGCAGGTCCAGGACGTCAGGCAGAGCACGATCGTGCAGGCGATCAACGATATCATCCGTGCAAATGAGCAGGATGTGTTTCCGGCGCGCTTCACCTACGCTTCCTCACAAGTGACCTCGCATCAGCACATGGCGCTCGAGCTGGGCGTCAACTACCAGACACTGGGCTTCAAGTTCAAATCGAATCTCGCCTTCAGCACCGACCGCGATTACAACCGGTTCCTGGTCCAGTTCAATCAGTCCTTCTATACGGTGAGCTTCGACCTGCCCAGGTCGCTCGATGATCTCTTCGCCCCGGAGGTGACGCCGGAAGACCTGGCGACCTACGTCGGGCCTGGCAATCCACCGACCTACATCTCGTCCGTAACTTACGGCCGCCGCTTCTTCCTGTTGGTCGAGTCGACCTCCTCGGCGATGGACATGCAGGCTTCGATCAAGGCCTCATACGACGCCGCTGTATCAGAGGGCGAGATCGATCTTGGCGCGGCGTACGTCAACACGCTCGAGAACGTGAACATCAAGGTGTTCGCCCTGGGTGGGGATCAGAGCCTGGCGATGGAGGCCTTCAACGGCAGCGTGGAAGGTCTCAGGGCCTTTCTGGTCGAAGGCGGTGACATCCGAACCGGTGTGCCTCTTTCCTACGTCGTGCGGAACGTCGTCGACAATCAGATCGTCAACGTCAAGGTCGCGACCACCTATGACGTGAAGCAGTGCATAGCGGTGGGAGGTGAACGTCTGTACCATGGTTTTGCCACCACCGAAGAGGGGTGGACCGCTCGGGACAACGGTAACGAGCCGGTCCGGTGGAAGGATAGTGCCTTCTGCGAAGCAGATGCGGGTGGCTGTATCAGCCTCAGTGACGGCAGCGGCGGCTGGATGTACTTCCAAGCCCCACGTCACTGGCGTGATGGGGCAGACTTGAGTGAGTACTACGGGGGCGAGTTGCAGTTCGACATGAGGATCGAGGGGCCAGACAACAAGGTTTGTCCCTTCAACGAGAGGGACGTCATAATCGGATCCCAGGAGCATGGGCACCTCAATTTCACTTTTCCCGAAGAACTTGTGGATGAATTCAGCGTTGGTTCGTATAGAGTGACCATAAAGCTGAGCGCGGATACAACAGTTTTCAATATCGGCGGTGTCGACTATCAAGGATCTTGGGACGGAGACTCGACGCACATCACGGACATTCTGCGCGACGTGAACAGATTCCTGATCAGGGCCGAG
>JBDHKG010000093.1:0-12903 GCA_039586495.1 Gemmatimonadota bacterium | reverse complement strand
TAATCGTCGGCATACGTCTCTCTTCTGTGGTCTCCGTTCGCCGCGTCAGCGTGCCGATCCCACGAAAGAAAGGCCGGAGACGCTGGCCGCCTCCGACGCGTTATGTTTGTGTAGATCGGTTCGTCGGCAGACCAACGAAAGTAGGCCAATGAGCTCCTAGCGTCAAGCCCTTTCGCCGCGCCATCACTGCGTTATCGGGCTCTATTCGGAGTGCCCCAAACCTATTCCTACCCCCCTGGATGTCAACGCCCGAGCCGACATACGAAGGCCCCGTCGCCTCACGGCGCCGGGGCCTTCGCTCCCTCGGGCCCGCTGGCGCTACTCGCTCGCCCCCGTGGCCGGGTTGCCGGCCTCCCTGACCAGGTCGGCGAGGCTGATCTCCGCCTCTTCCTTGGGCTCTGCCTTGGCCTCGGCCAGCTCCTTGATCTCCCGCTCAATCGGTGCACCCTCGACCAAGAACTCGACGTCCTGATAGCGGTGGACTCCGGTCCCTGCCGGCACCAGATGCCCGATAATGATGTTCTCCTTCAGACCCAGGAGGTTGTCCATAGCACCCCTGACGGCAGCATCGGTCAGCACTCGCGTTGTCTCCTGGAACGAGGCGGCGCTGATGAACGACCGTGTGGTCAGGCTCGCCTTGGTGATCCCGAGCAGCAGCGGCTCGGCCCGCGCCGGCTTCTTGGCCTGCTGGCGCATCCTCGCGTTCATGTCCAGGAATTCCACTCGGTCCACGTGCTCGCCCTCGAGGAACTCGGTGTTGCCCGGGTCCGCGATCCGCACCTTCTGCAGCATCTGGCGCACGATAACGCCGATGTGCTTGTCGTTGATTCGCACTCCCTGCAGACGGTAGACCTCTTGGATTTCATTGAGCAGATACTCCTGCACGGCGCGCGGGCCCTTGATCCGCAGGATGTCGTGAGGATTCACCGGTCCTTCCGACAGCCTGTCACCGGCACGGACGCGATCGCCTTCGTGGACACGCAGGTGCTTACCCACCGGGATCTCGTACAGCTTCTCCGCGCCGGTGTCTGATACGACCGCGACCTCCCGCTTGCCCCGCTTGATGCCGCGGAACGACACGGAGCCATCGACCTCAGCGATCGTCGCCGGGTCCTTCGGCCGGCGGGCCTCGAACAGCTCCGCTACCCGCGGCAGGCCGCCCGTGATGTCCCGGGTCTTGTAGACCTCACGGCTGATCTTGGCCAGCATCTGGCCGGGCTCGATCAACTGCCCGTCACGCACCACGAGCTGGGCACCCACCGGCACGATGAACTCACGTACCTTCTTGCCATCGCGCCTGATGTTAATCTGCGGATGCAGTTTCTTCTCCCGATCCTCGGTGATGGTCAGCTGGCGACGCCCAGTGGACTCATCGAGTTCTTCCCGAACCGTCTCCTCCTCTACAATGTCCTGGAACTCGATGAGACCTTCCTCGTCCGCCACGATCGGTTCGGAATAGGGATCCCAGCTGAACAGCAACGCGCCGGTCTTCACCTGCTCAACGTCCTCCACGTGCAAAGTCGCGCCGTAGGGTACCGTGAGCCGCGAGCGCACCTGCCCGTCCGCTGTCAGCATCTGGATCTCCCCCTCGCGGCTGGTCACGATCCGCCGAGCGTCGGAACCAGACACGCTGGCGATACGCTCGAACTTGACCTGGCCACTGACCTTGCGTTCCGTCTGCGCCGCAATGCGCGCCGCGGTGCCGCCGATGTGGAAGGTCCGCAGCGTGAGCTGCGTGCCGGGCTCGCCGATCGACTGGGCGGCGACGATACCGACAGCTTCGCCCCCGTCGACCATGTCCATGGTCGCCGGGTTCCGCCCGTAGCACTGCCGGCAGATACCCCGTCGTGCCTCACAAGTGAGAACCGAGCGGATCCGGACCGACTGCATCCCGGCCTCCTCAACGGCCTCGGCGGCCTCCTCATCGATCATCTCACCGGCTTTGACCAGCCGCTGGCCGTCGATGGGGTCGACCACCTCCTCCAGCGCCACCGTGCCAACGATCCGGTCCCGCAGCGGCTCGATGATGTCCTCACCTTCCTTGAGCGCCGAAACCTCCAGACCGAGGACCGTTCCGCAGTCCTCCTCGCTGATCGTCACGTCCTGGGCCACGTCCACCAGCCGCCGCGTCAAGTATCCGGCGTCAGCCGTCTTCAGCGCCGTGTCCGCCAGCCCCTTCCGTGCCCCGTGCGTCGAGATGAAGTACTCCAGCACGGTGAGTCCTTCGCGGAAGTTGGAGAGAATAGGGCTCTCGATGATCTCGCCGATACCGCCGGTGAGCTTCTTCTGCGGCTTCGCCATGAGACCGCGCATGCCGGCTAGCTGTCTGATCTGATCGCGCGATCCCCGTGACCCCGAATCGAACATCATGAACACCGGATTGAAGCCGCCGCGAGATTTCTTCAACGCGCCCACCATCGCGTCAGCCACGTCGTTGTTGGCGTGAGTCCAAGCGTCGATCACGCGGTTGTAGCGCTCACCGTTCGAGATCACGCCCTTCTCGTAAGCCCGGGTGAAGCGCTCCATATCGGCGCGGGCGGAGGTGATGATTTCCGCTTTCTCCGGCGGAATCTCTAGATCCTCAATGCCGATCGAGGTGCCGCCCACCGTGGCGTACTTGAACCCGAAGTCCTTAAGACGATCCAGGAAGTCGGTCGTCCCCTTGAGACCGACACGCCGGAAGCACTGGAACACAAGGTCCGAAAGCGCGCCTTTGCCCATCGGTACGTTGGCGAAGCGCAGCTCCCCCGGCAGGATGTCGTTGAAGAGGACACGCCCCACCGTTGTGGGGATCCACTCCCCGTCGTAGCGGTAGTAGATCGGCGCGTGATAGTCCACCGCCCCGTCGGTCCGCAGGAAGCGACTGTTGTCCAAACCCAGCTCGACCTCGTAGACCGCCGCGAAAAACCCCGCGTTGGCCATGCGCTCCTCGAAATCCGCAGGGAGCTTCGTCAGGTAGTGGATACCCAGCACCATGTCCTGGCTGGGCGTTGCGATAGGCTTCCCGTCTGACGGCTTGAGGATGTTGTTCGAGGACAGCATGAGCACACGACACTCAAGCTGCGCCTCGAAGGAAAGCGGCACGTGGACTGCCATCTGGTCGCCGTCGAAGTCCGCATTGAACGCTGCACATACCAGCGGGTGTATGCGGATCGCCTTCCCTTCCACCAGCACCGGCTCGAACGCCTGGATGCCCAGGCGGTGAAGGGTGGGTGCCCGGTTCAGCAACACGGGATGATCCTTAATGATGTCTTCCAGGACCTCATACACCCGCGGGTCATCACCCCGTTCAACGATCTTCTTGGCCCGCTTCACCGTCTCGGCTTCGCCGCGCCGCTCGAGCTCGTGGATTATGAACGGGCGAAACAGCTCGACCGCCATCACCTTGGGCAGGCCGCACTGGTGGAGCCTGAGTTCCGGGCCGACCACGATTACCGATCGCCCCGAGTAGTCGACGCGCTTGCCCAGCAGGTTCTGGCGGAACCGGCCCTGCTTACCTTTCAACATGTCGGAGAGGGCTTTGAGGGGCCGCTTGCCCCGGCCGCGGATCGCCTTGCCGCGGCGCCCGTTGTCGAACAGAGCATCCACGGCCTCCTGGAGCATCCGCTTCTCGTTCCGCAGGATCACTTCCGGCGCCCGCATCTCCATCAGCTTCTTCAGCCGGTTGTTTCGGTTGATCACGCGCCGGTAGAGATCGTTCAGATCGGAGGTGGCGAAGCGACCGCCGTCAAGCGGGACCAGCGGACGAAGATCGGGTGGCAGGACCGGGATCACGTCCATCACCATCCACTGAGGACGGTTACGGCGCTCGGCGTCCTCGTCGCTGTTGCGGAACGCGTCCACCACCTTAAGTCGCTTGAGGTGCTGCTTCTTGCGGTGCTGGCTGGTCTCCGTCCCGACCTTGCGACGCAGGTCCCTGGCCAGCTCATCCACTTCGACCTGTCTGAGGAGCTGGCGCACGCCCTCGGCACCGATCTCAGCGTAGAAGTCCGAGTCGCCCTCCTCCTTCGCCTTCGCTTTGAGCTCCAGGTACTCTTCCTCCTCGAGCAGCCGCTTGGGCTTGACCTTCTGCTTGCCTGGATTGACCACGACGTAGTTCGCGTAGTAAATGATCTTCTCCAGGTCGCGCAGCGTCATTCCGAGCAGGTAGCCCATCTGCGACGGCAGCGTCTTGAAGAACCAGATATGTGCTACCGGAACGGCAAGCTCGATGTGAGCCATCCGCTCGCGGCGGACCTTCGAGAGTGTGACCTCGACGCCGCACTTATCGCAGACGTGGCCACGATAGCGGATCCGCTTAAACTTGCCGCAGTGGCACTCCCAATCCTTCACCGGGCCGAAGATGCGCTCACAGAACAGACCATCACGCTCAGGCTTGAACGACCGGTAGTTGATGGTCTCCGGCTTCGTCACCTCACCGTAGCTCAGCGCCCTGATCAGCTCCGGTGAAGCGATCTTCAGCTGGATGAAGTCGAACTCCGTCGGACGAGTCTCGCGGTGCCTCGGGAAGTCGATCATGTTCGCCTTTTCCCTCTACGTAGCCTGCAGAACTCCCTCAGATGCCCTTATCAGTCTGGCCGAGCTCAACGCTGAGGCCCAGCGACTGTAGCTCTTTCACCAACACGTTGAAGCTCTCTGGTATGCCCGGCTCGGGCAGGTTATCACCCTTCACAATGGCCTCGTACGCCCGGGATCGACCAACCACGTCATCTGACTTGACCGTCAACATCTCCTGCAGCGTGTGCGCCGCACCGTAGGCCTCCAGCGCCCACACCTCCATCTCTCCGAAGCGTTGACCGCCAAACTGAGCCTTACCCGCCAGCGGCTGCTGGGTCACCAGCGAGTAGGGGCCAATCGAGCGGGCGTGGATCTTGTCGTCCACCAGGTGGGCCAGCTTCATCATGTAGATGCTGCCCACCGTCACCTCCATGGTGAAGCGATCGCCGGTGCGACCGTCGCGCAGTCGCATCTTGCCGGCCGGGGTCAGCCCCGCCCGTCGGACGAACTGCTCAAGCGCCTCATCGAGACCTTCCTTCGCGCCCCTCCGGCGCGACAACTTCGCCGCCGCCTCGAATCCAGCCCTCGCCGGATTCGCCTCGTCGGCTCGCGACGCAAGCTCCGCGGAGGCATCGATCAGATAGTCGCGCAGAGCGGCCAGAACCTCAGTGACCCGCTCCGAGCTCGTCTCCGCCCACAGCGAGTCGAGCGTCCGGCCCAACCCAAGCGCCGAGCCCGACGGTCGTGTCCCGTCCCCCCTACCCGGCCGGCCTCGCACGGCTCCTTTCCGCAGCACGTCGACGAACTCGCGGATGTCGATGTCGTTGAGCTGCGCTGGCGAAGCCGAGCGGATGTTCAGGCACTCGTGCGCCCACTGGACGCCGGCCAGCTTAAGAAGCACACCGATCTCGTCCTCCGTAGCCCCGTGAAACACCGGTGTCTTGGCCTCGAAGCCCAGGATCTGCGCGCACCAACCGAGATGCGTCTCCAGAATCTGCCCCACGTTCATTCGGCTCGGCACACCCAGCGGATTCAAGACGATGTCGACCGTTGAGCCGTCGGGCAGGAAAGGCATGTCCTCCTCCGGCACAACGCGTGCGATCACGCCCTTGTTGCCGTGACGGCCAGCGATCTTGTCTCCCACGGCGATCTTGCGCCGCTCCGCGATGTAGACCTTGACGAGCTGCACAACGCCGGGCGACAGCTCATCCGGCTGCAGGACCTTGTCGATCGACTCCTCGGTCTTCTCGCGAATCCGCTCGATGCGCTGCCGTGACTCATCGATGACGCGCCGGATCCTCTCGCTCGAAGCCGCGTTCTTCACCTTGAGGGCGGTGAGGTCGAGCTTCGAGAGATCCAGCTCCTCGATGATCTTGTCGGTCAGCTTCTTGCCTTCCTTGAAGTACGGCTCGATGGTGCCGCGCTTGAGGAAGAGCTGGACCGTCTGTCCCTTGAGCAGATCCCGCAACTCCTCATTGCGGACCTCCGTCACCCGGCTGATCTCGTCGCGCTCCTGCTCCCTGAGAAGGCCGATCTTCTCGCCGTGCTCCTTCTCAAGCAGAGCGTCGTCGATCCGGCGAGAGAATATCTTCACGTCGATGACCGTGCCCGCCATCCCCGGGGGCACACGCAGTGAGCTGTCCTTGACGTCCTTCGCTTTCTCCCCGAAGATCGCCGTCAACAGCTTCTCCTCAGGGGACAGCTCCGTTTCGCCCTTCGGCGTGATCTTCCCAACCAGGATGTCGCTCGGCTTCACCTGAGCCCCGATACGCACGATCCCGCGCTCATCCAGATCCTTGAGCGCCTCCTCCGACACGTTAGGGATCTCGCGGGTGATCTCCTCCATGCCGCGTTTGGTGTCGCGAACATGGAGCTCGAGTTCCTGGATATGGATGGACGTATAGACGTCGTCCTTCACCAGCCGCTCGCTGATGACGATCGCATCCTCGAAGTTGTGGCCGTACCAGGGCATGAACGCGACGACCAGGTTGCAGCCCAAGGCCAACTCCCCCCGATCCGTCGAGGCGCCGTCCGCGATGATGTCGCGCTCCCCTATGTGATCGCCGACCTGGACCAGAGGACGCTGGTTGATCGCCGTATCCTGGTTCGTGCGCCAGTACTTCTTCAGCTTGTAGCGATCGAACTGGCCAAGCTTGGCGAGTGGTTCATCCCCGCCAACCTTCACGATGCCGGTATCGATCGTGATCTCGTCCGCGCGCACCTGCGTCACCATGCCGCCGCGCTTGGCCACGACCACCGCGCCTGAGTCCTGCGCTACCTTCGCCTCTAGACCGGTGCCCACGAGCGCTCGCTCCGGAAAGAGCAACGGCACCGCCTGGCGCTGCATGTTGGATCCCATCAGCGCACGGTTGGCGTCATCGTGCTCCAGGAACGGGATCAGCGCCGGCGAGACCGCCACCAGCTGATCCGGCGAGACGTCCATGTAGTCAATCTGCTCGGGCGGCAGAAGTGGGTAGTCGTCAGCTTGCCGGCAGAGCGCGACCTCGTTGACGAAGGTGCCGTCCGGGTTGAGCGCCGCGTTCGCCTGAGCTACGGCGAACTCTTCCTCTTCACTCGCCGTCAACCAGGCGATCTCGCCGGTCACCTTGCCATGCTGGACTTTTCGATAGGGCGCCTCGACGAACCCCAGATCGTTGATCCGCGCGAACGTCGACAGACTCGTGATCAGACCGATGTTAGGCCCTTCCGGCGTCTCTATCGGGCACATCCGCCCGTAGTGCGAGTAGTGCACGTCACGCACTTCGAACCCGGCCCGCTCGCGCGTCAAGCCGCCCGGCCCCAGTGCCGAGAGCCGACGCTTGTGCGTCAGCTCGGCAAGCGGGTTGGTCTGGTCCATGAACTGGCTGAGCTGCGACGAACCGAAGAAAGACTGGATGACCGCGCTGACCGTTCGCGCGTTCACCAGGTCGTCGATGTTGATCTGCTCCGGGTCGCTGGCGATTGACATGCGCTCGCGGACGAGTCGGGCCATGCGGGACAGCCCCACCGAGAACTGATTGGCGATCAGCTCGCCTACCGAACGCACCCGCCGGTTGCCCAAGTGGTCGATGTCATCGACGTACCCGCGCCCCTCATGCAGCTCGATCAAGTGGCGAATAATCGCGATGAAGTCGGCCACCGTGAGAATCGTCACGTCAGCCGCCGGTGGCTCCATACCCAGCAGCCGGAAAGTGTCCCGCAGCCGCTGGTTGATCTTGTAGCGGCCCACGCGACCGAGATCGTATCGCTTGGGGTTGAAGAACAGCCGATCGATGGCCGTGCGAGCCGTCTCGAGATTGGGCGCCTCACCTGGCCGCAGCAGGGAGTAGATGGCGTACAAGGCCTCCGGTTCACTATGGGTCGGATCCTTGGCCAGGGTGTTCTTGATAAGCGGCGACTCGCCTCGCGCACCGCCTGCAAACACCTGAACCTGGCGTATCCCCTTCTTCGCCAGCGTTTCGAACAGCTTGGCGTCGAAAGGCACCCCGCCCTCAGCCAGTACCTCTCCGGTCTGAGCATCGACGACATCGACGGCGAGGCGCGGATCCTGGCTCCAGTCGCGCCGATTAGCGAGGTCTTCGTAGCGACCGCGCAGGGGTATGCGGGCCGGGCTCGTATAGACACAAATCGCGTCAACCTTCGCCCTTCGCAGCGTCCTGATCATTTCAGGCGCGAGTTCGCTGGCACGGTGAGCAAGGAAAGCCTCGACCTCGCGATAGACGGGAACCTCTTCTATGCCGACCTCCAGCAGTCGGTTAACCAGGTCGGCGTTGATTGGATCACCTTTCGCGCCCAGCAGATGCCCCGTTTCCGGGTGCCGCCGCTCTTCGGCGAGCCAACCCTGGTCCTCTTCGAGATCGAAGCCGGTGAGCACGATGGTCTCCGCCTGCCCGGCGTAGCTTGGGTTGGCCACAGCGGCGGCGAGCAGACCCCCGACGACCTCTCGACGCAGAGCCTTGTCGCCGGCGATGTCCTCCACCCTCAGCTGGCGGGAGCCGTAGAACAGGTCAAGGACATCCGGATTGCTGCCGTGCCCGAAGGCGCGGAGCAGAGCGGTAGCGGGGAACTTTTTCTTCTTGTCGATGTGGACGTGAATCACGTCGTGAATGTCGATGGAGAACTCGACCCACGAGCCACGGAAGGGAATGATGCGCGCCGAATACAGCTTGGTGCCGTTCGGGTGAATGGTTTCCTCAAAGACTACGCCTGGCGAGCGGTGCAACTGACTGACGATGACGCGCTCGGCCCCGTTGATCACGAAGGTGCCCTGCTCGGTGAGTAACGGGAGCTCACCCAGGTAGACCTCCTTCTCAAGGATATCCCGCGGCCGCTTCTCGCCATCGACATCTTCATTGATCACCAAGCGGAGCGTTGCCTTGAGCGGAGCGCCGTACGTCATGTCGCGCTCCATGCACTCCTCGACCGTGTACTTCGGCTCACCGAGGGAGTAGCTGACAAACTCGAGCATGAAGTTCTGCTTGGCGTCGGCGCTGGGGAAGATCTCATTGAAGACCCGCTCCAGCCCGTAATCGCGAGCCGCGCCTTCTTCCACTTCCCTGTCCAGCAGGGCGTCAAAGGCCTTGCGCTGGACGTCCAGCAGATTGGGCATCGGCATGGCCATCTCGAGATGGGCGAACGAGATGACGGGAGGCCCGTTCCCCCCGTAGCCGCGGTTGGCATCGGATCCGTGGCGACCCGCCACCTTCTTGCCGCTGGTCATGGTCTTGGCCAAGGTCTATACCTCCAAGGAAAGGTACCTACGCCAGGGTTGCCGCCTGAGCGCGAACGTCGAGGTGCGAAAAAAGCACAGAAAATCCCGGCTTCCCGTTCGCTCGCGGGGTTCTGTATTCCTGCGTACGAGTTTTCTGCACGCCACGCCAGCGCCATAGGCAGAGGAGCCTTCACCTCGTCTTTCGATCCACTAGCGCCGGCGACCCCCGCCGCCGGCCCACATGGCTCCCCCGAAACCTACTTGAGCTCGACAGTAGCGCCCTGCTCTTCCAGCTTCGCCTTGATCTGCTCAGCCTCCTCCTTGCTCGCGCCTTCCTTGATCGTGCTCGGGGCACCGTCCACCACTTCCTTCGCCTCCTTCAGGCCAAGGCTCGTGACTTCGCGCAGCGCCTTGATCACCTGGATCTTCTTGTCGCCGACGCTGCCGAGGATGACGTCGAACTCGAATCTCTCCTCCGCCGCTTCACCCGCAGCCGCGCCCGGGGTGGCAGCCGCCACCGCCACCGGCGCGGCAGCGCTGACACCGAACTTCTCCTCCATCGCCTTCTTCAGCTCAGCCGCCTCAAGCACAGTCAGCGAGCTGATCGCGTCAAGAATCTCCTCGACCTTACTCATGTCTCCCTATCTGTGTCGGTAGATACTCCTCGTACTCGCGCGTTCCCGTGAAGATCCTCCGGTTCACTTGCCACCCGCCTCACGCTGGCGCGCGACCTCCTCGATCATATACGCCAGGTTGCGCAGCAGCCCATTGAGGACACCCGCGATGCCCGCCACAGGAGCCGTCAGCGAGCCCATGATATTGGCGAGCAACTCCTCCCGCGGCGGTAGATCCGCCAGCTGCCGAATCTCTTCAGCCGAGACGATGCGGTTGTCCACGACGCCGACCTTCACGGCCGGGCGATCCTCATACTCCTTCGCGAACTCACGCAGCGTCTTCGCCGGGATGATGGGGTCATCTCCGCCAATGACGAAGCCAGTGGGTCCCCGCAGGTGTTCCGAGATATCGGGCAGATCGAGCTGCTCGAGGGCCCTCAGGGCCAAGCGGTTCTTCACCACGATGAACCGGGTGCCCGCCTCACGAAACCGCCGGCGAAGCTCCGTCATATCCTTGACGTTGAGCCCGGTGAAATCCGCGAGGTAGAGAACCCGGGCGTCGCCGAGCCTACTAACCAGCTCGGCGGTTACCTCGATCTTCTGGTTCCTGGTGCGTTGCGCCATGACGATTGCTTGTCTCTGCTTGGCGTCCTCGGTACGCTGGCCGCAGACTCAGGCACTCCTACGGAAGAGCGAGGGCTCGATCTTGACGCCCGGCCCCATCGTGCTGGAGACGGTCACACCCCGCACGTATCCGCCCTTGGCCGCCGCTGGCCGCGCACGCAGGACCGCATCCATGAGCACCTGGAAGTTCTCGGCCAACTTGTCGAGGTCGAAGGAGACTCTCCCGATGGGAGCATGAACGTTTCCAGTTCGATCGACCCTGAACTCGATGCGTCCCGCCTTGAGTTCCCGTACAGCGCGGCCGATGTCCGGCGTGACCGTGCCGGCCTTCGGGGTCGGCATCAACCCTCTGGGTCCCAGAACCCGTCCCAGCTTTCCGACTTCTCGCATGCTGTCAGGCGTAGCCACGACGGCATCGAACTCGAGCCAACCCTGCTGGATCTTCTCGATATACTCGGTGCCGGCGTAGTCGGCTCCGGCCTCCTCCGCTTCGCGCGCCTTCTCGCCTTCGGCGATGGCGAGCACACGCACCGTCTTCCCGGTGCCGTGCGGCAGGTTGACCGTGCCACGAACGATCTGGTCGGCGTGCCTCGGATCCACGTTGAGCCGTACGGCCGTATCGACAGTCTCATCAAACTTGGCGGAGGCCGCCTCCTTCACGAGCCGCAAGGCGTCGCGAACATCATAGTACTTGGTAACGTCGCGCAGCTCCGCAGCCGCGCGAGATCGTTTTCCGTGCTTAGCCATCAGTCCGCCACTACGATCCCCATCGATCGAGCTGTTCCTTCAACCATGCGCATAGCGGCCTCGATCGATGCGGCGTTGAGATCGTCTTTCTTGAGTTCCGCGATCTTCCTGACCTGATCGCGGCTCACCGTCGCAACCTTCGTGCGGTTCGGCTCACCCGACGCCTTCTCGATCCCCGCCTCCTTTTTCAACAAGACAGCCGCTGGCGGCGTCTTTGTGATGAAGCTGAATGAGCGATCGGCGTACACAGAGATCTCGACCGGGATCAGCAGTCCACCCTGCCCCTGCGTCCTGGTGTTGAACTGCTTACAGAAATCCATGATGTTCACCCCGTGCTGGCCCAACGCAGGGCCAACCGGAGGTGCCGGGGTCGCCTGACCTGCAGGAACCTGCAGCTTTATGAAGCCGATGACTCTTCTCCTAGGCTTAGCCATGCGTCTTGTCGCTAGTAGCCCTTGAGCTGCGTGTAATCCAGCTCGATTGTTGTCGACCGGCCAAACAGCGAGACCTGAACCTTGACCTTCCCCTTCTCGTGGTCGATCTGCGCGATCGTGCCCGTGAAATCGCTGAACGGACCCTCGGTCACTTCAACAGACTGACCTACGTAGAATGGGATCCGTGTCTCCTCCTCGGTGGTCTCCACCGCTGCGGCCGTCTCTACACCGAGGATCTTGTTGACCTCTTCCTCGCGCAGCGGCTGTGGCATGTTGCCGCCGCCGACAAACTTGATCACGCCTTGGATATTGTTGATCTCGTGTAGGGTCCTCTCGTTCAGGACCATCTTGACGAGAACGTATCCGGGATAAAGCCGCTTGCTCTTCGCGACCTTCTTCCCGCCCTTGACCTCCACGACCTCATGGGTCGGGACGAGGACTTCCTGGATCTCCTTCTCCTCGATAGAGTCCCCGGGCTCTTCCTCGATTCGACGAACGATCAGCGTCCTGACCTTGTTCTCGTGGCCGGCATACGTCTGTACGGCGTACCACCTCGCTTCCTGCTCGGTCTTCTGATCGTTCATGCAGCCCTAGGCACCCAGCTGACGGATAATCAGATCCACCATCTGACGGAACACTAAGTCCATCAGACCGATGATACCGGCGACGATCAGCACGAAAACGATGATCACGCCTGTGGCATTCCGTAGCTGATCCCAATCCGGCCAAGTCACCCGCTTCATCTCGACCGGGACAGTTGACAAGAATTCACGCAGCCGGGTCAGTCGGTCGATCATAGATTCCGCGCTACTTGGTTTCCTTATGCATCGTGTGCTTGCCGCAGCGCCGGCAGTACCTACGATACTCCACCCGCTCCGGGTGCTTCTGCCGGTTCTTCGTCATGTTGTAGTTGCGCGACTCGCACTCGCTGCAAGCCAGGGTAATCTTCACACGATTGCTCGGCATGATCTCTCAGTCCTGTCGGGAGCCACCCACGACCTACTCCAGAACCTTGGTGACGACGCCGGCGCCGACGGTGCGGCCGCCCTCGCGAATCGCGAAGCGCAGCCCCTCCTCCATCGCGATCGGCGTGATCAGCCCAATCGTCATCGTCACATTGTCGCCCGGCATCACCATCTCCACACCGTCCGGTAGCTTCACTTCCCCCGTCACGTCCGTCGTCCGGAAGTAAAACTGCGGACGATACCCCGTGAAAAACGGCGTGTGACGTCCCCCCTCGTCCTTCGTCAACACGTACACCTCACCCTCAAACTTC
>JBDHKG010000092.1:0-11096 GCA_039586495.1 Gemmatimonadota bacterium | reverse complement strand
TCAGCTGACCGTGCCGGGCCAAGGCGTCAAGGGCATAGCACTGCGTGACGGAGATATCGTGGCAACAGATCCGATCCCGATCCCGGAACTGATAGACACGTATCAGGTCCGACAGGGCGTCGTACAGCGCCGCCGCGTCCTGGTCGAGGGACAGGTCGACGGCTGCGGGAGCTCGATGTGTGTTCATAGCTGGTTGCTCGGTGTCGGGGTTCTAGTTGTTGATACCAACTATATGGCGCCTGTCTCCTCTGTCAAGCCTTCGCGGGTGCAGTAGCCCGGGCCCGTTGGGAGTCTACGGCTTTCGGTTCAGCGCCCGCTCGGCTCCTGCCAACATGTGGTCGACGGTCAGCCCGTACTTCTCCAACAGCGCCTGGGGCGTGCCCGACTCGGCGTAGGTGTCGCCGAGGTTCACGTACTCGATGGGGGCCGGGTGGCGACTGCTGAGGGCGTAGGCGACGGCGGCGCCCAGGCCGCCAGAGCTGATATGCTCCTCACAGACGACCAGTGCGCCGGTGTCACGGGCGGCGCGCTCAAGACTGTCCTCATCGATGGGCTTCACGGTGTGACAGTCGAGGACACGAGCGTTGATGCTGCGGCCGGCGAGGGCCTCGGCGGCCTGCAGGGCGGTGGCGACCAGCATGCCGTTGGCCACCAGCGTGACGTCTTTACCGTCGCGCAGCTGGATCGCTTTGCCGACGGCGAAGTCGCGGAGCAGTGACTCGTCCGAGTAGACGATGGGCACCTTCGGCCGGCCGAGACGCAGGTAGCCGGGCCCGTCCCAGGCGTGCAGGCCCCGGGTAGCCGCTCGCGCGGCGGGGCCGTCGGCGGGCACCACCACAGCGAAACCGGGCAGCGCGGCGGCCAGTGCCACGTCTTCGATCCCCATCTGGGAGGGTCCGTCCTCGCCGATCGAGATGCCGCTGTGGCTGCCGGCGACTTTGACAGGCAGGCCGGGGAAGGCGACGGACATGCGGAGCTGGTCGAAGGCGTTGCACATCATGAAGCAGGCGAAGCTGGCGATCCAGGTGTGCTTGCCGCAGGCAGCGAGCCCGCTGGCGATCCCGACCAGGTTGGACTCGGCGATGCCGACCTGGAAGAAGCGATCGGGGAACTCCTTGGCGAAGTACTCTGTGCGGGTCGAGTTGGACACGTCGGCGTCTACCACCACCAGGTCCGGATCCTCGCGGCCCAACTCGGCCAGCGCCTTACCGAAGGCATCGCGGGTGGCGGGTCCCACCTCGAACTGGAGCTTGCGTTCCATATCAGTGGTTGTCTTCGCGTGCATGGATACTGTTCTCCGTTAGACTTACTCGCCCAGCTCGGCCAAAGCGATGTCAGCCTCTTCCTTGGTGAGAGGGACGCCGTGCTTGCGGTTGCCGGCGGTCTCCTCCTCGATGATGCGGATGCCCTTACCCTTCACAGTGCGGGCGATGATGATCTGCGGCTTCACTTTCACGCCCAGCACCTTGTCCAGCGCGGCGAAGATCTGGTTGAAGTTGTGGCCGTCGATCTCCATCACGTACCAGCCGAAGGCTTCCCACTTGTGCCGCAGCGGTTCGAGGGCGGGCATGACGTCTTCCAAACGGCCGGTCTGCTGGAAGTGGTTGAAGTCGCAGATGGCCGTGAGGTTGTCGAGCCCGTACTTGCTGGCGGTCATCGCCGCCTCCCAGACCTGGCCCTGCTGCGACTCGCCGTCGCCGATCATCACGTAGGTGCGATAGTCGCGGCCTTCCAAGCGCGCGGCGAGGGCGTGGCCAATCCCGATCGAGAGGCCCTGGCCCAGCGAGCCGGTGGAGGCCTCGATACCGGGCGCCTTCGTCATGTTGGGGTGGCCCTCCAGGGGGCTTCCCAGCTGACGCAGATCCGGGAACCAGCTCACCGGGAAGTAACCGCGCTCGGCCAGCACGGCGTAGAGACCGGGGCAGCCGTGCCCCTTGCTGAGGATGAAGCGGTCGCGGTCGGGCCAGTCTGGCTGGTCAGGTTTGTGGCGCAGGATACCGCCGAAGAAGAGAGCGACGAGGATCTCGACCATCGAGACCGAGCTGGAGGGGTGACCGGAACCGGCCCGGGTGGTCATCGTGATGATGTGGCGGCGTAGAGTGCGCGCGATCCGCTCCAGCTCCGCGGAAGGTGGACGTTTGTTTGTCACCAAGTTGCCCCTCGGGGGTTCGGGGTGTGTGCTGTGTGAATTCCGCGCGCATTATATAGCCACGGCCAGCGCCCGTACAGACCGGGGGAGGCCCTGTCGGACGGAGCCGAATAAAGTAACTTGGGGCCGTTCAGTGGTGGATCGCCGTGCAGCGAGGCGCCTGCCTCAATGACGCCTAGATGAGATGAACGGAGCGACTCGACCCGTGCTCGTCACTGGAGCCGCTGGCTTCATCGGTTCGCACGTGGTGGACCGGCTGCTGACGGACGGCCACGCGGTGTTGGGGGTCGACAATTTCGACCCCTTCTATGCGCGCGCGATCAAGGAGCGCAATCTTGAGGCTGCGCAGGCTCACCCGGGGTTCCGGTTCCGTGAGGGTGATCTGCGAGACGCGGCGTTTCTGAGGCAGCTGTTCGCGGAGGCGCGTCCAGAGGCGGTGATCCATATGGCGGCGCGCGCCGGGGTGCGCCCGTCGATCCAGCAGCCCGAGGCGTACTACGAGCTGAACGTGATGGGCACGGTACGGCTGCTGGAGTCGATGCGGGAGGCCGGGGTCGATGCTCTCGTCTTCGGTTCTTCCTCCTCTGTCTACGGTGTGAGAGCGGACGACCGCCCATTCGTGGAGGGGGACACGGCGGATCTACCGGTGTCACCGTACGCAGCGACGAAGCGCGCCGGCGAGCTGCTCTGTCACACGTATCATCACCTGCACGGACTGTCGTGCCTTTGCCTGCGGCTCTTCACCGTCTACGGGCCGCGCCAGCGTCCGGACCTGGCCATCCACAAGTTCACGCGTGCCCTCGCGCACGGCGAGCCGGTCAGCGTCTACGGGGACGGCGGCGCGCTACGCGACTACACGTACGTGGACGATACCGTGGACGGGGTATGTCGCGCCCTGGAGGTGGTTGTCGAGCGCTCAAGCGGACCCGTCTTCGACATCCTGAACATCGGTGCCGGTCGCATGACATCAGTCAACGACCTGGTGCGCTTGTTGGTGGAGAAGATGGGTCTGGAGCCGGAGATTGAGCATCTGCCACCGCAGCCGGGCGACGTGCCTCGCACCTGGGCGGACATCACGCGGGCGCGCGGCGTACTCGGCTATGACCCGAAGGTCACGCTGGAGGTGGGGCTGGGGCGCTTCGTCGCGTGGTTCCGGGAGGAAGATGAGCGCGCTCGACGCTCTTAGCCGCCGAATCTGCCTGGTGTTGCAGAGCGGCATTGGCGATGTGGTTCACGGCCTGCCGCTGGTCAACGCACTGAAGCGCGATGACCCCGCGCGCGAGATCACCTGGATCGTCGAGCGGAGCCCAGCACCGTTGCTGCAACACCATCCGTCCGTGGATGCGGTGATCCACTTCGACCGGGCCCGCGGCCTGCCTGAAGTACGGGCGCTTTGGCGCGCGCTCAGGTCGCGTAGCTTCGACCTGGTCTTGAACTGTGGTATCTACTTCAAGTCGATCTTCCCGACGTTGTTCGCTCGTGCGCCGCACAAACTGGGCTTCGGACGTGATCGGGCGGACGACCTGGTCTGGCTGTTCGCGAATCACCGGTTGCCGCCTCAGCCGCCGCGTCATCGCCAGGACATGTACCTCGAGCTGCTTGAGCCGCTGGGGCTGGCGTGCGCGGAGCTCGAATGGCGGATCACGTTCAGCGCGGAGGAGCGTAAGGCGCAGTCGCAGTTCTTCGCTGCGCTGGATGGAGAGAGGTTCGCGGGGATCGTCGCCAGCGCGTCCAGCCGGGTGAAGGATTGGCCCGTGGAGCGGTTCGCGGAGCTGGCTACGGCGCTGGAGCGCGACTTCGGTTTCCGGGTGCTGCTGTTGGGCGGCCCCGGCGAGCGAGAAGGGCAGCGGGCGCGGGAGGTGGTGGAGCGCAGCGAGGCGCGGGCGGTGTGGGCACAGGGGCCGGAGCTGCGGCGGCTGGTCTACCTGGTCGATGGCTGCGAGCTGCTGATCGCGCCTGACACCGGGCCGCTGCACATCGCCCGGGCACTGGAAACGCCGGTGATCGGGCTGTACGGTCACACCGACCCGCGGCGCTCAGGCCCGTACCGCAAGTACCAGGACCTGACGATCGACCGCTACAACTACGACGGGCCGGGCGTGCCGTACAGGGGGCCCGTGGAGCGGCAGCACCGGGCGCGGCCGGGCGCCCGGCACGGCCGCATGGAGCTCATCAGCGTGGCCGACGTGCTGGAGAAGGTGGAGCTGGCGGTGGAGCGATATCTGACGCCGGAGGGTTCAGCGTCGTGAGACCCGAGCTGAAGGTCTCGAACCCACGAGTGGTCATCGTCATGCTGAGCGCCGTCGGCGACGCGGTGCACGTGCTGCCGCTGGCGAACGCGCTGAAGCGTGCGGTCCCCGGTATGAAGCTCACCTGGGTGATCCAGCCGGTGCCTCACAAGCTCGTCCACAACCATTCGGCGATCGACGAGTTCATCATCTTCCGGCGCCGTCGTGGCCTGACGGCGCTGGGCGAGTTCCTGAGAGCACGGCGCGAGCTACGTCGTCATCAGTTCGACCTGGTGATCGATCTGCAAGTCTACTTCAAGGCGGGGATCTTAACCTGGTTCACGCCCGCGCCGATCAAGCTGGGGTTCGATCGGGCGCGCGCCCGGGACCTCAACTGGCTGTTCACGACGCAGCGCATCCCGCCACACCCGGTCCAGCACGTTCAGGACCAGTACTTCGAGTTCCTACACTTCCTGGGTGTGAACCCCGAGCCCGTCTTCTGGGGGCTCAAGTTCACGGAGGAGGAGCGGCAGGCGCAGCGCGAGTTCTTCGCGCATATCGAGCAGCCGGTGTGCTCGGTGGTCGTGGGCAGCAGCAAGCCCAAGAAGGACTGGCCGCCGGATCGCTATGCGAGGCTGCTGGAGATCATCGAGCGCGACTTCGGCTTTCAGACGGTGCTCATCGGTGGCCCGGCGCCCCGGGAACGCGCGACGGCGGCGGAGGTCAGCCGGTTGACGGGGGCGCGGCCGCTGAACGAGCTGGGTGACAACCTGCGCAGGTTGATGTACTTGTTGGACGGCAGCGACGTGCTGGTGACCCCGGACACCGGGCCGCTGCACATCGCCCGGGCGCTGGAGACACCGGTGGTCGGGCTCTACGGCTACACGAACCCGAAGCGCAGCGGCCCGTACCGCAAGTACACGGACCTGGTGGTAGACGGCTACGCGCGTTACCCCGGCGAGGACTACCAGGCGAGCATGGAGTACTGTTCCGACGGGATGGCCCGCATAACGGTGGAGATGGTGCGGGAGAAGTTCGAATTGGCGGTAGGCAAGTACGTGAGGGGGAGATCCTAGTCGCGGCTGGCCGAGCGGTGGTCTTCTACCGTTTCTCTCAGCGCGTGTTCGTAGCGTTCCAGCATCCGCTCTCGGCTGAACTGCTTGGTGACCCGTTCGCGCGCCGCTTTGCCCAGCTGTGCCCGCGCCTCGGGATCGCTTGCCAGCCAGCGAAGCGCATCGGCGACGCCTTCCCACTGACCGGGCGGCACCAGTACGCCCTGTTGCCCGTCCTCGACCTGCTCGGGATGGCTCGTCGCGTCGCTGACGATCATCGGTAGCCCGCAGGCCATCGATTCCAGCACGGAGTTGGAAAAGCCCTCGGCGGTGGAAAGGTGGGCGGCCGCGTCGGCTGCGCTCAGCACCTCTGGAATATCGGTGCGCAGCCCGGCGAAGATGACGGGCGCGCGCAGTTCCGTTGTCAGGCGACGCAGCTCAGGCGTTGCCGGACCACTGCCGATGATCAGGGCGTAGACGTTGAGCTTGGGCGACAGCGCTGCGACCGCTCTCACCAGCGCGTCGACGTGCTTGCGTGCCTGGATAACGCCGTGGAAGCTGACGACGAAGGCATCTTCCGGGATGCCGAGTTGGGCGCGCACGCACCCCCGCAGCTTGGGCAGCGGTCGGTAGCGGGAAGGGTCCTTACCGTTGTGGATCACGTGAATGGTCACGTGCCCGAGCCAGGGCGCTCTCTCCAGCAGCAGATCGCGCATGGCATGCGAGTTGACGATGATCGCATCGACGTGACGGGCCCAGGTGTAGCGGTAGACGCGGCTGTCCTTCAGGTGACTCGGTGCGCCGTGCCGGTGAACGATCGGGAAATCGCCGCGGCTCAGCGCGCGGGCCATGACGCTGAGCTTTACGTCTTTCCTACGATCGGCGAGCACCAGATCCGGTTTCACGCGCCGGTTGAGGAGTGCGAGCTGGCCGGCGCGGTAAGGGTTGAGTTCGGCGCGGATGGCGATCGCTGCCAGCGTCAGCCGGGGATCGCTTTCCAGCTGCTCGTGAATCGCGCTATCGGGATGGCACGCCAGCGTAACGTCGTGTCCCTTCTCAGCCAGGCCGAGTCCGAGTTCGATCCCTGAGGTCGGTCCGCCGGCCCAGCCGCGCGCCGAGTTCACGAATATGATGCGCACTTGAGCAGCCCACGCCGATTGTTCAGTCGAGCAGCACCTTCTCCACTTCCTCCACCATCCGCGCAACCGTGAACCGGGTACGGGCGCGTTCTATTCCTTCGGCCCGAGCCACCTCAGTCCGGCTCCCAGCCTGTCCGAGCTCCGCCAGTGTTTGCTGGATCGCCTGGGCCAGGGCCGGCACGTCTTCCGGTGGGACGATCCGGCCTGCGGTGGGCCGTCCCTCTGTGGCTGCCAGTGCGCCCGGCACGCCGTTCACCGCGGTGGCGACCACGGGAATCCCCGCCGACAGCGCTTCGAGCATCACACCCGGGGTGCTGTCCTTGCGGCTGCTCAGGGCGAGAACATCGCAACCGTGCAGGACGTCATAGAAGTCGTCCCGGTGACCCAGCCAGCGTATGCGTTCCTCGACGCCGAGGCTGCGGGCGAGCTCGCGCTCGTTCTGGGAATCCGAGTCATCCCCGGCGATCACGAGGCGGACATCGGATTCATCTAACTCGGCGAAAGCGCGGATGAGGAGATCGAAGCCCTTCCGGTACTCGACTCTACCGGCCCCGAGGATGAGACGCGTGTCTGGCCCGACGTGCAGTTCCTCCCGGAAGTCGTTCGTCGCCGGCGGAATAGGCGGAACGCCGTTGGGCACCAAGTACACCCGGTCCGGCGATAGCCCTGGCGCGCTCTCAAGAAGCGCGCTGCGTACTTCATCGGAGTTCGCGATGTAGCGATCCACGTAGCGGAGAAGAGCGAGCCGTTTCAGACCGGACTTCGGCAAGGTGTGTCGGATCCCCAGCCGTGCCACGACTCGAGGAACCGCGGCCCGCTTACCCACCCAGGCGCCCACAGGCATGCGCTTCCATGAGGTGAGGAGCAGCGCGTCGGGCTGTTCTCTGCGTAGCCAGTGGCCGAAACGGAACGCGCTCAACAAATCCAGGTCACCCCGGGGACGGATCCGGGAAGTACGGAAACCCCGGGAGCGAAGCCACTGCTCTACGACCGAGCCGCCCACGCAGGAGATGATCACCGAGTGCCCCCGATCCCGGAGTCCTTCCGCCAGAAGGGCAAGCATGTTCTCGTTACCCGACCAGGTCCGGGAGCCGTTATGAAAGACGATCTTCATCGCACGCTTCATACTACGCCCAGACGAGGGTGAGTGGTAGGGCGTGTGGGGCGTGTGCTCGGAGTGTCGGTGACGCCAGGCGGCAGCGGAGACGAAGGACGGTGGACTCTAGTAGTCAAGCGTGCCGCTGTCGGCCGTCAGGTCCTAGCTGAGCGGTTGTTCACAGACGGCAAGGATGTGGCAGGACTTCTCGGCCTCGGCACCTTCGCGCATAAACGGGTTGTAGAGATGCCTGACGAAGCTCCGCATGAAACCTTTGCCCAGCCTCCGGCGAACCTCCCACCACGCCGCCGAGATGAAGAACGACAACGTCACCCTGGCGAAGTATCGTTCCAGGAGCTCCACGAGTTCTTCCGGCTTGTACTCCTTCCAGTGATGCTCGGGGTCCCACATCCTGCCGGGCCGCCATTTGGGCGTGGTGACCAGCGACCGGCCGTCCGCTACAAGCACCCGTCGCGTTTCGGCGAGGCACTGCTCAGGGTTATCGAGGTGCTCGATGACGTCGGCGAGGACCACGATGTCGAAGGAGCCGTTCGCGAACGGAAGCGCATAGCAGCTCGCGAGAGCAAGAATGCAATTAGCATAATCGTCCAAGAGCTGGGCGCCGATTCGGACGCCGGTTCGCTCGGTGTCAACGCCGACGACCGTCTCGCAGCGCTGGCTCGCCAGGTTCATTAGATAGCCGTCCCCGCAGCCGACATCCAGGATGCGCGTGGCGCCGACCATGCGCTTTGTGAGGGCAGTGTATCGTGCTTCCGTTGCCGGCTCGTAGCTGCGAGAGCGCCGCTCGCACGAGGCCCAGTGGTAGGCCCCCAGATCGTCGTACTTGCTGAAGCTCCTGTGCTGTCGTTGCATCACGCGTCCTGATACGAGTCGCTGTGCCGAAGGTCTGGCCGATAGGCAGGCGCGACTCCACCGTAAGCTCATGCGGCGTGGCGGCAGGTCACCACCATTCACGAACGGGGGTCGTTGGGATGCCCCGGCGACGGGCACAAAGCTAAGAGCTTCGATCAGGCTGCGGAAGCTGGCCGGCGAAATGATAAGCGACGAGATACCCGCACTCATCGGATGACCGCGGGTATCTCGATCGTCTGCGTCAGTGTAGGTCGCTGCGTGACTAGAAGTACCAGCGCATGAGTATCAGCCCGTTGTTGGAGATGAAGTTTCGACTGAGATCGAAGTCCTGATCGACGCCGTCGACCTCGACATCGGGCTCGCCCAAGCTGACGTAGTTCAGCTGGACCTCGCCGCCTAAGCTGAAATGGTCGGAGAAGAAGTATTCGCCGCCCAGCGCGAGGCCGAAGACGAAGTCGGTTTCGCCGAATTCAAGGTCCACGTCTTCCTCGGCGGATAGGGAGGTTAGCTGCAGACCGACCCGTGGTCCAACGTAAACACGCACCGACGCGGCAGCGGGCAGGTAGTAGAACGCGCCCAGGCCGAACCGCCACTGTGTCAGAGTTCCCTCAAAGGTATCCTCCTCCTCGGAGAGGCGGTAGAAACCGATCTCGGGCTCCAGCTTGAAGCTGGATCCGATGATTATGGGAACGTAGATGTTGCTGAGTGCAACCGTCCCGAACTGGAGCTCCTCGAAGTCCGGCGCAATCACGCTCTGAATCAGGCTCACGCCGATCCCGAACTTCGTGCCTTCGGGTTGCGCCTGAGCCGGCGCGGCGAGGAGCAGGGCCGCCAGGAGCGGGAGCGACAGCTTCGACTTCATTTTGACCTCCTTGTTGAAGGATGCATGCCACCGGTTGGATCAAGAACGGGGTCCTGACTAGGCTCGTCAGGTATCTAGGGTAGCGTCTCCGGCTAATACTTAAGTCCCGCCAGCTGGATGCCCTGCACGAAGTAGCGTTGCGTGAACAGGAAGAGGATGAGGATCGGGATCACCGCGGTGACCGCTGCTGCCATCTGGTATGGCCAGTTGCTGAAGTAAAGGCTGTGGAAGGCGGCGATCCCGACCTCGACCGGCCGCATCGCCATCGAGCGGGTGACGATGAGGGGCCAGAGAAAGCTCTTCCAGGTCTCGACGAAGGAGAAGAGGGCGACGGTGGCGATAGCGGGCTTTGCCAGCGGCAGTGCCACCTTCCAGAAGACGTGCCACTCGTTCGCACCATCGATGCGGGCGGCGTCCTCCAGCTCGCGGGGGATCGACAGGAAGTACTGGCGCATCAGGAATATTCCCCAGACGCCGACCAGCTCGGTGACGATGAGCCCGGCGTAGGTGTCCACCCAGCCCAGCGCGTTCACCAGCAGAAAGCGCGGTATGAGCAGCACGATGATCGGCACCATCAGGTTGGCGAGGAAGAGGATGAACGCCTTGTCGCGGCCGGGGAAGCGGAGGCGCGCGAAGGCGTATCCGGCGGTGGAGGCGGTGATCAGGTGGCCGCTCACGATGAACAGCGACATGACCACCGAGTTGATGAAGAAGCGACCGAAGGGCGCGGCGGTGAGTGCGTTCGGGTAGTTGCTCCACACCGGGTCGCTCGGCAAGAGGCGTGGCGGAAACCGGAACACCTCGAACTCATCCATGAGAGATGTCGAGGTCATCCAGAGGAAGGGGACGAGCATCGAGATGCCGAGCGCGATGGCGAGCCCATAGGCTAGCGCGTTGCCGGCGCGGCGGCGCCCGCTGGCCGTGGCGAAGCTCTGACGCCCGAGGGCTCGGTACGCTTCTGCCAGCTTGCGGCCTCTCCAGTTCAACTTCTGTTCTTTCATCAACTCGGCGTCATCCGTCGGCCCAGCAGCCTGAACTGAAGCAGTGTGATCGCGAAGATTACGGCGAAGAGGATCCAGCTCATCGCCGAGGCGTAGCCCATACGCAGGAACTGCCAGGCGTTCTGGTAGATGTGATACACGATGACGTCGGTGGCGTGGAGCGGGCCACCTTCGGTCATCACATAGACGAAGGTGAAAACCTGGAACGATCCGATGATCGATGTGACCAACACGAAGAAGGTCGTGGGCCTGAGCATTGGGAGTGTGATGTTCCAGAAGCGCCGCCAGGGCCCGGCCCCGTCGATCATCGCGGCCTCATAGAACTCGTTCGGTATCGCCTGCAGGCCGGCCAGGAAGATCACCATCTGGAAGCCGATGTGGATCCAGACGGCCATGATGATGAGAGCGAGCAGCGCGGTGGACGGGCTATTGAGCCAGGGGAAGGGTCCCGACCCCACCAGCCCCAGCGCCCAATTGAAAACCCCGAAGTCGGGGTCGTACATCCCCTGCCAGACGATGGAGATGGCGACGAAGCTCGTGATGTAGGGCAGGAAGAAGACCGCTCTGAGCAACGCTACGCCCTTGATCGAGCGGTTGAGTAGGATCGCTACCGCCAACGCGCAGCACATCGTTGCCGGGACGTACAGCGAGTAGACGGCGGTGTTCTTCGCCGCGTTCCAGAACAATCCGTCGCCT
>JBDHKG010000182.1:0-5014 GCA_039586495.1 Gemmatimonadota bacterium | reverse complement strand
GCCCCAGACGCTGCCGCCCACCGTCCGCACGACGATGGTGTCAGCGATCGTGTCGTGGACGGCATACCACTGTCCCGTGCCTGGCCCCTCGGCGCGGCCGCAGCCGATAACCGCGACGGCCAGTGCCGCCAGGGACAGCCCGCGGCTCCGGAGCTCGGTCAGTCGTGTACTCATGTCTCGCGCTCTCCATGTCGGGCCGGTGACGCTCGTTAGCACAGAGCGATTAACGCCAATATCAGTCAGCCTTGGGCACCACTCAAGTGCAGGGTGCGCTAAGCCCTCCGGTCGTGAGGGTTCGGCCAGACACGCCCTGCCGAAGGGGCGCGCGACTCAGCGTTGCGGAGAGTGTGGCTGTTCTGTCTGTGTAATCTACGAACAAGAGGGTTGCATGCTGACACGTGAGGAATGGGACGCCAAGAGGGGGGCGCTGCTGGCCTGATTTGGCGCGCGCAGTATCTTGACTGTAGTCAACCTTGAGCTGCTGTACATTCGTAGTCTCAGCGGCCGTGCATCATCGGGAGGAACACGTGTTCCGCATCCGTAGGATACGCACGCGACCACGATGTCATCGGACGAATGTGTGATGAGATCGGAGGAATGTGTGATGAGAGCAACTACCGAGATTGTTCTCGCCGCAACGGTCCTCTTGATGGGCGGCTGCAGGCCCGTGAGGCCGGTTCCACCTATTGAGCCTGTGGAGGTTGAGTTGGCGCCACGGCACACACTAATGCCGGTGCCCGCCTCTACGGATTTCGGTGACGGCCACCTGACTATCGATTCGACATTCCGCGCCGCCCTCACCGGATACAGCGAGCCGCGCCTCGAGCGTGCCGTCGCCAGAATGGTGCAGCGGCTGTCGCGGCAGACAGGGATCTACCTGGGCATGGCACCCCCATCCGCGAGCGCGACGCTGACCATCGAGTGCGATGGCCGGGCTGCTGAGGTGCAATCGGCCGTCGAAGATGAGTCCTACGAGCTGGTGGTCACCGCTGGAGGCGCACGCCTGCATGCGCCGACGCCGTATGGAGTGCTGCACGGGATCGAGACCTTCCTCCAGCTCATTCGGCTCGGCGAGGAAGGCTTCCAGGTTCCTGCGGTCACAATTGAGGATCACCCTCGCTTCCCCTGGCGTGGGCTGTTGATCGATGTCGCGCGTCACTGGATCCCGCCGGAGGTGGTCAAGCGTAATCTCGACGGGATGGCAGCGGTGAAGATGAACGTGCTCCACTGGCATCTCACCGAGGACCAGGGGTTCCGCGTCGAGAGCAAGCGATTCCCACAGCTCCACGAGCTAGGCTCGGACGGCAAGTACCTCACCCAGGATGAGGTCCGGGAGATCATCGAGTACGCGCGGGATCGCGGTATCCGTGTCGTGCCGGAGTTCGATATGCCAGGCCACGCGACCAGCTGGTTCGTCGCGCATCCGGAGCTAGCGAGCGCACCGGGTCCCTATGAGATCGAGCGCAGCTGGGGGATCCGGGATCCCGCAATGGATCCGACGCGGGAGGAGGTGTACGAGCTTCTTGACGCGTTCATCGGCGAGATGGCGGGACTCTTCCCGGACCCGTACTTCCACATCGGCGGCGATGAGGTCACCGGTGTGCATTGGGACGCCAACCCGGAGATCCAGGCCTTCATCCGCGAGCGTGGCATGGAGGACAACCACGACCTCCAGGCCTACTTCAACCGCCGCATCCAGGAAATACTCTCGAGGTACGGCAAGAAGATGGTAGGGTGGG
Organism: Gemmatimonadota bacterium; assembly: GCA_039586495.1. Lineage (GTDB taxonomy): Bacteria > Gemmatimonadota > Gemmatimonadetes > Palauibacterales > KS3-K002. Next base: position 3,275 of record JBDHKG010000182.1, on the reverse strand, counting down.
ACGAGATCTTTCACCCGGCTCTGCCCAGGGACATCGTGATTCAGTCCTGGCGCGGGCAGGAGTCGCTGGCTGAATCCGCACGTCAGGGCTACCAGGGCATCCTCTCGAACGGCTACTATCTCGACCACATCCTGTCCGCCGGGCGGCACTACCAGGTGGACCCGCTGAGTGGCGCGGCGGCCGACTTGAGCCCTGGCGAAAGAACCCGCGTGCTGGGCGGTGAGGCCTGCATGTGGTCGGAGTTCGTCACCTGGGAGACGATCGACTCGCGGATCTGGCCGCGGGCCGCGGCGATCGCCGAGCGGCTCTGGTCGCCTGCTGAGGTCGACGATGCCGAGGACATGTACCGTCGTCTCGAGGTGACGAGCCAGCGGCTCGAGCTATTGGGCCTCACGCATCGCTCCAGCTATCAGCGCATGTTGCGACGCCTCACCAACTATGGTCCGATCGACGCGCTCAAGACTCTGGCCGATGTGCTGGAGCCGGTGAAGTACTACGAGCGCCCGGGCAGTCGCGAGTACACAGGCCTGATGCCGCTCAACCGACTGGTGGATGCGACGCGGCCGGAGAGCGATGTGGCGCGCGAGTTCTCGCAGATGGTTCATGAGATGCTCGCCGATCCGTCGCATAAGCATAGCGCTGGACCGATCGAGGCTTGGCTGGTCACGTGGCGGGACAACCATGAACGAGTCTTGCCTGTAATCCAGGCGTCCGCTTCGCTGCGGGAGGCCGAACCTCTGTCAGCGAACTTGCGAGACCTGGCGGAAGTCGGCCTCGAGGCGCTCGCAAAGATCCGCAGGGGGCGCCGACTGCGAGACTCGCGCTGGGCGGAGTTGTTGGAGGTGTTGGAGCGCACAGCGCAGCCGCGGGCGGAGCTGCTGATCATGGTGGAGCCGACGGTGCGCAAGCTTGTGGCTGCGGCGCACGAGCGGCGATGAACTTCGCGCGCGCGACAGCCGCCTTATACGCATGGCCGCCGGGCTCTCGACCCGCTACGGCGGCGTGAAACAGCTGGAGGCCGTCGGGCCCAGCGGCGAGACGCTGCTGGACTACGGGATCTACGATGCGCTCCGGGCTGGGTTCTCGAGGGTCGTCCTTGTCACGCGCAGGGAACTGGAGCCGGCGCTACGCAAGCATGTCTCCCGCATATTCGGTGATGCGCTGACCGCTGCGTTCGCTCTCCAAGAGCTGGACGCGATGCCGGCGGGCTACCCGGTGCCGGAGGGGCGAGTGAAGCCGTGGGGCACAGGCCACGCGGTGCTGGCGGCGAAGTCGCAGGTGTCGGAGCCGTTCGTGGCGATGAACGCCGACGACTTCTACGGTGCGTCGGCCTATCTGCTGCTCGCCGGGCACCTGCGCGAGGTCGTCGATACGGGCGAGCCGCATTTCGCTGCGGCCGGTTACAGATTGCGGGACACGCTGTCGCCGCACGGCGGCGTCTCCCGGGCCGTGTGCGAGCTGGACCGCGATGGCTATCTCCAGCGGGTGACCGAGGTCAAGGGGATCCGCGAAGACGAGGGTACCATCGCTGGCGTCAGTGTGGCGGGTGAGCGTTACGTGCTGGACGGTGACGAGACGATCTCGATGAACCTCTGGGCCGCGACTCCTGCGGCTTTCCCGTTGCTCGACCAGCAGTTCGAGAAGTTCCTGGCAGAACACGGAGCCGACCGGGATGCGGAGTTCCTGCTCAGCACAGCGGTGAACGACCTGATCGCGGCGGGTGTGCTGCGGGTCAAGGTGATCCCGACCCCCGGGCCGTGGCTGGGGATGACTCACCGGGAGGATCGGCCCTACGTGGTCGGCAGGCTCAGGCAGCTGATCGACGCCGAACACTATCCGGAAGACCTCTCGCTTTCGCCTCCTGGGTCCCGTGGCGAGTGAGAAGGACCTGGGGCAGCGGCTGGCGTCGGGGCCGGCGGTGCCCGGAAGGCCCCCCAGCGGGTCGGCTGCCCGAGGGTTATGCGAGAAGGAGGATTGTTCTAGATTGTTGGGAACTCCCCGTCCCCCAGCGCAGCCTGCCGGGGGCCGCGGCGGCCCAACCTCCTGCGAGGTAACGTATTCTTAGGACGCTTCGTACCCTGCTGGTGCCGGAAGGCCCGCTACTGCTGGTAGCCTTCCTGCTGCTGCACTGGGTTGCGGCACGCGAGTGGGTGGTAGACTTCGCCCCGGTCTACCCCGCCGTGTTCGTGATCGGCGCGCTCCAGTGCTGGCGCTTCCATCGCAGTCGCCTGCTGTTCGCGCTGGTCCTGCTGCTGATGGCTGACCGCATCCTGCTGCACTTCGCTTTCGGTGCGGTGGCGGACGAGCCGATGGGCCGCGCGATCGTGAACGCGGTGGCGTTGCTGTTACCGCTCAACCTGCTGGCGGTCGTGGTGATTCCGGAGCGCGGCCCTACCACGCTGCGCGGCCTGCTCATCTGGTTGGCGATCATCGCCCAGCCGGGCATCGTCGCGCAGCTGCTGGGGTCCGGTGAAGGCTGGTTCGCGCAGATGCTGGATGCGCGGGTGCTGGAGGGATTCTACTTCGGCTGGACGTCGCTGCCGCACCTCTCGATCCTGGCCTTCTTGCTCGCGTTCGTCGTGCTTGTTGCGCGGTTGCTCTGGGAGCCGAGCGAGGAGAAGAGCGCTCAAATGTGGGCGCTGATCGGCGCGGCCTTCGCGCTGAACGCGGGCGCGGGCGGCCTGGATTCGACGACCTACTTCGCCGTCGCCGGCCTGATGGTCGTGCAGGCGGTCATCGATGTGTCCGATGTGTCCTACCGGCTCGCCTACCAGGACGCACTGACCGGGTTGCCGACGCGCCGCGGCTTCAACGAGCTACTCGAACAGCTCGTCGGCCATTACACGGTGGCGATGGTCGACGTGGACCACTTCAAGCAGTTCAACGACAAGCACGGGCACGAGGTGGGCGACCAGGTCCTGCGTATGGTGGGGGCGGAGCTGGGTAAGGTGACCGGCGGTGGCAAGTCGTTCCGCTACGGCGGCGAGGAGTTCGCCGTCGTGTTCGAGAACAAACGGATCGAGGACTGTCAGCCCCACCTGGAAAAGCTGCGCGCGACGATCGCCGGCCGCGTGTTCACGATCCGTGGCGCGTTTCGACCGCGTAAGAAGCCGGAGCACCCGAAGCCGCCCAAGAAACCGCGTAAGACGCTGAAAGTCACCGTCAGCATCGGCGGCGCCGACAGCACCGACCCGAAGGAGACGGCCGAGGACGTCGTGAAGGCGGCGGACCAGGCGCTCTACACCGCCAAGCAGACGGGCCGCAACAAGGTCTGG
>JBDHKG010000091.1:0-15481 GCA_039586495.1 Gemmatimonadota bacterium | reverse complement strand
GCTGGGCCGGGCTTTTTGGGCTGAGGAATACCGAACCGGAGCCGAACCTGTCGTGCTGCTCAGCCACAGCATCTGGCAACGTCGGTGGGCAGGTGACCCGAACGTCATCGGAACGACCTTCAGCGCTGAGGAGTCACGCGCTGGGCGCGTATCGTTCCGTGTAGTCGGTGTGACACCGGCCGACTTCCAAGCTCCGCAGGCAGTGCTACCGGGTGGTGCGGAGATCTACATGGCGCTTCCCGTCGATGACCGCGCGTACGCCAGGAGCAGGACGAGTAGAAGTCTGCGCGTCATCGGGCGCCTGAAGCCCGGTGTAAGCTTGGAGGCAGCACAGCGGGAGGCCGGCACTCTGGCGGTTGCGATGGCCGCCCAGCACGTGGGAGCCTACACGGGCAGAGAGGCTACCCTCGGTATCGGAGTTGCCTCTCTCCTGGGGAGGACCGTCGGCAGTGCTGGCGACGAGCTCCTGATCCTGCTCGGCGCTTCCGCGCTCTTGCTCCTCATCGGCTGCGCCAACGTCGCGAATCTTCTCCTGGCGCGCGCGACCGGCCGCGCCAAGGAGATCGCCGATCGCCGTCCGCTCGGCGCTCGGCGCCCGACGCGGCCGGGTTCTCAGACAACTGCTGACCGAGAGCACGTGTCTCGGGGTGGCCGGCGGTATCGGCGGCATCGTCATCGCCTTCGCCGCTGTGAAAGCGTTTCAGGTGGTCGGCCCCGGGGATTTCCCGAGGTTAGGCGAGGTCTCCGTGGATTTGCCTGCTCTCGCCTTCGCACTCGGCCTCGCCCGGCGTAGTCAGTTCGAGGAGCGAGGTGAGCCAGGCTTTGAGAGAGGGAACCGGCAGATCGAGCGCAGCGGAGGGTCGCACACGCCTGCGCAGCACCCTCGTCAGCGCGGAAACCGCTCTGGCCCTCGTCGTCCTTGCCGGCGCGGGTCTACTGATCAACAGCTATTTGCGATTGCAGAGCGTCGAGCTGGGTTTTGATCCGGACGACGTGTTGATGATGGAGATCGGCCTCAGCCGCTCCTACTCGTCTGACGAACAGCGGGCCGCCTTCTTCAGTGAGCTGACGGATCGGGCGAGGGCGATCCCTGGGGTGATTTCGGCCAGCTCCATAGTCGATCCTCCCATCGGCTACGTGATGTGGGCGCCTCCCGTCGTTCTCGAAGGACCCCAGGAAGGCGAGCCGCCTTGGATCGCCGCACATATGGTGGGCCCCGACTACTTCAGGACGATGGGGATCCGTCTCCTGCGAGGACGCGGTCTTACGTCAAGCGACGACAGCGGGCACCCGCTGGTCGCCGTCGTGAACGAGACCATGGCGCGTGAGCTGTGGCCAGATGGAGGTGCCCTGGGTCGGCGGATAAAGCTGTCACCTGATCCGGACGCGCCATGGATCACCGTCGTCGGGGTGGCCAACGACATTCGCCAGCGCAGCCTGGCATCGCCGAGGCGAAGCGAGTTCTACGTTCCCTATGCTCAGCATGCGTGGTTCGCCTGGAACCACATCGTCGTGCGGTCGGAGGCTGATGTTGCGGCGATAGCGGGACTCATGCGACAAGCCCTCTGGGACTTGGATTCGACTGTACCATTCGATGGCGTGACTCGCATGAACGATCGCATCTCGAGCTCGCTCCAGGCGCCGCGCTTCCGCACGCTGCTGCTCACCGGATTCGCCATCGTGTCCCTGCTGCTGGCCGCCGGCGGGCTGTACGCGACCATGCTCTACGCGGTGGGGCAGAGGGCGCACGAGATCGGGATCAGGGTGGCTCTCGGCGCCGACTCGGCCGCTGTGCTGAATCTTGTCGTGCGCCAGGGGATGAAGCTCACGGTAATCGGAGTCAACGGACCCCGCTACGCTAGCCGCGATCTCGGTCGTTCTGACTGCCGTGGCGCTGCTCGCCTGCTACTTGCCGGCTCGAAGAGCGGCACGGATCGATCCCATGGTCGCGCTACGGGCCGAGTGAGGAGGCAGCAAGGCGCGGCCACCACTGAGCGCCCGCGAGTGTACCTCGCAAGAGGATTGACGCGTCCTCGGGCGGAGCAGCTGGCCGGTCCTGGGACTTCGGTGTCCCGGATCCGAACAGGTGACCGGTTGGGCCCGGCGCCTGACCGCTGCGCAATTCACTTCTGGCCAATGAGTTAGCGCTTTCAGGTGGTTGGCCCAGTTCTTGACCCATGGTAACGGCGCCATCCAGCATCGAACCCGTAGAGTGAGGTGGGAGATGTCGCTCACGGATATGCGATATGCGGCACGCGGTCTGCGTAGGAATCTCGGTTTCACCGCCATCGTCGTCCTCACGCTCGGGCTCGGCGTGGGTGCGAACACGGCGATCTTCAGCGTCGTGAGCGGCGTCTTGCTGCCCGACGAACTGGTCACGGTCTGGGAGCACAACCGGCGCTACCAGAACACCATGGGCCAGGTCTCTCCGCCGAACTTCGCGGACTGGCGTGAACAGAGCACCGTCTTCGCCGCGCTGGGTGCGGCGCACTGGGCGAGCGCGGCGCTCGCTCGAGATGAGGGGGCGACGCGGGTCGTTGCCGCGGTGGTGACACCCGACATGTTCTCGACGGTGCTCCGGGCACGACCCGTGGTCGGTCGCGTGTTCACACCTGCAGACGGTACACCCGAGTCCGAGCTGGCTGTGATCTTGAGCTACGAGCTATGGATGCGGGAGTTCGGGGGTGCTCCGGATCTCGTAGGGAGCACAGTTACTATCGCCGGACACAGCTTTCTCGTCGTGGGCATCATGCCCGCGGGATTTCGCGTGCCTGTATACCCGGACGCGGAGCTGTGGATACCGCTGAGATGGGATCCGTATTCGGAGGACAGAAGTTCGCACTTCTTGCGCGTCGTCGCTCGGTTGAAGCCGACCGCGACGGTGGAACAGGCGCGTGCCGAGATGGGAACGGTCATGACCCGCCTGGAGCGCGAGTATCCAGAGCACAACTCCGACACAGGCGTGAACGTCGTTCCGCTGAAGCGCTACGTGGTCGGCGACGTACAGCGGGCGCTCTACGTCCTGCTGGGGGCCGTGGGATTCGTCCTTCTCATCGCCTGCGCCAACGTGGCCGGCCTGCTCCTCGCTCGGGCGACCGTGCGTGAGCGTGAGTACGCGGTGCGCGAGGCACTCGGCGCTGGTCGCGGTCGGCTGGTTCGGCAAGCGGTCACCGAGAGCATGTTGCTGGCGCTGCTCGGCGGTGGTGCCGGGCTGCTCCTGGCCTTCTGGGGAGTCGAGCTGCTGCTGGCCCTGGGTCCGGGAGAGATTCCGCGGCTGGGCGGGATCGGGATCGACGGTCGCGCGCTCGGGTTCACACTCGCCGTCACGATCCTGACGGGACTGCTCGTCGGGGTCATACCGGCGATCCGCAGCTCCCGACCGCAGGTTGTTGGCGCCCTGAAGGCGAGCGCGGTGGGTGGAGGCGCCGCTCACGAGGGTCTGAGAGCCCGCAGGACCTTGGTGATGGCGCAGGTGGCGATTGCGCTGGTGCTGTTGGGGGACGCGGGACTGCTGATCAGGAGCTTCGGTAGACTCGTTGCGGAGGATCTCGGATTTGACGCCGCGGGTCTGGTCACGGCGCGTGTCAGCTTGGCTGGTCGCTATCCCGAGGCCGCCGGACGCAGCGCGCTCCTTGCCGGCCTGCTCGACCGACTGAGCGGGTATGGCGAGGCCGGCTCGGTCGCTGCCAGCACGAGCGTCCCATTCGGGGGCTGGGAGGTCAACCAGAGCTTCGAGATCTTGGGGCGGCCTGAACCGCCGCCGAATCAGGAGCCTGACGCTCGGATCATCAGCGCGACCCCCTCGTACTTCCGAGCGATGGGTGTCCCGATCGTCAGGGGGCGCGACTTCAGCGAGCGCGACGGTCCGAGTGCGCCCCGCGTCGTCATCATCAACGAGTCAGCCGCCCGACTGTACTGGCCAGGCGAGGACCCGATCGGCCAGCGCGTCCGCGTGCCGCCGGATGACCCCGAGGCCGGGCTCGAGATCGTAGGGGTTGTCGGTGACGTTCGCTTCTACGCCCTCGACCGTGAGCCCACACCCGAGATCTACTACCCGTACCGCCAAGTACCGGCGTACGCTGTGAACATCGTTGCCAGGGTCCCTGAAGATCCCGCGAGGTTCGTCCCGATCATTCGCGACGCCGTTCGGGAGCTGGACCCCAACATCCCGGTCTATTCGGCCGGCACATTCGTTCAGATGATCGGCCGAACGGCGGCCTCCCAGAGGTTCTACATGATCGTGCTGGGGATCTTCGCGGCGGTTGCGGCATATACGGCGTCCTGTCATACAGCGTCGCGCGGCGGGCGAACGAGATCGGGGTACGCGTGGCGCTCGGGGCGAGCCCCAGTGACGTGCTCGCCACCGTGATTGCAGAGGGATGTCGGCTGGCCGCACTGGGTCTGGTGCTGGGACTGATTAGCTGGTTGGCGGTGGGCCGGGTGCTGACACCGCTGTTGCACGAGATCGACGCGACCGATCCGCTCACGATTCTCACCACGGCGCTGGTGATCGTCGCCATCGCCTTCCTGGCAAGCTACCTGCCGGCCCGCAGGGCGACGCGAGTGGATCCGATGGTCGCGCTGCGAGTTGAGTGATCAGGACGCTGGTGTGGGGAGGACAATCAGAGAGGCGCCGCACGAGATCGTCAGCGCGTCCTGGATCTGCCTCTTCAACGATCCCTCCGGTGTTACCTTCGCGATGCTGCAGCAGGCTGGTGAATAGCGGCGCCTGGCCGGCTCTTCTTCCTAGAGCTCCCCATCGACGATCGCGGCGAGTTCCTCGGCCTGACGCCAGGCCGCCTCGATCTCAGCGCTCTCATGCGCGAGCTGGCGGCGCTCAGCGTTCTCGTTGACCGAGATCTCGAGCGCCAGTGAACGCGTCCGTTTCAGGCCTGAGAGCGAGAGCCGCTCGGCGGCCAGCTGTCGGATCAGCTGCTGCGGAGAGCCCGCCGCCTCGATTGTGCGAACGGCTGCGTGGATCTCTGCCCGCGACGCACCGTCGACGTTCTGATAGGCCAGGGCACGGCGAAGCACACGCTCCGCCACAGGCCCGTCGAATCGATGCACTTTGTCGAAGGTCCACGGGTCGCACCGTGCGCACGGTATCCCGATCGCCAGCTGGCCACCCTCAGCGGAGAGGAGGATCAGGAACTTCGACTTGTAGAAGAAGAGCTTGATGAGCACGCTGCGGCATGCAGGACAGGGGGCTCGGCCACGCCAGGCGGTGTTGCCGAACCTGCGCCAGCGGGTGACGTTCGCGTACAGGTCGTCGTCGAGATGGAAGTCGCCGGTGATACCGGCGAGACCCACGTTGGACCCGATGCAGGAGAGGGCGGCGTAGGTCGCCACCCCCACCTTCGAGACACGGCTCTGGTAGCGGACGCGACGGGACCGCAGCTCGCGGCCGTACCGCCACCAGGCTTCCTCTGGCAGCCCCGTCCTGCCAACCCGGACGAGGTCGAGTCCTTCGGCGTCGAGCAACGCGACGTTTTCCGTCTGGTAGAGGAGGCGGGCGCGTGAGGCGGCGCGCTCGAGCGCGGGGAGCGCCCACTGGCGATCCTCCAGCAACCACAGGTTCCAGCCGTGACAGCGCCTACAGACCGTCCAGGCGCGACCCCGCTCCAGGTCGAAGGCGACGCGTGCGGGGGCCTGCATTCGCTCGAACTCGCCTTGGTGCAAGAGGGACTGGCCGCAAAAGTAGCAGTGCTGCAGCATGGTTTGTTCAATATCGGCGGCTGAATCGCGCAGGGCAAGCGAAGCTCTACGCGATCGAGACCGAAGCCTTCGTCGGTGAGTAGACGTCAACACTGGTTCCACTGAGCAAGCACTGTACCAGATGCGAGCACCCACTAGCAGGACGTGCAAACGTTGAAGCGTCCGGAAATGCCATCAGCCTGTCCGGTGTTGGGACGGCCTCGTCCCGGAACCGAACGCCTCTGATCCAGCTCTTCCGCCTCGAAACTGCCCCCTCTTGCGTCGCGTATTGTCCGAGGACACATCCTACCTCGTGACTGATCCGTCTGACGCAGCTCCACGGGCGTGAAGTCCAGCCACACGAACGAATCGGCCTATGAACAGCACGGGCGACAGGCTGAGCCAACAGCAGACCGCAGATCAGGTGAAGTCCGGGCCGAGAAGGCACTGGCTGACGCGCACGGGGCCAGCACTCGTCCTCCTCGTGTTCGTCTCGTTCGCGTACAACTGGAACTACCTGCGCGGCGGCTTCCAGGCGGACGACCTCATCTTTCTAGGCCTGATGAAGCAGGACCCGCTGCAGTACTCGCACTGGCTCGGCATGTGGGCGGCCGATCAGGTACCCGCCTTGACGAATCTCTGGTGGTTCGAGGGGGAAGGCGTGAAGGCGTTCTTTCGGCCGTTGCCGAGCCTCATCTTCGAGGGCTCGGTCCGCGTGCTCGGCGAGGGGGCCTTTCCACTGCACCTGCTGTCCATCCTCGTGCACGGGCTGGTGGCAGGCACGCTGTTCCTGCTGGTGCGCAGGCTTACGGGCAGGCCGTGGCTTGCACTACTTGCCGGCGTCTTCTTCCTCTCCTGCGAGGACCACTCCATGGGTGTCGGCTTCATCTCGATGGTGACCGACTTGCTGTGCGTGCTGTTCATCAACCTCGCCCTGCTGGCGCACGCCGCATGGTTGGAGAAGCGAAGAGCGTGGTTGCTCGCGGCCTCGCTGGCGGCACTGGTGCCTGCCTTCCTCTCCAAGGAGAGCGCTGTCATCGCCCCACTGGGCATCGTGCTCGTGACTCTGCTGCTTCCCACCGGGCGCGAGGCGGAGCTTGACTGGGGCAGGGCCGCGCTCCGGAAACGCGTGAGATCGTTTTTGAAGGACTGGCCCTCGTGGGTACCGGCTCTGCTAATGATGTTCGGATACCTGGCGCTCTACAGGGCTCTGGGCTTCGGCGGTCTGAGCAGCGGCCTGTACATCGATCCGTTCGCTAATCCTGTGCGTTACCTGGGCCACCTGGTGATTCACCTGCCTACCATGTGGCTCGCGACGCTCACGCCGGTGCCGCCGAGCCTGCCGTGGTTCATGTCGGGGCTCAGCGTGCCGTTCGCCGTGGCCGGGCTCGTCCTGTTCATCGTCTGGCTGGCCGCGCTACGGCCACTGCGGAGGAGCGGGCTGGTACTGTGGGCCATGGCACTCTACGTCCTCGCCCTGTTGCCGCAGATGGCCACGGACGCCAGTGAGCGCGCTCTGTATTTCCCGGCTGTCGCCGCCAGCATCGTTCTGGCGATCTTGCTCGTACAGATCGGCTTCATCGCACGGCGTCTCGCGCCGGACCGCCCGCTCGCGCCGCGATTCACTCGTGCCGGTGGCTGGTGGGCCCTGGTGTGGGTGCTGGTTCCGGGTGCCCTGCTGTCCGCGGGCTATCCCTTCGCCTACTTGAAGAGCCTGAACAGGCCGAATACGGATGCGTTTAGCGCGCTGCCTTACATCGAGGAGCGCGATCCCGTCCAAGTGCTCATCCTCAACACACCTGGGTTATTCCACACTTTCTACCTGCACCCCGCGATCGAGTACGGATTGGGTTATCCGGTAGACGTACGCGTCCTCTCGTCTATGAACGGCGTGATGAGCGTGGAGCGCCTGGACGAGACGGACTTCGTGCTTCACGCCGACCGACGGGGCTGGCTGACGAATCCTTTCGCGGCTGTGCTGCGGTCATCAAGACCACTCAGGCAGGGAAAGGTGTACGAGGAAGACCCCTTCACGGCGACGTTGCAGACACTGACCACGGACGGGCGGGACGTCGTTGCCGTGCGCTTCCAAATGCGCGTTTCTCTGTCCGACCCCTCGTTGCTCTTTCTTGTGTGGGAAGGCGAAGCCTTCGGGCCGCTCGATTTGGCTTCCATGCCTGTCGGGGAAGAGGTCAGGCTCGCGGACACCTCGGACGTGTGGGCGAGCATGATGTGACAAACCGGTGGTTGAAGCGAACGGTGGCGCGCTTGAGCCAGAGACTGGTGTCTGGCGGTGGGGTTTGTAAGGCGACATCTTGACGAACCTTGAACGATGCTCTGGAGCGCGTGAGAGCCGCCCTCGCTGGCCGCTACGCGATCGAGCGCGAGCTCGGTAGCGGTGGCATGGCCACCGTGTATCTGGCGCGTGACCTCAAGCACGAGCGACAGATCGCGGTCAAGGTGTTGCATCAGGAGCTGGCCGCCGCGCTCGGATCGGATCGCTTCCTGCGCGAGATCCGGATCACGGCGCAGCTCAATCACCCGCACGTCCTTCCGCTGCTCGATTCCGGTGAAGCCGATGGACTCCTCTACTACGTGATGCCCTACGTGGCCGGCGGCTCGCTCCGCGGCCTGTTGATCGGTGAGAGGCGGCTCCCGCTCGACGCGGCGGTCCGCATCACCCAGCAGGTCGCGCTCGCTCTCGAGCACGCCCACCGTCTCGGCGTCGTTCATCGTGATGTGAAACCGGAGAACATCCTGTTCTCAGAGGGGCACGCCGTGGTAACGGACTTCGGCATCGCGAAAGCGGTAAGCACCGCCGGTCCGGAGAGTCTGACTGGTAGTGGGTTCTCCGTGGGGACGCCGGGCTATATGAGTCCGGAGCAGGCGACGCGCATCACGGATCTCGATGAGCGAACGGATGTCTACAGCCTCGCCTGCGTGGTCTACGAGATGTTGGTTGGGGAGACCTCAGCCCTCTGGCCCATGGAGGAGGCTCAGCGGCTCGGCAGGTTCATCGATGCTCCGTCAGAGCATCGCGAATGCCTCGACCGGCTCCCGGGACGAGTCGAGCAGGTGGTGGTCAAGGCGCTCGCCGTACGGCCCGCGGACCGGTTCACCTCACCGGTCGAGTTCGCCGACGCGCTGGCGGCGGCAGCGGAGGGAAGTGTCAAGCTCAGCGAGGTTCAGGTACGCGAGATCATCGGCCGGGCGGCGGAGTTAGAGGCCGAGGGGCCCGACGAGGAGGGCGCGCTGTCGATCGGCGCCGTCGAACAGATCGCTGCGGAGGTCGGCATCGCGCCGCAGCACGTGCGGGAAGCGGCCGAGGAGCTGGGGTACCCGCCTGGCGCCGGAGCCGCGCCTAAGGCGTGGCCCGCGTCGAAGCCGTTCGAGTACCGCCGCGAGACGCTGCTACTCGACAGGATGGTCGAAGGCGAGGTACCCGAATCCGCCCATTCGTCTCTGGTGGAGGAGATCCAAGCAACGCTCGGTATCGCCGGCCATGTGTCCACGGTGGGCAAAGCGTTGACCTGGAGTCCCGCAGCGCCCGGCAGCGAGGAACGCAAGGTCGTCATTACGATCACGCCCCACGCCGGCCAGACGCGCATCCACATCGGAGAGCGCCTGGAGCTTTCGGGTTGGCGGATCTTCATCCCCGGGTGGGGCGTAGGCGGCGGTATAGCAACCGGCGTCCTCCTGATGATGGCGCTCGGCGCGCCCGACCGGGCCTTGGCCTTCGTTGCGCTGACGTTCGGCGCCGTCGGAGGGTTCCTGGGGGTGCTCTCGTTTTACAAGATCGGCGTGAGGAAGCGTAAACCACAGCTCACCCAGCTCGCCGACCGATTGGCGGCGCTCGCGGAGCAAGCCGCCCGGCCGGCTTTGGAGGAAGGCTCGCCCCGCTAGCGAGTCCGCTGCTACCGTAGACCGGCTAGGGTTGCCAACGTCTCTCGCATAGGTAGAACGCTTGCCAGGGCAATCGACACGGAAAAGCGGAGGTACCATGAAGCAGTCTATTCTCTGCTCCAGGCATCTGCCGGCACTCTCTCTGGCTCTGCTCGCAGTGGGGGCCCTGGCTCCAAGCTCAGCGAGCCAAGCCGATCGAGCAATCGAGAACGTGAGGGCGTTTGCCAAGCTCTACGGGTACGTGCGGTTCTTTCATCCTGCCGATGAGGCTAGCGCGATCGACTGGGAGAAGTTCGCCGTCTACGGAGCGGAGCGGGTGAAGATCGCTCGTTCGAGCGATGAGCTTAGAACCACCCTGGAGGAGTTGTTACTGCCAATAGCGCCGGCCGCTCAGATATATCCCACGGGCGAGCCGCCGGAGCCGGTTTCGCTCGTACCGGTGGACACGAGCGGACTGAAGCTTGTCGCCTGGCAGCATCTCGGAGTGGACATGGGCAGTCCCGGATCCATCTACAGGAGCAAGCGACTCAACCGAACGCTCGAGGTAGCTGCCGGCGGCCGAGGCTTCGGCACGGTGACCAACGGCGTCGGCGCGGAGGCATATCAGGGCAAACGGGTCAAGCTGCGCGCGTGGGTGCGGACCGAGGTGATGGGTACAGGCAACCAGGGCCGGCTATGGCTACGCGTCGATCTACCCGGAGGCCGGATGGGCTTCTTGGACAATATGAGCGACCGACCGATCACATCGAGCGAGTGGGCAGCCTACGAGATTGAAGCTGCGGTGGCCGACGACGCGGTGGCAATCGCGTTCGGGTGTTTTCTCCTGGGCGAGGGTCGGGTTTGGGCGGACGATTTCGAGCTGCTTGTACTGGACGAAGATGGGGGTTGGCAACCGATCGAGATCAGCAACCCGGGCTTCGAGGAGGGCGAGAAGGACGGGAAACCGCGTGAGTGGTTGACGCCGACCCCGGGCTACAGCTACCGCGTGACCTCGGAGAGCCCACACAGTGGTGACCTTGCCGTGCTGATACAGAACGAGACCCTGGTCCTCTCTGGTCCATTGTTCGATGCGCATCCTGAGGTCCACGAGGTGATCGAGAAGGAGATAGGCGCCGGCCTGTCGTGCCGGGTCCCACTGGCGCTCAACAGCGATAGCGTCAGGACGCTGAGCCCGGCATCGGAGTACCCCCTGGCCCCACTCCTGGCCGCGCTGGATGCCATCGACCTCGAGACGCTGACGGCGGATGACGAGGCCGTGCGGCTTGGAGACGTTGTGATAGCCTGGAACGTGTTCCAGCACTTCTATCCCTACTTCGATGTCGTGGATGTGGATTGGGATGCCGAGCTGATGTCGTCGCTTCAAGCAGCGTTGTCGGACGAGAACGGAGAGGACTTCTTCTACACGCTCAGTAGGCTGGTGGCGAACGTCCGGGATGGGCACGGCAACGTGTTTCACCCGGACTATTCGCAGCGAGGGAGGCTGCCCTTCCTCGTCGATTGGATCGAAGGGCGCGTTCTCGTGACGTTCTCTCGGGACGCGGCAGTCAGGAGAGGAGACATCATCGGACAGATCGATGGCATCGATGCAGAGCAGGCTTTGCGCGACAGCGAGCGTTACGTCTCCGGCTCGCGGCAGTGGAGAAGGTACCGAGCTCTGCAGGCCTTCGGTGCCGGTGAGGCCGGAACAAGAGCCGATCTGCTGATCGAACGGGGAGGTGAGATCCTCGAGGTTCAGATCGAGAGGCGAGAACTGCAGGAGCCGCTCTCCGAGCCCCGAAGGGACAACATCGAGCTGCTTCAGGAAGGCATCTACTACGTGAATCTGTCCCGGGCAGAGATGTCGGAGATCAGTGAGAGAATCGAAGAGTTGGCAGCGGCCAGAGGCGTCGTCTTCGATCTTCGCGGTTATCCCAGGGGCAACCACGGGGTCATCAGCCATCTCCTGGAGTCAGCAGACACATCCGCCGCCTGGATGCAGGTTCCGCAGGTTGTCTATCCTGATCACGACCGGCCGGCCGGCTTTGACAATCGCGGCTGGGGGTTGCCGGTCTTGGAGCCTCACATCGGCGGCAAGGTGGTATTCCTGAGCGACGGCAGGGCCATCAGCTACGCTGAGTCGTTCATGAGCTTCATCGAGCACTACAAGCTGGCCGAGATCGTCGGCCAACCGACCGCCGGTACGAATGGGAACGTGAACCCGTTCACACTCCCGGGCGGATTCAGGATCACCTGGACAGGCATGAAGGTCGTGAAGCACGACGGTTCCCAGCACCATCTGATCGGGATCCTGCCTACGGTTCTGGCGGAACGAACCATTCAAGGAGTGATCGAAGGGAGGGACGAGTTCCTGGAGAGAGCGCTCGAGATCCTCAACCAGGGTAGCTGAGTCGGCAAAGCTCGCAGTACAGCGCCAGGCGCTGAGCGGGCTCTGCCCGCAAGCCACCGGCCGATTGGCCGCGCTGGCCCTTCGGCTTGCTCTGGAAGCTGGACCTCAGCACGATTCTCAGGCAGCGCCGTAACCCGAAACCCCTGGAAGTGGGGAACCGTACGGGGTGATGAGGTAGCCCCTACGTCAGGACAGGCGGTTCCCCATGCACCATCTCTGGAAAGACCTGCGTCTCAGCCTCAGGCTGTTCGCCCGCAACCCCGGCCTCGCGTCGTTCGCCGCTCTCGCCATCGCTCTGGGCATCGGGTCCACCACGACCATGTTCAGCATCTGTCATGGTCTGCTGCGAGACCTGCCATTCGACCAGGCAGAGCGTTTGGTCTATCTGACCCGCGACAGACCCGCCGAGAGCCAGTTCGCTCTAGAGCTCACCGATCGCGAGATCGCGGAGTGGCGGGAGCAGCAGACGACGCTGGACGGCCTGGCGGGTTTCGCTGTCTCCGGTCTGAACGTCAGCGGCCCGGAAGGGCGTCCGGAGCGCGTCCTGGGCGCGCGGGTCACCGCGAACGCGTTCGAGTTCCTGCGCGTGGGGCCGACCATCGGACGGGCGTTCCTAAACGCGGAGGAAACCGTCGGCTCGCAGCCGGTGATCATCCTGGGCCACGCACTGTGGATCAATCGATACGGGGGCGATCCGGGAATCGTCGGCAGGACGATCCGGGTCAACGGCCGGCAGCATACCGTGGTGGGCGTCATGCCCGAAGGCTTTCGCTTCCCCTACGAACAGGATGCATGGATCCCCCTGGAGCTGGATCCCGCGAGCGTGGAGGGAGGGGAAGACCGTTACATCCACGGCTTCGGTCGGCTGAGAGACGGGGTATCGCTTGACGAAGCTCGGGCCGAGTTCGCGACGCTCGCCGGACGACTCGAGCTGGCGTATCCCGACCTCTACAGGGGAGTCAGCACTCGGGTCATAGCTTTTAAGGAACATATTGTAGACAGGGACGATGCCATCCTGATGAGCGTCGCGGTGGCCGTCGTCTTCTTCGTCCTGCTCGTTGCCTGTGCGAACGTGGCGAACCTGCTGCTCGCCCGTGCCGCGGTGCGCAGCCGGGAGGTGGCGGTTCGCAGCGCGCTGGGGGCGAGCCGGATCCGGCTGGTCGGTCAGATGCTGGCCGAGGCCCTGGTCATCTCCGCGCTGGGAGGGATGCTGGGGGTCGGGCTGGCTCAGCTCGGGGTTCTCTGCTTCAATGCCGCCCTCGCCGACGTGATCCCCTTCTTCTGGATGGTGGTGCGGATCGACCCGACGGTGCTCGCCTTCTCTCTGGGCCTCGTCCTATTGGCCACCGTGATGGCGGGTACCGGACCGGCCCTCAAGGCCACGGGCGTGAGCGTCAACGAGGTGCTCAAGGATGCGTCCCGGGGCTCGTCCAGCCTGCGGCTGAGTCGTATCAGCCGCACCCTGGTGGTTGGTGAGGTCGCTCTATCCTGCGCGCTGCTCACGGTAGCGGGTCTTATGGCGAAGGGCGTCCTGGTGCACACGGCGGGCGACCTCGATTTCGCGACGGAAGACGTGTTTACCGCTCGGGTCGGGCTCCGGTCGGAGGACTACCCGGAGCAGAGCGACTATGAGGCGTTCTACGACGAGCAGCTGGCCCGTCTCGAGGGCTTGCCCGGTGTTCGCAGCGCGGCCATCGCCTCGACGCTTCCGGGGTTGAACGCCTTTCGCGGGCGAATTGAGATGGAGGGGGCGACCTACAAGCGGGATCAGGACATGCCGCCTGCTCGATTGGCCGTCGTCAGCCCCGGGTATTTCCACACTCTCGGCGTCGGGTTGATCGAGGGGCGAGGATTCAGTTCGAGCGATGACGCCGGTGCTCAGCCTGTTGCGATCGTCAACCAGAGATTCGCCAACCGCTTCTTTCCGGGTGAGAGCCCCCTGGGGCAACGGATCCGGTACGAGCTGCTGGGTCTGCAGAGCGACTGGGTGACCGTCGTCGGGGTCGCACCGAACCTCGGGATGCGCGGCCGCGTGGAAGAGGGATCGGAGGGCATCTACGTCCCCTATCCCCAGCATCCGCGCCGCTACATGAGCATCCTGCTGCGTGCGGAGGGCGATGTCATGGCTCTCACTCCCGCGGTTCGTGCGGAGGTGGCGGCCATGGATCCCAATCTCCCGATCTACGAGGTGAGCTCGCTGTCGCGTAGAATCTCCGAAGACACGATCCCTGAGCGGACGTTCGCCACCCTGTTCGTCATCTTCGGTCTGACCGGCCTGCTTCTGGCCGCCGTGGGTCTCTACGGCGTGCTGGCGTTCGCCGTGCGACGCCGGACCAGGGAGATCGGCATCCGGATGGCGTTAGGTGCCGATGCCAACAGCGTCCTCTGGCTGAGCTGGAAGGGCGGCCTCGCGCAGGTTCTCATCGGTCTGGGCCTGGGGATAGCCCTCACCGCCATCGTGTCGCCGGCGATGGGGGAATTGCTCTTCTACACCAGCCCCTGGGACTGGACGGTCTACTCGCTGATCGCGCTGGTGCTGGCGGTCACCGGTAGCGTGGCGTCTGTCGTGCCCGCGGCTCGCGCGACCCGGGTCGACCCCATGGACACGCTCCGCTACGAGTGACGGAGCGGTGATCGTCAGCGCGGACTTCCCGACATCGGCGCCGTCACGGGCGCGATGCCGCGGTCGCGGAGCAGCCCGTTCAACTCCGCGAGATCCGTCGTGAGCAGCCGCTCGATCTCGGCGACATGACCTGAGAACTCCGCCGTCAGCTCGTGGAACCGCGCATAGGCGTCCGCGCCCAGCTTCTGGTCGGCGCCGCTGGTCATGCCGTACAGATACCCGAGCTGCTCGATGAGCATCGGTTGCGGGTAGCGGCCCTGCTCGGTGACGAGCTGCGCCTCGACGCTCGCGAGCTGCAGGTCCAGGCGCTGGGCTCGATTCGACACGTCGCGGTCCTCGATCTCGGCGGTCCGCTTCTCGAGTTCCTCGCGCACGCTGCCGACCCGCTGCGCCGCCTTCCGCGCGTCGCTCATCATGTCCACGAGTCGCAGGTTGAAGGCCAGCTGAGCTTCCAGGTCCTCCTGCGTCACACCATCTTCAGCCACGCGTGGGTCGATGAGCACCTCGAAGCTGCGTGTACGACTCCAGTCGCCGACGCTGAGTCGCGCCTGATAGGTCCCGGGCGCCGCCAGGGGCCCGTAGCTGCCCGCGCGTCGCGGCTCAGCGGCCCAGGCGCCAGGATAGCGCAGGTCCCAGATGAAGCGGTGCATGCCGGCGTCCTTGGGTAGACGGGGAGTGACCACGCCCTCGAACCCGGCGCGAGTCCATCTCGGCTCGCCACCCGCCTCTTCGCCTCCCGGGCCTTCGCTGGAGAAGGCGCGCACCAGCTTCCCGCTCGCGTCCAGGATCTCTAGCGTCAGCTCACCCGCCGGCTCCTCGGCCAGGTAGTAGTCGATCATCGCGCCGACGCGCGGGTACTCGGGGTCGCTCGGTGC
>JBDHKG010000090.1:0-28873 GCA_039586495.1 Gemmatimonadota bacterium | reverse complement strand
GTCGTCGAGACCGACCTGGGCGAATACATCATCCAGCTCGCCGATGAGCCGCCGAGTCACATCATCACGCCGGTCATCCACAAGCGGGTCGAGGACGTGAGCGAGCTGTTTCAGCGACAGCTCGGCATGCCGGCCACGAATGACCCGGCGGACATTTGCGCCACCGCCCGTCGTGAGTTGCGACGTGAGTTCCTGCACGCCGACCTGGGCATCAGCGGCTGCAACTTCGCGATCGCTGAGACCGGCACGGTCTGCATCATCACCAATGAAGGCAACGGCCGGATGGTGACCAGTATGCCCCGGGTCTACGTGGCAGTGGCAGGGATCGAGAAGGTCGTGCCACGCGTCGAGGACGCCGTGCTCTTGTGGCAGGCGGCGTCGCGCAGCGCCACTGGCCAGGAGGTCTCCGTCTATTTCTCTCTCTCCAGCGGCCCGCAGCGGCCAGGACACGCCGACGGTCCGGACGAGATGCACGTCATCTTGCTCGACAACGGTCGCTCGCGGATCCTCGAGCGCGGCTATCGCGACGCGCTCCTCTGCATCCGCTGTGGGGCTTGCATCAACGTGTGCCCCGTGTACCGGGAGATCGGCGGGCACGCCTACGGGGTCACACCGTACAGCGGCCCGATCGGCGCCGTGATCACGCCGCTGCTCGCCGCGGACGTCGCCGCCGCCAGAGAGCTCCCCTTTGCCAGCTCGCTCTGCGGTGCCTGTCGCGACGCCTGCCCGGTCAAGATCGACCTTCCGCGACTGCTGCTCGATCTGCGCGACGAGGTCATACAGCGCAGAGCCTCCCCCGCGCTCGAGCGCGCCGCCGTCCGAGCCTACTCCGAGACTATCCGACGGCCGGGGCGCTATGGGCTGGCGTTACGGCTGGCTCACTGGATCACGCGCCTCGTCGCCAGAGGGAAGAACGGTGACGTCTCCAGGCTGCCGCCACCACTGAACGCGTGGACGCGAACCCGTGTGTTCCCGAGCTTCGCCGCCCGAACCTTTCACGAGCTGTGGCGGCGCCGAGAACAGCGTAGCACGAGGCCGCCGACCGAATGAACCGTCCGTCAGCGAACGCCCGCGTTGAGACGCTGGAGCGCTTGCGGCGCTCCCTGGCAACACCCGATGCCCAGTTTGGCGCGGGACGTGATTACGCGGTCGAATCGCCCGTGCCGATGGCGGTGACCGAGGCGGAGGGTGACCAGCGGACGTTGGCAGCGCAGTTTGGCGCGAAGCTCGAACAGCTTTCCGGTAGCTACGAGATCGTGGACCGGAGGGTGGAAGTGCCAGCGCGTCTCGTGCGACGGATTGTGGAATCGAGCGCCGAGCAGGGAGGTTCGGGCACGAAGTCGGCCGAGTCCGACGCCCTCGAGGTGTTGGGCTGGTCACTTGACGACCTGCCCATACCGG
This sequence comes from Gemmatimonadota bacterium, assembly GCA_039586495.1. Classification (GTDB taxonomy): domain Bacteria; phylum Gemmatimonadota; class Gemmatimonadetes; order Palauibacterales; family KS3-K002. The sequence continues at coordinate 27,472 of JBDHKG010000090.1, read as the reverse complement.
GTCTCGGCCAGTTGCTCGAAAGATTTGGTATCTCTCTCGTTGTGCCCGACGACCTGCACGAACCTGGCTGCCGCGCACGCGCGGGCAGCACGGCCGTTGGCCTTACCGCGGTCGATGCCGCCTTCGCCAGCACCGGATCCGTGGTGCTCGCGTCCGGGCCCGGTAGGAGCCGAGCGGCGAGCCTCCTGCCGTGTCACCACATCATGCTGGTTCCCATGAGCAGGATCTATCCGAGCTGCGAAGCCTGGCTGCACCGGCTGCGCCGCGAGGGCCTTCTGGAGCGGATGCTGCGTGAGAGCGGGCAGATCGTTTTCGTCACCGGACCGAGCCGGTCGGCGGACATCGAGTTGAGGCTGACCCTCGGCGTCCACGGGCCCGGCGCCGTCCACGCCATCCTGTTCGATGATGCGCGCTAGAGCGGATCCGAAAGGCACGACTTTGAACCGGGAGCTAGGCCTATGAGCCTCGGCGTTCAGGCGCTGGTGGCAGTGACACCCATTTTGCTCGCAGGCGTGCTGCTGGTCGGATTCCGCGTCGCTGCCAAGCATGCGATGCCGCTGGTGTATGTCGCTGCCGTAGCGCTGGCCTGGAGCATCTGGCGGGTTGATCTGCAGCACATCGCGGCGTCCACGATCCAGGGTCTGTTCATCACCTGTGACATCCTGCTGATCATCTTCGGCGCGATCCTCCTGCTGAAAACGCTCGAGCGGTCTGGAGGCGTAGCCGCGATCCGACACAGCTTCCACGGCATCAGCGACGACCGTCGCGTGCAGGTCGTCATTGTCGCCTGGCTGTTCGGATCTTTCATCGAGGGCGCCGCCGGCTTCGGCACGCCGGCTGCCGTCGCGGCACCGTTGATGGTGGCCCTCGGCTTCCCCGCGGCCGCTGCGGTGATGATCGGGATGATGATCCAGAGCACGGCTGTCACTTTCGGAGCGGTCGGCACACCCATCCTGATCGGTGTCCAGGACGGTCTATCGAGCCCCGAGCTCAGCGCTCGACTGACCGCGGTCGGCCTCTCCTTCGAGGAATACCGGCAGGTGATCACGGCGTACGCCGCTTCCCTGCACGGTATCACGGGCACACTGATACCCACCCTGATGGTCGTCATGATGACCCGCTTCTTCGGGGTGAACCGATCGTGGACGGAGGGCCTGTCTATCTTGCCCTTCGCGATCTTCGCTGGACTCGCGTTCACGGTGCCCTATACGCTCACGGGTGTGCTGCTCGGGCCGGAGTTCCCCTCGCTGTTGGGCGCCGCGGTCGGGCTCATGATCGTGACCTTCGCCGCTCGTCGACACTTCCTCACCCCGACGGACACCTGGGACTTCGCATCCGCGGAGGCCTGGCCGACGGACTGGCACGGGTTCAAACAGGATGTGCTGCCCGATCACGACGACAAACGTGCGATGCCCCTCGCGCTGGCCTGGGCACCCTACGCGCTCCTCGCCGCCTGCCTGGTGATCACCCGTCTGCGCCAGCTCCCGGTCGGCGACTACTTGAGAGCGGTGAAGATCAGCTGGACGGGCATCCTCTCCACCGACATCTCGGCCACGACCACACCGCTGTATCTACCGGCGGCCATGCTGGTTCTGGCGGTGGTGGTGACGTGGCTCATCCACCGTGTGAGCGGCCCGAAGATCGTCGCGGCCATAGGCGACTCCACCCGCATCCTCCTCGGTGCCGGGTTCGTACTGCTGTTCACCGTGCCGATGGTGCGCGTCTACATCAACTCAGGCGTGAACGCGTACCAGCTGCCCGATGGGTCGCATCTGCCGTCTATGCCGATCGCCATGGCCATGTGGGTCGCCGACAACGTCGGAGGCGTCTGGCCGTTCTTCGCGCCGGCCGTCGGCGCGCTGGGCGCCTTCATCGCCGGCAGCAACACGGTCAGCAACCTGATGTTGAGCCTCTTCCAGCACGGTGTCGCGATGCAGCTGGCCATCAGTGGCGCCATGGTGGTCGCGCTGCAGGCGGTTGGCGCCGCCGCGGGGAACATGATCGCCATCCATAACGTCGTCGCCGCATCCGCGACGGTGGGCTTGCTCGGTCAGGAAGGCAGCACGCTGCGCAAGACGATCCTGCCCACAATCTACTATCTGTTGGTGGTGGGCACGCTGGGCCTGCTCGCCATCTACGTGCTCCGCGTGCCGGATCTCCTCGCGGGGACCCAATAGGCACGGGCGACAGAGAACGCGACGCGTGACCCAGAGGTTCCCGGCTGCTCGCCAGGGGGCACCGTCATAGCCGGACCCTGCTGGCCGGCGACGGCAACGGGCCGGTACTTGATGGAGCGCAGTCGTCCTCGCCACTCTTACTTATCGGATTGGCCTCAACCGCCACAGATCCCCGTGCCCAGCAGACGGAGGACCCATGCGAATCACGAAACGCACGATGCCGTTGGGCGCCCTTCCGGCAGCCCTCATCGTCATTCTCACAGCCGGGTCGACCGTCCAGGCGCAGCACGATTGGCAGGTTGCACGCGGCCCCGATCGTTTCGGCCCGCTGCACTGGCTCATCGGCGAATGGCAAGGATACGGCAAGTTCTCGGACCGCAGCACATTGATCCACAAGAGTTTCTTCTACGATGTGGCAGGCATGTATCTGATCGAGCGGACCATAGACATGTTCCCACCCGACTCACTCACGACGGAATTCGAGGTCCATCAGGACTTCACCGTCTATTACCGCCACAACCGTGACGGCAGCATATTGGCCAAGGGGTTCTTCGTAGAGTCTTACGTTACGTTCGCGACGGTCGAGATCGGCGACGATGGACGCATCATCGTCGTCGGAATGCACGAGGTCGAGAACGGTCCGCCTGGAATGCGAACGAGGTATACGATACGACAGCGGGGCGCTGACCAATTTGAGGCGACCTTCGAGATCGCGATGCCAGGCGAAGACTACGTCGTCTCCGAGGAATTGTTGATGAAGCGCATGACTTGATACACAGGGAATGCCACACAGATCTTTGGATGGCCCTCTTCCGTGACACCGATGGCAACATGCTCGCGCTCATGAGTGAGGTGCCGTGGCCCTAGGCCGTCCAGGCCCCATCACATCTCGAGGTGGTCAGGTATGAAAGCGATGCTCCTCAATCGGCTCACGAACCTCGAAGAGAACTCGACGCCGTTGGACCTGGTGGATCTGCCGGAGCCCGTTCCGGGAGATGGCGAGATCTCAGTGAAAGTCAGCACCTGCGGCGTATGCCACACCGAGCTCGATGAGATCGAGGGGAGAACGCCGCCGCGCAATCTACCGGTCGTACTGGGCCACCAAGTCGTAGGGCGAGTCGAGGCAACCGGGACGGATGCCACCCGTTTCAATGTCGGCGCCAGAGTCGGCATCGCCTGGATCTATTCCGCCTGCGGAAGCTGCAAGTGGTGCCTGGCGGGCGAGGAGAACCTCTGCCCGGACTTCCGGGCGACAGGCAGAGATGCCAACGGCGGGTACGCCGAGTACATGACCGTCCCGCAGGGATTCGCGTACCCAATCCCTGACGTCTTCAGCGACTCGGAGGCCGCGCCCCTGCTCTGCGCCGGTGCGATCGGCTATCGGTCGCTGCGACTCGCCGAGATCGACGACGGAAGCAGCCTGGGACTCACGGGATTCGGGGCGTCGGGTCACCTCGTCCTCAAGATGGTGCGGCACCGCCTTCCCGACACGCGCGTCTACGTGTTCGCGCGGAGTGAGAGAGAGCGGGCGTTCGCGCGCGAGCTCGGCGCCGTCTGGGCCGGCGACACGACAGACGTGCCGCCCGAGAGACTGTCCAGCATCATCGACACGACGCCCGTCTGGAAGCCGATCGTCGAGGCGATGAAGAACCTCGAGCCCGGTGGCAGGCTGGTCGTCAACGCGATCCGCAAGGAGGACGTGGACAAAGACTATCTCCTGAGGCTCGACTATCCCGAGCACCTCTGGCTGGAGAAGGAGATCAAGAGCGTGGCGAACGTGGCACGACGCGACGTGAGCGAATTCCTCAAGCTCGCGGCGGAGATGAACCTGAAGCCGGAAGTCCAGGAGTTCCGCCTGGAAGACGCGAACCAAGCGCTGGTGGAACTCAAGACACGAGATATTCGCGGAGCCAAGGTCCTGCGGATCGGATGAACGTGCGTCACCGCCATCATGTCGGGACAACGGCACAACAAACCAAGAATCGAGCGAAGCATGCAGCCCATACCGCTGTCACCCATCGATCAGATCTTCACCGGCGTCGGCTCCTACCCGATCGAGTTCGTGTTCGCGTACGACGGTTCTCTCGACGCCGACCGCCTGGCGAGCAGCCTGCAGGAAACGCTCGAGTACTTTCCGCCGGCAAGGAGCAAGCTGGTCAGACTCTCCGAGCAGAGCTATGGCATCGAACCGTCCGACGATGGGTTGACTTTCGAAGTGGTCAGCTCGGCGGCGACGTTCAGCGACGTCGGGACGCGCTACAGTTTCCTGAATCCGGTGAACAGCGCCGAAGGCGAGCCGCTGACGCGGATCAAGCTCTCGCGTACGCCGGAAGGATCGGTGCTCGGTGTGAGCATGTCCCACGCCGTGGTCGACGGCTTCAGCTACTTCTATTTCCTGTCCAGTTGGGCGCGAGTCTATCACGGGAAACGCATCCACCCGCCGTCGCACCAGCGCGAATTGCTCATCCCCGCGAGTACCGAACCTGACAGGCGCCTCACGTCCGACGACGTCCTGGGCGAGTGCGGCATCTTCTGGGCTGAGCGGCGGAATGCTATCAGCCGAGATCGTCTGCGCTGGCACAGATACCAGTTCTCGCGGGAAGAGATGAACGAGATACTGAAGCAGGCGCACCGAGATTGCGAAGTCAGGCTCTCTCACAACGACGCGATGAGCGCCTGGCTCTGGCAGAAATACGTTCCCACCTGGGCTGCTGCACAGATGGACGCGGCCGCCTTCGCCAGCTGCCCCGTCGATTTCCGGCGCCTGCTCGACGGGTTCCCACCGACCTACTTCGGCTGCGCCGTCAGCCTGGCCAGCGTATCCGTCGACCGGGAGTATCTCAGCGACGCGCCACTCGGCGTGTTGGCCGAAACGATCCGCAACGCCGTCGCTCGAGTTGATGTAGACTACGTGAGGAGGTCGCTGAATACCGTCGAACGCCTTCGCCGGCAGGAGGGGCTATCCGTTCTCGAGCACTGTCACGTGATTCATCCGCACAGCGGCATCCTGGTGACCAACCTGTCGCGCCTCCCCGTGCACCAACTCGAGTTCGACGCCGGGCCACCGGTCGCGTTCGACATCCTCACGCCAGCCGAGCGCGGTGCCGTGATCCTGCCCGCTCCTGACGGCGCGGACATCCGGGTCTGCCTACCGGTAGACACGACCTGACGCCAAGAGACACGGGCTTGGAGTCGTAGTGCAGGCGGCAAGATGAGCACCTACGTGTTGATGCGGATCCTAGAGTCCGCTCCCCAACGTTACGACCTCGGCATTCACTTGCTCACGCTGGGGCGAGTGGCAAGCGCCTATGACCGACTTGCTCGATATGTCGAGGAAGGGCAGCATGTCTTGGATCTCGGCTGCGGAACCGGCGCCTTGGCACTGCGCGCGGCTCGACGCGGGGCGGACGTGAAAGCGATCGACGTCAATGCCCAGATGCTAGAGCTAGCTGACCGGCGCGCGCGCGAAGCCGGCCTGGCGGACGCCATCCGGTTCCGTGAGATGGGCGTGGCAGAGCTAGATCGCGAGGACGCCGAGAGCTACGACGCCGTGACGAGTGGTCTCTGCTTCTCCGAGCTGCCCGACGACGAACTCACATTCGCGCTCGGGCAAATAGTACGGGTGCTGAAACCCGGCGGGCTCTTGCTCGTCGCGGATGAGACCAGGCCTCGAAACTTAGCCCTCCGAGCCTTTCACCGGCTCGCTCGCGCCCCACTCGTTGCTCTCACCTACGTGATCACCCAGCAGACCACGCATCCGATCGCGAACCTCTCGACGAGGCTGACGGATGTCGGGCTGACAATCGTATCGACGCGCTACAGCGCAATGCAAAGCCTGATCGAGATCGTCGCCCGAAAGCCGGCTGCAGTTACACTGTGAGGCACTTCACTCTCCTGTGGGTCAACATCGTTCAGACTCTGCTGCGGGTCTTCCCCTTCCCGTGCCGGACGGGTCTGGTGGAGATCGGAAATCCCGGTTCAGACTCGCCGGTCCTGCTGACCTGCAACTACCGGTTGACCGTGGAGCGGGTCAAGCGCGCGCTCGAGGGTACCGATGCCTATCTGCTAGTCGCGAACAGCCGTGGAGTCAATGTCTGGTGCGCCGCGACAGGTGGCCTATTCACCAACCACGATGTCCTCTCAGTCCTGAGGACGAGTGGCATCGAGAAGCTCGTCGAACATCGGCAGGTAATCCTCCCGCAGCTCGCGGCAACAGGAGTCGAAGCGAAACTCATTCATGAAAAGACAGGTTGGACAGTGGTCTGGGGGCCCGTCTATGCAACTGCGATCCCGGCCTTCCTGAGCCGCGGGCGTGAGAAGACTCCAGAGATGCGGACGGTGAGCTTTCCGTGGCCGCAGCGACTGGAGATGGCCATCGCCTGGGCGTTCCCGATCTCGCTGCTCGCGTTACTGCTGTTCCCGTTCTGGCGGGAGGGAGTGCTGCCACTGGCGAGTCTAATCTGGGGCGCATCACTTCTGCTCTTCCTGAGCTTTCCCGTCTACCAGCGCTACCTCCGTGCCACAGGTAAGCACATCGGCTTCGTTTTCTTCGCCTTCGGCGAGCGCGGGATTCCGTTGTTCCTCTGGGTCGTCTTCATGCTCGGTCTCGCAGGATACGGCCTGCTGGGGGGCACCTTGACATGGCCGCTCGCCTTCCGCTGGGGAATCAGCTCGCTCATCGTCCTCCTCATCTTGGGGGTCGACATCACGGGAAGCACGCCCGTCTACAAGGGCGGCCTGCAGGAAGATCGCTTGTTGCAGATCGCTCTGGACGCGGGACTATGCGAGGGTGTCGCCGTATGTGAGGAAGTGTGCCCCACAAACGTCTTCGAGGTCGACTATGATCGGCGGATAGCGACCCTACCGCAGACACAGGCATGTGTGCAGTGCGGTGCATGCATCGTGCAGTGCCCACTCGACGCGCTGTACTTCCAGAGTCCGACGGGAGCCGTGGTGACACCTGAGGCAGTCAGGAGGTTCAAGGTCAATCTGCTGGGCAGTCGCCGCAGTGCCTGACAGGCGCCTACTACTCGCCTTTCCGCTTCCGCAGCGCTTGCTCGCTCGCCCTCGCCACGTTCGGGAGCGTGCTCACGGCAAGAAGATCGGCGCACGCCGCCCCCCTCCTACGAGACAGATCCGCGTAGAGTCGCCGACATCATCGTCACAGGCCACGAGCACATCGCCCCCTTCGTCGTTGCCGGCTACACCGGAAAGCGGGTCTGACCCGCGCCCCGAGCGTGATTGCACCTCCCGACTTGACGGCGACCAAACCCCGACGTACTAGAGAACCGACATGTCGAGCTCGTGTTTTCGACGGGCCCGGCCACTCGGGTCATCCCCCCAATCTCTAACCAGCGACGAGGTGAACGACGATGCTCCGCTCCTTAACCGCTGCGGCCTGGGTCGTATGGGCTCTTGTGGCCATCGCGCCTCCCGCCGCCGGCCAAACGGACCGGCTTTCGGTCGAGGACATCTTCAACATGGAGTACGCGACGGACCCACAGATTTCCCCCGACGGTCAGCGCGTGGTGTACGTGCGCCGGTTCGCCGATATCATGACCGACCGCCGCTACTCGAACCTCTGGATCATACGCTTCGACGGGAGTGACCATCGGCCGTTGACGACCGGCAACTACAACGACCATACCCCGCGCTGGTCACCCGACGGTCAGCGGCTCGCCTTCATATCCGATCGCGAGGGGAAACCCCAGATCTTCATTCGCTGGATGGACACGGGACAGTCGGCCGCGATCACGAATCTGACGGAGCCTCCCAGTAACATCGCGTGGTCTCCCGACCGTACGCAGCTGGCGTTCACAAAACTGGTCCCGGCGGCACCGCTGAAGATCGGCAAGATGCCTTCACCTCCCCAAGGCGCAGAGTGGGCGAAGCCGCCACGCTACATCGACAGGCTCATCTACCGGTTCGACGGCGCCGGTGACATCCCGCCAGGCTATGTCCACCTGTTCGTCATCCCTTCAGAGGGTGGAACGCCCCGCCAGATCTCGAGCGGGGACTTCAATCACGGCGGCGTCGGCTTCGCGAGCGCCCAGCTGGCTTGGACGCCCGACGGCGAGTACCTGATCACCTCCGCCAACCGCCGCCCCGACTTTGAGATTGAGACGCGCGATACCGAGATCTACGAGTTCTCGGTCCGCGATGGCAGCGTGCGCGCCCTCACGGATCGCCGGGGCCCCGACAACTCGCCGGCGGTGTCGCCTGACGGCCGGCGTATCGCCTTCGTCGGCTTCGACGAACGCTACCAAGGCTACCAGCTCACCCAGCTCTACGTCATGAATCGCGACGGCTCCGGCGCCCGCGTCGTGTCAGCCAGCCTGGACCGCAGCGTCTCGAACCCAACCTGGGCGCCCGACAATAGCGGGGTGTACGCCCTCTACGACGATCAGGGGAACACGAAGCTCGCCTTCTTCTCGCTGGACGACAGCCATCGTGTGCTCTCCGGTGACATCGGCACCTTTGGCAGTGCCTACGGGTCGGGCGACGCGTTCTCCGTGGCCCGTAACCGGAGTATCGCATTCACTTACACGCGACCGCACGTGCCCGGCGACGTTGCGGTCACCGACCGCAGAGCCCGGGAGGTGCGGCAGATCACTGCGCTCAACGCCGACGTCCTCGCCGGAAAGAGGCTGGGTGACGTGGAAGAGATCTGGTACGCGTCGTCGTTTGATGGTCGTCGCATCCAGAGCTGGATCGTGAAGCCGCCCGATTTCGACCCGGCCAACAAGTATCCGTTGATCATCGAGATACATGGCGGCCCCTTCGCCAACTACGGTGATCGGTTCGACATGGAGAAGCAGATCATGGCGGCCGAGGGCTACGTGGTGCTTTACGTCAATCCGCGCGGCAGCACGAGCTACGGCGAGGAGTTCGGCAATCTGATCCACCACGCTTATCCCGGCGACGACTTCTACGACCTGAATTCCGGCGTCGATGCAGTGATCGAGAGGGGCTACATCGACGAGAACAACCTCTACGTCGCCGGCGGCAGCGGTGGCGGCGTGCTGACCGCATGGATGATCGGGCGCACCGACCGCTTCTGCGCCGCCGTGTCGTGGTACCCGGTCATCAACTGGTACAGCTTCAACCTGACCGCCGACATCGCGCCGTTCACAGTCAAGAACTGGTTCCCCGGCTTACCCTGGGACCACGTCGAGCACTACGAGAGCCGGTCGCTCCTGTCCGTCGTCGAGAACGTCAAGACGCCGACGATGATCATGACCGGCGAAGAAGACTATCGCACGCCAATGTCGGAGTCGGAGCAGTATTTCAAGGCGCTGAAGCTGCTGGGAGTCGAGACGGTCCTGGTGCGGGTCCCTGGCGAACCGCACGGCATCCGTCGGCGCCCGAGCCATCACATCGCCAAGCTCCAGGGGGCGATTGGTTGGTTCGAGCAGCACCGCTGTGCTGGCCCCGGTGACTAGCCAGACAGCGGAAGCGTAACGTGAAAGGGCGGCGCCTTCGCGCCGCCCTCAGCCCCCTACCTGCCAGAACACATCGAAGACTGGCCACACATCGTAGGGATGTCTGAGGGCTCCTTACTGGCTGCCACCGGTAGCCACCCCTGATTACTAGCGCTGCATCAGCTCTGAAGAACAGTGATTTCCATACGTCGCTCAGCTCCGCGATCATCCCTTGATGGGCGTACGGGCGGAGCGGTCGGAAGTCGATGAGTGTGAACTGTTCGCCGGGCAGAGCCAGTGAGATGAAGGCGGAACTGTTGCGCCACTCATCAGGCCCTTCGATCACCCACGTGGCCATCAGGAACGAATCCATCCCGTTCGCGACTGCGAGTTCGCTGGCAAAGTTCCCGAAGGTTGGGACGTTGCCGCGGTAGATGCCACGATACGTGTGCCAGTGCCCCAGTTTGAGCAGAACCCTGGGCAGAGTGTCGCCTGTCGCCTGTGCGCGACGGTACTCCTCCATGAAGCGGGTCTTCATGCTCGTTTCTCGTTCGCGCATGTTCTCGTAACCGGTTGGCTGCCCGCGCTGCGCCAGCGTGTAGTTGTGGTAGATCCGACTGCTGCGCTGCAGGGACGTGATGAGGAACTCGGCTTCCGACCCGGGAGTCGGGTGGAACAATCGCGACAGATCGTCAAAATCTCCGGGAACAGCTACCTGTGCGAGGTAGAGTGTGTCGCCCGTTCGGCTGGCTTCGTAGCGCCGTGCCACAGCCGCCAGTTCGAGTGCGCGTGCCCGGGCCGCGCGGGAAGGTGCAATCTCGGCCAGACGTTCGAGGATGTGTAGTGCACCCAGCTCCTGGTCCAGACCCCAGGCCGGATCATGATCCGCGGTCGATACCTCAACGATCCGCCCGATCATGGCGAGTTCCTCGTCGGTGGCAAACGTGGGTGCGTGAGGCCACCGCCTGGCCAGAGCGCTGATCGAGTCGCACCCGCCCGATCTGCCCGCACGACTGAGCCAGCGCGTGATGACACCCCCCTGCTCTAGGGCTGCGTAGTTGAAACCAAAGCGGGTGTGCAGAGTCTCGAACAGTGCAGCTGAGAAGCTCCAGCCCCTCTCCTGACAGGGTGCCGCTGTGCATCCGAACCGGATGTGCGTGGGCCGCGAGCAGGGAGTCCAGCGGCAATCCTTGTGCCTCACCCCGCGTGGCGCCCAGCGTCAGCGTCGCAAGGCTGATTACGGTAGAGGCGATACTCCTCATGACCGTCTCCTGATCTGGTCGCGCTGCCGAGTTAGGATAGGCTCGTGCACGCGCCGCACGTAGTCGTGCATCCGCACGGGTCGACGCTGAACTCGAGACGACGCTCTTCGTCGGCGGCCAGTGTGCAGGAAAGGCAGACAGTCAGCACAATCGGGACTGCCAGGGTTCGATTCACGAGCACATTCCTCCGTAAGTCGCGTTAACCTATCCTTGGACAAGTCTGGCCCTCTCAAGGTTACGTGTTTCAGCACCAGTACCCGTAGGGGTGTGGATGACTTCATTCAGTAAGTGCTAGACAAACCCGCAGACGATACCTGCTTTTGTGCTCTCAGGAATCTCACGGCTGAATCGAGGATCGCATCTCGCCCCGCCCGATAGTCATCGACCGTTGGCTCGACGTACACATCTGGCTGGACGCCGACGCCGACGTAATCGCGCCCGTCGGGATAGCTGTTGCGCTTGGTGACTATCCAGGCCCGTCCGCCTCCAGGCAGATCCAAGAACAGGGGCTGGCCCGTGCTGCCCACCGTAGGTTGGCCGACGAACGTGAACCGATCGTCGCTGTCGAGGTAGACGAGGAAGTTCTCCGCCGCCGATTCTGTGCGCTCTCCGATCAACACAACCACCGGTGCTGTCACCTTGGCACTCGAATCCGGAACCAAGGTATCGGGAGCGGATTCGTGCCAGACTGCTCCTGCATAATAGTCTCGGTATTCCTCTGCCCAATCGGTGTCGTCGGCAAATCGACCCCAGGCCTTGTACGCGGCATTGTGTACCCGCGTTCTCCACGCCGGCCCTACGAGCGTGTCCTGCGTCAGGCGGCTGAGAATGGCATGGACTACTGCGTCACGCCCGCCTCCGTTCCTTCGGATATCCAGTACAACACCATTCGCCCGAGATAGCTCGGGCATGACCGAGTCGAACTTCGCGATCAATGCATCGTCATTGAAGCTGTTCAGTCCCACGTAGGCGATGCTGTCTTGCAGCCACCGAAACTCGAGAAGCCCGCGGGTGGACGGTGGCCGCACCCACTCGCTCTCCCGGTTCCGACGGTCGCGGATAACAGTCAGTTCCCGTTCGTCGCCATCCGGAGCGTGGATCGTGAGCCGGACGGGAGTATTTGCCGGGCCGACAAGCAGGCCGTAGCCGCGGAACGCGTTCCCGCGGATTGCGAGCCTCCAACGGGCATGGCCCTCGGCACTGGCGACATAAGGGAAGACCCTCTGCTCCAGGTATTCCGATACGGGCACACCCTCGACATGTGTGATCTCAGAGCCGATCGGCAGCCGATCGGCGAGTCGCACCTCCACATTGACTACGACCGGGCGATGCTGGACCTCGCGCACTGCTATCCACGGCACGTCAAAAGGCTGTCGCTCGGCGATGCTGTCTGGGAAGTAGATCCTCGAATGCCCGTCCTCCAGCAATGCTACGAATCGCTGCAGAACGCGGTAGTAGTCTAACGTGTTCTCCGTCACCAGCACCTGCGGAATGAGGTCGCGGTACGCTCGATCCCAGTCGAGCTTCGGTACCTGATCGAAGAACGCGAAGTTGTAGTCCGCCTCCTTCCAGATGAGAGACAGACCGTATAGCTTCTCGGCGTCCGTTAGGCCGGAGACGTGTGACGGCTGGGGAACGGTGGCCTGCGTTTGCAGAAGGCCAACGTGCCCGATGATTAGCAAAACTCCGAGTGTGCCTGACATATCTCCTCCGATCGTTGCCCAATGTGGAGTCTTTCTTCCTCATGTGTCAGGAATCAGATCACGGCTCAGCGTGAGCCGTGCTCCAACAGCTCCCAATACTCTCTGACGACAATTCCTCCAGCGCATGTCAGCTGCTCGCGCAGGATATACCGGTGCTCTGAACCGGTCATGACGACTAGACGCTCCCCAGAATAACGCTGAGCGATCTCGCGGATGTTCTCGCCCATGATTCTGTTGCGGTCCTCCCATTCATCGCGGAAGAAGCGATACTCCTCAGCCAACTCAGACTGGTCGGCGTGGGCGTCGGGGAGGTGGAGTATCAGCTCCTGGTCCATCTTCCTCTTCGCGCGGATCAACTCATCAAAAGCCTCAGAGTTGATGACCTCTGGGGGTGCTTCGTTGTGAAGGAGTCGCTGGCTCCTAGAGATGTTGCGGTAGATGTCGAGGAGAAGCGGTTCGAGGGCGTCGGAATCTTCCACAGAAATCCGTTCGACCAGAGCCCCTAGCCGAGCAGTAGCAGAATCGCGTCTGCTGAAGTAATGCGTCGCTGCATAGAACTCGTTGCGACCGTCCCGGTCATAAGGGATCAGAGGAACGCCCAGAGTCTCGGAGGCAGCGTTCTGCGCCCACCCCTCGTTGGCCGTGGACAGCCAGGAGGCGCGTTTCCCGTTCACTACAGTTGGCTTGCCATTGATGCTCGGAGGAAGTTCGATCAGTATTGCGGCGGGTTGTAGCGCAACGATGATGTCTCGCAATGTCTCTGCCGAGTACCGGTCGTTCAGGCGGTGGTCGCCGTGGACCGTCCCGATGACAACGACCTCAGTAGAGCCCGGGCTCGTGAGTCCTCTCAGGGTCTCGCCCTGGGCTGCGAGGGGGTGGGCGGTGAGTATTGCTGTCAATGCCCAGATCATCCAGCAGACGTACATCTTGGACCTCCATGCAGGCGACTAGCTGGTCGACGTGGAAGATTCGCCGGCGAGGCTGTCTTCAGTCGGCTTAGATTCGCCTTTGACGGCAAAGGTTGGAATAATCTCAGAGCCCGACCGCGGCGGGAGCGCCTACTGCTGGGGCGACAAGACTCCCCTTGACCAGAGTGGGGACACTCGATCTACTTCGATTGGAGTCACGCCATGCTATGTCTGGCTTCTTACAACATAGCACCTCATCGTGAGGGGTATCCACGGCGAGTGGCGCCTGCCAACCACCAACTGCAACCCCGTGACGTGACATGGATGCACTGCTAAGGAATCTCCGATACGCCGGGCGGCGTTTCGCGCAGAGTCCAGGGTTCACGCTGGTCGCCATCGTGTCGCTCGCGCTGGGAATCGGGGCGAACGCAGCGATCTTCAGCGTCGTCAATGCGGTGCTTCTGACGGACCTCCCCCTGAAGGATCCTGAGGAGCTAGTCGAGATCTACATCGACACCGAAGCTTTCCCCTTCGCGCCTTTCTCGTACCCCTACTTCGAGGATTTTCGAGACTGGACAACGGACGTATTCGCAGGCGTGGCCGGCTCCGGTTTCGCATTCGTCCAGGCGGACGCCGCCGAAGGGGTGCAGATGCTCATGGGTGAGGCGGTGACCGGCAACTTCTTCCAACTACTTGGCGTGCAGGCAGAAATCGGGCGAATACTCCTGCCCGAAGACGATAGGGTACCCGGCGGCCACTACGTCGCCATGCTGGGGCACGGCTACTGGCAGCGGGCGCACGGTGGAGACCGGGGCGTGGTCGGCAAGCAGATCCGGCTGGCCGGGCGCTCCTACACGATCATCGGCGTAGCACCCGAGGACTATACCGGCAACTTCCGCGGGCTGGTTCCCGACATCTACGCTCCAGTAACGATGTTTGACGAGCTGATGCCCGGCGGCGAAGGGAGCTACCTCGAGGCTCGAGGTAACTACTGGTTCTTCACGAAGGGGCGACTGAAGCCCGGCGTGTCGATCGCAGCCGCTCGGGTCGCGGCGGCGCGCGTCGCCTCGCGGTTGAGGGAGGAGCATCCAGAGGAATGGCCGGCCGACAACGAGATGGTGCTAGTGCCGACGGAGGACGTGATCGTTAACCCAGCGCTCGATCGATTCATCGGTCCAGCCGCCGCTCTCGTGATGGTAGTGGTCGGGATGGTGCTTCTCATCGCCTGCGCCAACCTGGCGAGCTTCTTGTTGGCCCGGGCGATGGACCGGAGGAAGGAGGTCGCAGTCCGCCTGGCGCTGGGAGCGACCCGTCGCACGCTCGTCGGTCAGCTCCTCACCGAGACCGTGCTGCTCGCGCTGATGGGTGGCGCGGCCGGTGTGCTCCTCGCCCTCGGACTGCTGGAGCTACTGTTTCGCGCCGACCTGCCGCTTCCGATACCGATCACGCTGGACCTCTCCGTCGACGCCGACGTTCTCCTGTTCAGCGTCGCGGTTGCCCTGATGGCGGGCGTTCTCTTTGGGCTCGCGCCGGCGCTCCAAGGGACGAGCCCTTCACTGGCCCCAACGCTCAGGGACGAGAGCGCGGGGGCGGGTGGAAGGCCCGGACGCTTGGCGTTGAGGAATGCGCTGGTCTCTGCCCAGGTTGCCCTGTCGCTCATGCTTCTCCTCTGCTCGGGCCTATTCCTGCGGAGTCTCGAGGCCACACGGTCGGTGGACCCAGGGTTCGGCCAAGAACCGGCGGCCATCGTAACGTATGCGTTGCCTGCAACCCGCTACACGGAAGCGGAGGGGCGGGTCCTCACGCGGCAGCTGCTGGAGCGGGCGCGTTCCCTGCCGGGCGTGACCGCGGCGGGCCTGATCGACAACCTGCACCTGAACACGCTGAGCATTCAGACGACCGAGATAAACGTCGACGGCGTCGACCCGCCACCGGATCGCGACTCGCACGCTGTCGACATCGCGAGGGTCGACCCGGCCTTCTTCGAAGCCGCGGGTGTGCGGATTCTTCGCGGCCGGAATTTTGCCGACAGCGACGTTGCTGACGGCCCAGCGGTAGCGATCATCAGCGAGGCGATGGCGAATCGTTTCTGGCCCGGCGAAGACCCCATCGGTCGCGCCATACACCAGGAAGGGGATGACCCGGACCTTCGCGTGGTGGGGGTGGCCAGCGACGCTAAAGTGCGTTCGCTGGCCGAAGCGCCACGGCCGTTCATCTACCGGCCGCAAAGCCAGGAGTACACTCCGTTCGTGAGCGTCGTCGCCAAAACCTCTCTCGAGGCGCGCAGAACCGAGCTTGATCTCCTAGCACTGGTCCGCGAGATCGGCCCCGAGTTAATCGTGTTCGAGAGCAAGACCATGGAGCGGCACCTGGCGATCATGCTTTTGCCGGCTCGCCTGGGTGCGATCGCGTTCGCGGTATTCGCGGCCCTCGCTCTCATTCTCGCAAGCATCGGTCTGTACGGGCTGGTCAGTTACGCCGTCGCGCGAAGGTCCCGGGAGGTAGGGATCCGGATGTCGCTCGGTGCCGATCGCGGCACGGTCGTTTGGATGCTCATGGCCAGCGGTATGAGACCGGTCATGGTGGGCGGTGCGGTCGGGCTGGTTTTGGCGTTGTTGCTAACCCGCGCGCTGGCTGGATTGCTGTTCGGAATCGGCACCTTGGACCTGGTCACCTTCGTGACGGTGCCTCTGGTGCTCGGCGGTGTGGCCCTCCTGGCGACGTACGTCCCGGCTCGCCGGGTCAGTCGTATCAATCCGGTTTCGGCTCTCAAAGCTGAGTAGAGAGACCTCGACGGTCGGTGGTAGCCGGGTTCAGCTGTTCACGACTGCCTGGCAGCGGGAGGTGTCAACGTCCGGGTTGAACAAGAAAAGGCTCAGCTGTGACCAATTGCGGAGCCGGAACTTATCGGGCGTGGAGCGGATGGGATTCGCGGTGAAGGCGCCCTGCTAAGGGCGCCTTCACACTGAGCGCCGCCGAAGGCGCTGCGAAGCTCCACCCACGACTTCCTGCGCGCAAGGCGGGAAAGTGGCGCCAGCCAGCGCCGGTGGGTTTTGTCACCACCGCTGACACCGCGACTTGCGACTGAAGGCTACTCGTACTTGTCCAGCAGCGCCTGGAAGCGCGGGTGGTCGCGGAGGGGGTCGTAGAAGGGATCTAGGCGCAACCACGCGGCGGTGAAACGGTTCGGAACTGCGAGCATTTCCTCCAAAAGGTCGATGGCCTGATCATTGTTACCCATCCAAACGTATAGATCAGCCAGGTTACTAAGTAGAGGACCGTAGTTCCGAGCGTCCGCTGACACTCGGTATTCCTCAAGGGCCTTCTCCGCTTGCCGAATTGCCGCGTCTCTGTCCCCTAGAGACGCATATTGCTGTCCGAGAAAGCCGTGGAAGAACGCTACGACGGTCGGCGCCGCCTGTGCCTCAATCGCATCGTCGAGACTCGTTTCACCTGGTATATCTTCTTTACAATATACCAATTCGGAGTGTTGACGTGCACTTGCGACATCGGTTCCGAAAGGTAGAACTCAAGAGCCTTCCCATAGTCGCGGCGTACGTAATTGAGCGCCGCCTGCCACGGCTTGGATCTCTCAGGATGTTGATCTGCAAACTCACGCGCCCTTGTCGTATCGCCGAGGGATCTCACTAGGAAGCGGAACTTGCGATCATATGCTACAGGGTTTGATGGATCTAGGGCTATGGCGCGGTCAAAATACCGTTCCGCCTCTGCGAAATCGCCGCGGCGCTGATTTGCACTGGCCAAAGATATCGCCACGCCGGAGTTCAGCGGGTCAAGTTCGGCGGCCTTTTCTAAGGTGGTCAGTGCCTCATCCCACTGACCGGCGAACTGCAAGTCGTACGCCTTGGTTGCAAGCAAGTCGGCATCGTTGGGTCTAAGCCTCTCTGCGAAACGGAGTTGCTCTAGCGCCTGGTCCATGTCCTGCGTGACTTGTCGGTGGTAGGCCGCTCGTGCCACGTAGGTCTCGAACGCGTCGGGTGCCAGGTCTATGGCTCGGTTGAGGGCTTCGATTCCCTTGTCGCGCAAGTCTGTGTCCATGCGGAAAAACGACCTATAAATCCTCCTGCGCGCCAGGTCTGCCCAGGCCGCCGCGAAATTGGGATCCAGCTCCACCGCTCGTTGGAGCATCCCTGTGGCCGTGTCAAAGTCAAGTGCGACCCTCCCACGCAAGTAGTACTCGTATGCCTCCAAGTTCGCTGTTGGCCGAGCCGCGATGCGCTCTTGCTCCTCAGGTAGAAAGAGAACGCGAAGCTCCGAAGCGATGCGCTCCGCTATGCTGACTTGGATTGCGAAGACATTGTCCGCTGTTAGTTCCTCTTCGTAGGCCTCAGCCCAGATATGCTCATCCGTCTCAGCGTCGATCAATTGGACGTTGATTCTCACTCTGTTCCCTGACCGCTGAATACCACCCTCAAGAATGGTTGCCACACCAAGTTCCTCGGCGATCAGTTTGAGGTTCCTCTGGACATCCCTGTACTCCATTACGGAGGTCCGGGAGATCGCCTTGAGATCGCCGATCTTGTATAAGTGAGTGAGTATGTCGTCGTGTATACCGTCCGTGAACGCTTGGTTCTCCTCAACATCTCCAATGTTCTCGAACGGCAGAACCGCAATCGACTTCCGCGGGTCTACCGCCTCAGGGGCGCGTTCTCCCAATAGCAACCAGCCCGTCGCCACGACGCCCCATGCCGCCACCACAATCACGAAGGTCGCGGCCGCATTGCGCCAGGTGAGGAAACGATGTCTGCGTCTTGTTTGGAGGTGGACAGCAGCGGCCTCAGACTCGATTCTGGCTGCGTCGGCTTCCGTCAGAGGACTCGGCTCTGTAGGTGTTACCGTCGGCGGAGCTACCTCGTGGACAAACGCCGTTGCCAGGACCACGGGCAGCCCGATCAGGAACAGGATGATCGCCAGCGCAGGGAGCCACTCGGGCAGGGCCAGCCGGTCAGTGATGGTATCGATGATCTCGTAGCAGATCCACGCGCCGCCGACGTAGATCAGCAGCACCTGCCAGAGGCTGCGTCTATGGATCTCTGCAATGAGGTGCTTTAGACCGCTCATGGTCTACCTGTCAGGCGACAGAGCCTCGATCGCCCGCTGCGCCGCCTCGACTCGCGGCTGTAGCTCGAGGTCGGCGTCCTTCCAGAGATCGACTAGCTTGCCGTAGTAGTGAACTGCCTTGGTCGTGTCGCCCCGCTGCTCGTACAGGTCGCCGAGGCGTTCGTAGGCGAGCGCCAGCCACCACGAGTCGGGCCACATGCGCCCGAGCCAGGGCGTGGTCACATACCGCTCGTAGGCGGCGAGCGCGGAATCCGTTTGACCCGCGTTATCGTAGGCAAAAGCCAAAGACGGTAGTGCGCAAACTGGGCAGCCTTCGAGGTCGTCCGCTCGCCGATATTCCTCGATCGCATCAATCGGTCGACTTTCGCTCATCGCGATGTGACCGAGCAAGTAGTGCTGTTGCATCCTGAAGGCGCGGTTCTTGTACTCAGCCTGCGCCTCGAACTCCGCGAGACAGGCCCTCGCCTCGTGGGTTTGACCGGCCCAAGCATAGAAATCCACGAGCCAGCCGTAGGGTCTGTCCAAAAGCGGAATCGAATCGAGCGGCCAGCGCACGAGCGCCGCCTTGACCCTCTCTAGTGCGGCGGCCGTATCGCCCTTGAACCAGGCAGGGGCGGGCAGCCCCAGCGATTGCCAACTGAACGCTGCAAGGCTCCATGGACCGTCCCTAGCATCAATGGCATCGTCTAAATGGCGCTCGGCCTCGGCAAGGCGGCCCTGAAGCCTGGCCAAGATAGCGAGACCAACCATCGTCAAGCCCTGTTGATTGAGATCGTGACTCGACCGCTCCTTGAGCGCCCGTATCTCGGCCTCTGCCCCATCGTAGTCCCCCTGCGTTGCCGAGAACGCGCTGGCGACCCACGATCGCTGCGGGTGCTCAGGGAACCGCTGCGTCAGTTGGTCCAGCGCGAAACGCGCCTTGTCGGCCTTCCCCAACGCGATTTCCGCCGCCACTAGGTGGCTCCAGCACAACATGCACGCCGAGTCGGCTTCCTCAATACCGCGTTCATAAAGCTGCTCGGCTTCTTCATAGCCACGCAGGGAGTACAAGTAGATGTTACCGAGATTGACAAACGCCGCACCTGCACTGTAGATGTCGATTAAGGCGCGGTACGCCGCGACGGCCTTCTCCAGTTCGCCAGTGACCCGCCGGTGGTACACGGCTTCTACGAAGTATCGGTCGCTTTCGGTCAAGCGATCCCTGTGCTCGAAGGCCTTAGAAAACGCTTCCATCTGCACACTGCGATTCGGGCTCGTAAACGCGAGTCCGATATACGCCACTGAGAAGGCCGTATCCAAGCTCACAGCCTCCTGAAACCGCGCAGCGGCTGACACGTAGTCCCCGACCACCACATAAGCACGCACACCTTGTGTGTACTTCTTGAGAGCCTCCAGCGACGACGTCGTAACGCGGTGAAGTGCTCTAGTTCCCCGAACCGTTCTTAGAGACTCACCTATCCGTTCGCGCAGCTTCCGGGTCAGCCAGTCGATAGCCGGTATGATCTCCGTCGAGTCCGCTGCCGTCTCGCTATCCGCCCACAGTTCCTCACCCCCTTCTGCCCCAACCAGCCTTGCCGACACCACGTAGCCCGCACCCACCGATATGATCTCGCCAGCGATGACGGCTTTCAGTCCGTCACGGATCGCGACCTCACGCGCCAGGTCGTAGTCGAGCGGCGTGTCCGGCTCCCTTCTCATGTGCTCAAGTACGCGAGCAACCTCCTGCTCGCTCGCTACGCTCACTACGGTCGACTGCGATAGTGCCGTGCGGAATAGCCGCGTTGCTGCCATGCCGAGCAACGAGTCCGCCGTGTGGTTCTCGAAATCGGCGAGCACGATGCGGTCGCGCTCCTCTAGCACGCCCTTGGACATGAGCGTGCCGAAGGGGCCGATACCCGCCGCTCGCAGACCCATGTAGCCCCCGGCCGAGACCGTCAGCAGCGCGAGCATCGCAACACCCGCAACGATCGCGTTATGCCAGGTGAACACGCGGTGATGTACGCCGCCTCTCTCACGCCCAGGGACCTCTGGTGACGGCGCTGCCTCGCTCACCTCGGTGCCCGGTACTGGTGCTGCCTCTCTTCGGGCCACACCACCGCCCACGCCCTCCTGCACGAACGCCGTGGCCAGCACGACAGGCAGGAGCACGATCAGCAGGACAAGGGCAACAGAGGGGACCCAATCCGGCAGTCCGAGCACGGCGGTTACGGTATCGGCCACCTGTAGGGCGATCCAGGAGCTGACGAGATAGACCGTCAAGACCTGCCAGAGCGATCGGCGGTGGATCTCGACTATCAGCCGCTTGAGCCGGGACATAGCTGCCACCTGCGGCCTGAGGTATGTGGGATTACGGGCACCCGGTTGTGCTAAAGATGGGGTGCTGGCGGGCCCGTATCAACGAGCGGCGTCAGTTCGCCTCTCCAGCGCGCCTGGAAGCGCGGGTGGTCGCGCAGAGGGTCCCACGCAAGAGATTGGCACAGGCCTCGGGGGGGCAGCAGCGCTTGGATAGCCCCGCGTGGCCGTGTCAAGCCTATCGTCGTACGAACTTCTGCACCCGCTTGCCCGTGTTCACTTCCGTGACGTAGAGATTCCACTCCGAATCCACCGCCGCATTGTGCGCCCAGTTGAACTGGCCCGCAAAGCGCCCGCCGCGGCCGAACTCGCCCACGACTTCCAGTGTCTCACGCTCGAGAATCCACACCTTCATCCCATCGCCAGCGTGCGAGGCGCGAGGAACGCCTCGCGCACGAACGCGCCGTCCTTCCGGAAGACCTGGATGCGATTGTTGACCCGGTCGGCCGCGTAGACGAGTCCGTCGTTAGCGATGCGAACGGCGTGCATCGGGCTTCTGAATGAGCGAACTGGCTCACCCGCCGGATCGTAAGGAGGCAGAGGACCGTCGTCCGGCCGCTCTCCGTACGCGCCCCAGTGGCGTCTGTATGCCCCCGTCTCGGCGTCGAACACCACGATGCGCCGGTTTCGGTACCCGTCCGCGATGTACAGCTCGTTCGTCTCGGGATCCACCGCCATGTCGGCGGGGGAGCCGAGATGCTCGGTGTCGTTGCTACCCTCGCTCACCTCCCACTCGCCGATCGTGAGCAGGCGGTTCCCACTACGGTCGAACTTGAGGACCACCTGGTCCGACTGCCCGTTACTCCCGAGCCAAACATTGTCCAGGTGATCGACGAAGATCCCGTGCTCGCTCTGCGGCCAGCGTTCACCCTGAATCCATGCCCGGATAGGGCGACCCTCGACGCTGTTCTCAACCGAATCGGGCCCGCCCCAGGCCTGCACCACGTTGCCCTCTCGATCGAACTCGATTATCGACGGGGCGGGTACACAACACTCCGACGGCGGTGGGTCCTGAATGGCCCCCGCTTCGTGGTCGGTGAGCGTGAGCGGCCGATGCACGATCCAGATGTGGTCCCGGGAGTCCACCGCCACGCCGGAGATCTGACCGAGGATCCACTTGTCGGGAAGTGGTTTGGGCCAGGTCGGGTCCACCTCATAGACCGGGACGCTGGAGTCGGTGAGTACACCGCCTTGCGCTACGACGAAGGTGGCCGCGGCGACGATGACGACCACGCTCCACAGAAAACGCTTGCCCATGTCCAACCTCCTAGCATTCGCCCAGCATCGGCACGATGATGGTCTCGATGATCTCGTAGCAGACCCAGGCACCGCCGACGTAGATGCCTAGCACCTGCCAGAGGGACCGGCGGTGGACCTCGACGATCAGCCGCTTGAGACGGGACATTGCTGCGACCTGCGGCCTGAGATGTGTGGGGTTAGGATTACGGGCACCCGGTTCTGCACAAAGATGGGATGGTGGCGGCCCCGCATCAACGAGCGTGGTTCACGGGCCAAGAGCCTACAGGTCGCTAGCCTTGCGGTGCCCCGAGCCACCGTTCCATTAGTAGCGACGCTGCCTACACAACTGTGGTGTCTACTACGGTGACATAGCGATTCAGAGTGCGCGGGCAAAGCAGACGCAGCCCAATGAGCCCCGCAGTTTTCAAGGCCGGAGACCTCACACTGATGGCAAGACTATGTGAGCGGCGGTGATGGCTGCGGTGTCTGGGTCACCGTTCTTGTCACCATGGGCCACCTTAGCCATCTCCCAAGAACAAGAGACCCCGCACTAAGGTACTGCGGAGCCTGTACTTGTCGGGGAGTGGAGCGGATGGAATTCGAACCCACGACCTCCTGCGTGCAAGGCCAAACCCGGCACCGGCCAGCAACGATGCGTCAACAGAATCGCGGGCTTTCGGTAGGCGTACGACGGTGTGGAACGGTGGACACCGAGGGGTTGCATCACAGTCTTTGGCACAGATTCTCAGTCGCGGGCGCGGTGTCGCCGGAGCCAATTGGTAGCGAATTGAGCAAACGGCAAGGGGCCCGAGCACGGCGTTGCTGAGCGGCCTTGACTTAGCAGTACCGTTCGCCTATCTTGGTGAAAAGTGTTAACCCTATCCGTTAATCGTTCTATGGACGCTTTACAGGGATGGACGTCGAATTCGGGAGTCGGAAGCTCCACAGGACGTGCAACTCCGAGCGGGAATCGGACCGCAAATGGGGCGACCAGAACGGGAAGAAGATCCGCCAGCGGCTAGCGGAGTTGGCCGCCGCCGAGAACCTGGCAGACATGAGAATGCACCCAGGCGCACGGCTCCACCAGTTGAAAGGTGAGCGTGAAGGCCAGTTCGCTGTCGACGTGAAACAGCCGTTTCGGCTCGTATTTGAACCAGCGCACGACCCTGTGCCACTGAAGGATGACGGTGGGATAGATCTTGAGAAGATTACACGGATAAGAGTCGTCTACATAGGAGATTACCATGGGTGAGGCAACGACGAGGGGCTTGCAGTATTCCCCCGACTACGCGGTGCCTCCAGGGGAAACGCTCCTTGAGGTACTAGAGAAGCTTGGCATGTCCCAAGCCGAACTCGCTGAGCGCATCGGCCGTCCTAAGAAGACCGTAAACGAGATCGTGAAAGGGAAGGCGGCGATTACGCCAGAGACAGCTCTGCAGTTCGAGAGGGCCTTTCGAATTCCTGCAAGTTTCTGGAACAACCTGCAGCGTAACTATGAGGCAGCGGTTGCACGCCTGGAGGAGCGAGAACGGCTGGAGCAACACCTATCTTGGCTACGTCGGATTCCCGTAAGAGCCATGGTCGAGCGTGGTTGGATCCGGCTATTCAAAGACAA
Organism: Gemmatimonadota bacterium; assembly: GCA_039586495.1. Classification (GTDB taxonomy): domain Bacteria; phylum Gemmatimonadota; class Gemmatimonadetes; order Palauibacterales; family KS3-K002. The sequence continues at coordinate 3,713 of JBDHKG010000090.1, read as the reverse complement.
GGTAGATCAGCTCCAGGAGGTGCTTGCCTTCTTCGGTGTTGCTTCGCCTGAGCAGTGGGACGAGATATGGGCTAACACTTCTGTGGCATTTCGAATGTCCACTGGCTTCAAGAGCGATCCTGGTGCAGTGGCCGCTTGGCTTCGGCAAGGCGAACTTGAGGCGCATGAGATTGAGTGCGCCCCTTTCGACAAGGCGCAATTCCTTAGCGTATTGACTGAAATTCGTGCGCTGACGGTCGAGCCACCTGAGGTTTTCCAACCCGAACTCATAGCACGCTGTGCGACAGCGGGGGTTGCCATAGCATTTGTTCCTCAGATACGCGGCGCGCGCGTGAGTGGTGCTACACGTTGGATCTCACCTGAGAAGGCTCTGCTTCAGGCAAGTCTCCGATACAAATCCGACGACCAGTTATGGTTTACCTTCTTTCACGAATCAGCACATATCCTCCTCCACGGTAAGAGAAGGATCTTCTTGGAAGGCGACACATCAAGCGGATCAAAGGCAGAAGAAGAGCAAGCGAGTAGTTTCGCTGCTGATTTCTTGATACCTCCAGACGAGCTAGACCGCCTGCTGGAGGAGGGCAGGCCAAGCATGCAGATGATTCAAGAGTTTGCTGAGCAGATCGGTATTGCACCTGGTATCGTGGTTGGTCGACTGCAGCATGACGGTGTACTTCCGTACTCGCATTGCAACGCACTTAAACGTCGGTTTAAGTGGGCAACTGAGGAGACGTGATCTTGAAAAGCACGCGGGGCCAGATGGCAAGAGAAGCTCATGTCTTACTACTCAACAGACGATAGGCTGTAATCCGATGCGATACGACGACGAGACACTGAACGCGATCTACGACAAGACGTCCGGATACTGCCACCTTTGTGGAAAGAAGCTCGCCTTCATCAACTACGGCCGGCCTGGCGCGCGCGGCCCATGGCAGGTGGAGCACTCAGTGCCAAGGGCCAAGGGCGGCACGGACCACCTCAACAACCTGTTTGCCGCATGTGCCAGCTGCAATCGGCGCAAGGGAGTGCGCACGACGCAGATAGCACGGAGGTGGCACGGGCGAACCCGAGCACCTCTGTCAGTCGAGCGGCGCAAGGAGGCGAAGCGCGGCAATGCTCTTGCCGGGGCTGTCTTGGGCGGCCTCATCGGGGCTGCGGCTGGCCCTTGGGGCGCGGTTGCAGGCGCCTTTGTTCGCGGACGCATCGGTTACGATCAAGACCCAGAGTAAGAGCGCAATGTTTCCCGATTTCCCCGAGGTCAAGAGGCGTTGGTTGGAGCAGCTACTCTCAGCAACCGCGGCACGTTTGCCCCATGTACAGGAGGTGGCGCAGCCCAACGGGCTACGCCACTTATGTTGATGGAGCGGATGGGATTCGAACCCACGACCTCCTGCGTGCAAGTCGGGGCGCACAGTCGGTCAGATACAGCAAAATGTAGTATTCACGCGGTGTTTCGGGCGTCCTCTGCTGTATCAGAACGACACGAAATGGCCCAAATGTAGCATCTTATTACTCCATTTTTTACTCCATCCTCCAGCCGGACCACTTCGCTTGGCACCTGGAGTCGCCCCGACAGTCCGCACTCACGGCCTGCGGATTAAGAGAACGCTTTGACACGAGGACTATTGGGGTCTATCGACCAAGAAATGAGACAGGAAGCGGCCCTCCAGCCTGTCGGTAGTTCCCCTCAGTCCCGGTTAAGCTCAATGGTATGGCTACAGTTTAGCTACAGTCAGTCTCCCGAGGCGATCTGCTGTGCGAGTGATCCAGCCGCCTCGGGCAGTCACGCGTCGCAGCCCGCGATGCCGGCGCCCGGCGCGGGAGTCGATGCGCCCGGGAAGACGCGAACTCCCAACCTCCTGAACCCCATTCAGGTCCAGAGGAGGGTGAGATACAGCGAACTGTATTATTCACGCGGTGTTTCGGGCGTCCTCTGTCGTATCAGACTGACACGAAAACAACCGGATGTAGCATGTTCTTACCCCACTTCTTACCCCACCCGTCTGCTGACAGGGACGCCGCTCGCGGACTAGATTCGCCCTTGAACCTTGCCCACCTGCCAATCCGCGAGGCTCACGTGGAACCTCTGCAACTCTCCCGTCAGGAACTCTATGAGGCTATCGAGACTCAGCCTGCCAGGACGCTGCCCAAGCGGGATCACGCAAGAGCAGTAGTTGAGGTGGCGACCTCCGTGGCCTATCAGAAGCTGGCCTTAACCCGAAGGTAGACCTGGTCTGCGTCGCCCCAGCTGCCGAACAACGTGGCGCTGCCTCCGCCGACGATAAAGGCCCCAATTGACGCGTCGACATTGTCAATCGGGGAGTACACGACCTCCGGGAAAACGCCGAGCCCAAGTTGATCTGACCAATCTGACCACTGGGCTACCTCCAGAGCTCCCTCCAGCGTCAGAGTCACCGTCTCGCGGAAGAGCCGCCGTTCGAGCCTGCCCACGAGGTACTCGTGGAGTTGGCCCGCGCCGCGCTCGAGGAACAGCCCATGCGCCCACTGGAGGTTGAGATACCATCCGCCGGGGAACATATAGTCCCCTCCCAGCGTCCACGTCGCGTACGGGTGGTCCTTGAGCGCGACCACCCGGTCCCGCACGCTGTCTCCGTTCGCTACGACGTCGGTGACAAGCTCGATCTGCTCCGGGAACACGACGGCGCCCTCTCCCCACAGCCCGACGCCACCCCACTCGGTGGCGACATCCGCGCCGAGTACGCGTATGCGGGGGAGCGCTGTCCACGCGTGACCGTCGAACGTCTGCGACGCTTCATCCTGGCCGACGAGGAGCACACGCCCGGCCGTGGGGATACCGTCGAAACCGTCGAAATAGCTTACCGAGACATCGAGACCCGCGGCGTGCCCTGCGACCTTCAGCCCGTACTGGCTGTCACTCATCCGCCGCGACGGCGCCTCGAAGTGCTCCTCCCACGACGGGACGGGCCCCGGTAGCGTTCCTCCTCCTGCCCCGGCTAGCACGCCGTCTGCCCCCGGCGGCAGCAGCGGCTCGTACGCCTTGGGAGTCCAGACGGCTTCGACTCGCCATTCGTCCGTCGCATAATACTCTGCCCGTACTGCCCAAGTTGGCAGCCGCGCCGTGAAGTCGGTCAGGTCTGACAGGTCGTACGGGTTGAACCGGTCGGTCGGGTTGAGCCCATCGGCCGTGCCCCACTGGACCCGCTGCTTGCCGATCGAGAGGTCGAGCGCGTCAAATAGGAACCCGGAGACACGCGCCTGCGCCTCCCACACCGTTAACGAACTGGGGAAGCGGCCGTCCGCGTCCTCCTTCTCGTCGGTCGGCCGCGTAAGAGCGAAGTCGTAGAATCGAAAGTCGAAGCTTACAGTAACGTCCACGTGCCCCCAAAAGCTGGCGGTGAGCCCGGGCCGGAACACGTTGTAGTAATCCGGGATTCGAACAGCGTCCCCACCCAGCGCGAAACGGCGGTCGAGCTGCACGAACCCGCCGACCCGCACCTGCTGTGCCTGCAGCGGAGTGCCGAGCAGCGCGGACGCTGTCAGCGCAAGGACGGCAGCGGCTCGGGCGATCCCCCGGCATTCAGACCGGACGCTTGAGCTGGCGCTGGCTGAAGAACTCATCGTCGAGCCCCGTGTCGAATTGCAGTTCCTCGATATCGAGAATCGTGCGGTGCCCGTCCTTGACCGTCGTCACCTCCAAGCGGCGCGCGATCCAGTATCCGTTCACGTGTTCG